>CBFDCV010000011.1:0-22916 GCA_965603395.1 uncultured candidate division WWE3 bacterium
GATCACCCGAAGTGCCTTCAAATTCCAATGTACCGTTAACTACAAAGGCAGCTTCTATTAGGGGTGTTAATGTTGCTTTATCTGCAGGATCAGGGCTTGATAAGTTTCTATCTATCTTTACATCAACATTTTGCCCTGTGATAAATACTATCCTTCGCATGTTAGTAGCAGGATTATCATCTGAGGTATCAAAAGGAGCATCAAACCTTAGCTCACCGTTACCTGTGACGTAAATTGCTGCTACGCCTCTTTGTTGCAATTCGTAATCCCCACCATAGTTATCTAAACCATCTTGAACACAAGAGTAACTTGCCGCATAAGCTTCTCCAGGTGTTAATTGGTTGCTGCTTGGAGGGTTATGAATGAATATGTCATCACAACTTTCTCCAATTCCAGCTCTTGGTAGATCAATAGCATCAGCTGGGGGATTACCGGTGTAATTAGGAGGCCAGGTGCTTGTTAGTGCTGCATTTTCTGCAAAGAAAGCTGACTCTGACTCAGGGAAATATGGGCTGGTGGCTGTCTCATTGTGTGATATATCCATATCTAAACTTGATAGTGATGATGTGCCTACACCATCTGCTCCTATATGATTTAGGTAGGGGGGAGTCCAGGTTAGATGATAATCTGCAGGATCCGGTAGTTCTAATGCATTTCCGGCTCCTCCTTCTATACCTCCGGCATAGATATCCCCACCAAAGGTGGTAAACCAGTCTTTGTCATCTAGAGGGTCCTTTGTTTCAAAGTACCAAACTATACCTACTTCTTCATCTGATCTTGTGACGGCTTCACCGTTGTTTGCTTCTGCAAACCAACAGTAGGTGGTGTTTCTATCAAAAGCGTTTACGGTGTCAAGACAGTTTTGTCTTCCACCTGTATCTGCTACGTCTGTACAACCTGGTACGGAAGAGTAGTTAGTATAACCTCCGCCCCCAGAAGGTATGGGAGCTACACAAACCGGATTTATCTTTGTTCTGTAATACACAGTATTAGTATTAGAACCTGCTACACAGGTTGATCCCCAGCTTACAGGGCCATCCCACTCTACTGTTACCGGTCTTGGTACATCCTGCTCATCAACGGCAGGGGAAGGGTTATTTAATCCTCCTGAGGGAGCACTACCACAAACAGTGATATCTTTAGTAGCTGAGGCTGAGTCATTTAGTGAATCGGTGGCTGTTCCTGTTAGGGTTACAAGGGTGGCTGGGGGAATAGGACTAAAACTTAAAGGTATTGGAAATCTTAGTGAACCAATCCAGGACATGTTTTCTCTTCCATCTATAGTGTCCATTCCATCATAGGGACTGGCTAAAGGATCTGAGGCTAATATGGCTCTATCATAGACTACTTTATCTCCATTTACATCATTGCTTTCTGCTTCGATTAATCTTGTACTTCCATCTGTATAGATAAGCTCAATATTATCTACAATTAGCTCCATAGCACTTCCGGCTATTTTGTTTGAAAAGTAGATATCAATACTTGTAGCTGCTACATTTCCTAGATTACAGTTTATTACTTGAGCTCCGTTTATGGAGTTTGTACAAGCTGTGTATCTTGTTCCACTATTTAATGGGTCTCCTATAACTACCCGCATCTCAGGAACAGCGCCATCAACAATACCTGTGACATTAACCCTGATAGTATCAATAGGTTCCAAAGCTATATTAGGTGCACTCCATGTAGTTCTTACTTCCTGTTTATTAGGATCTGAGTAGAGTAGGTTAAATAGCCCTGTGTAGTCTGCTGTGGTGTGTCCTGCTGCTCCTCCGTATCTTAGTGTGGCTGGGCCTGTGATACTGGCAACATTAGGTGTGGTGTTTGTTACAACAATACTAATAAAATCCTGTAATCCAGTTCTTCCACAATCCGCCCATCCAACAGGTACAATGGGGGAGCCCGTACAAGAACCGTCATAAGCTTCTAAAATATCAAAGGCTTTCATATATACAATCCACTGACCTACATCAGCAGAGCCAGGTGTCCACTCTCTGGTTATCGAACAGGATACTCCTGAACAAGACTCATCAGGGTCACCTCCGGGCTCATCAAGCTCTGTTAGATCTACTAAACCAAACATGGTTACGCGGGCTCGTTCAAGATTCATGCGTGTCATAGGACCTACAGCATCAATAGCATTTGCTTGAAAACTTTGTGTGGTATTAATACCAACAATTGTGTTATTAGCCGGAGACATTAGTTCTGCTGTTGGGGGAATGTAATACAAGGTGAAAGATCTTGTTTCCGACCATATCCACCCGTTATTCTCATTTTGTGCCCCTACGCGCCATTGATAACCTCCTTCAGGTTCATTTAGTGTTACTGTCTCTGAGGTGGTGGCCGCAGATAAATTACCAGGGTCATAAATATTACCATTATCCCAATCATTATCATTATCAATTTGAAATCTAATAGCTCTGCCTCCGCAAGCTGCTTCACCCCAACCATTAGCTGCCCAATCAAAATCAACCACATTAGTATCGTTGGTGGTGAGATCATCAACCGGATTGCCTAGACTTGGTACGCCTGGATTTGTAGAACATTCAGGCTCCGGTTCCGGAGGGGGATCATCATCTTCTATACAGCAGTTATAGCGTAGTGTCTCCCAACCCCACTGACAAACAGGGTTGGTCCACCAACAACAAAAATCACAATCACAATCTCGACAAAGATCCCTCCAACCAAATTCTGCGCAATAAAATTCATCTTCTACACAACGCCATCCACAAGAGCTCACATGGGACGGGAATACACACCTACAAGCATATTCTAAACAACCCCAACTACAGTTGTACCAGTTACCACAAGTCTCTCCACATTCACCGCAGTTATCCCCACAAACCCTATTAGATCTCCATGTGCAAGTACGACTGTCAAATTCTTTAGCACAATCTGAGTCGCAAGTTTGGTTCAACTGCACCCAACCACTTCTCGTGCAAGAAGCTGTGCAGGTATTTGCTTGATCTGATACACGGGTTCCAAAACAAACCCAACCATCAGCACAGTCTGCTTTTGCGCTTCTTGTGTACAAGAAGCCTGAGCCAAGAAAAAATGCAACAACTAAGACACTTTTAAGTAATGCGAATTTGCTTTTTCCTAATTGGTTCATATACATACTTAGTAAAAATTAACAAACAAATCAGAGATCATAACAGGATCTCTGGTTTCGGATACATCTCTTGACAGTATCTTCTCTACAAGCGCACTATCATTTCCTCCATAGTACTCATCGAGCAGAACTATATAGTTATGGTAAAGAGCCTCTTCACTTCCTAATGTGTAAGTAATGAGGTCATCTTTTAAGTAGGGGGCTATGACCCAAATAGTATCTTCCTTAAACATTTCTTCAATTTTTTCTTGTGTTATGCCCTCAACTATATACTTCTCACTAAGACTTTTAAATTTTTCATTTAAAATTTCGACCTGCTCGTTAGTAAGTTTTGCAGCATTACTATCTATTCCTAGCTCGTCATGTAGTCTTTTTGATTCTATCTGTTGAACAATGTTCATAAGATATATGGGAGCTATGTCCTCTTCAGGATAAGGTTCCGGGTACACTCTTAAGGCAATGTTAAACGGCTTGTTTGTAGTTAGGTATCCTTGTTCATCATCTATATAAACTTCAAGCTGCAACACTTCTGCCAATGTATTCACTCCTGGCGGATCTTTAATGGTGGTAGTTGAAAGTTTGCCGGTAGAAACTACCCGCACGCCAAAAAGTTCAAAAAAGTCATAATTGGCTTCAAGTTCACTCGGTACCTCCATCCTATCTCTGACAACAAAGCCCGGAAATTCCATATCAGCGGGGTATTGGCGTTTTAGTGTTTGTTCATTCCCATCATTACCAATAACCATCTCGTACAAATTGGTCTCTTTAACTGTTGTAGTTTTGTCGACGGTGAGATAGAGAACTAAGTAGTATACGAGTGAGATAAACAACAATCCAAAAATGGAAAGAAAAATAAACAACTTAACTCTATCCTTCAAACTTTTGATTCTTGTTGTGGGCATAAATAAATGTTAACAGGTTAAAAAGTAAAATAAAAGCACCTCATCGGGTTGATTTTCAACCAGAAAAAGGTGCTTTTTTATCTTACGGCAGGTTAGCGAGTTCGATCATACCCTTAAAACCGGGACACAATGGAGGATTACCGTCTACAGAAACTCCAAGCTCGCTGTTGAGCTTATCACGTAGTTCCATCCTCAAACCATGAAGTTGTGAGTAGCCACGTTCTATATTCGAAGGCATGTACGCTTCAAAGCCGTGATGATAGTGACCGTTTGCAACTGCATAGCAAACCATGCGATCTGACAAGGCCTCGACGTCTACGTGGGTCCAGTTTTTCGGCCAATCTAAGCCAGGAAACATGTCCCAACCATCAGAGATAATTGGGTATAGATACTTGTTCTCAATATTGACCCTTACGTTTTCCGGCCATCCCAATGAATCACTGGGTATGGGGGTTGGTTCAGGACGAGAAACGTTGCATGCGAAATCGTTATAGTTCCCAGTAAATTGGGGGAAGTACGGCTCTTCGTCCACATTACCAAAAGCGAGTTTATATGAGTTAAACTCTGCCTCCTTGGAAAGAATAAAGTAACCAAATCCGTTGTCCACTCCTTGGCATACCCATTCGCCCCAAAAATCCTCATCATTATTTTGCTCAAAAGCGTCCCAGATTACCTCCTCAGCCTCAAAATAGACCCCAACAGGACAATCCTGTAAACACGGAAAATCGTCCAAAAGTTCTATTCCATCATAACGGTACCACCCGGTTATCAGAAGTATATATCCAAAACCAGTGTCGAACATTAAGCGGTTATACCCCTCCCTGCTTAAAACCCTTGGTGATGTTGTTACGGTTGGCGAAGGCAAGCTGGTTGGCGTGCTTGTTGGTGTTTGCGTAGGCGGCTCTTGAGTAACTGACGGAGCTACTGTCACCTGAGATATTTCCTCAGTTTCTGTAACTTCGCCTACGTTATCTCCACCTGGAATGAGCTCGCCTGTTAAAGGGCGTTAAACTTCCCGGTGGGAGAAAAGCAAAAACAAAAAACGCCACAACTGCTAAAACTGCTATTAATACTAAAGGTACTGACCATGATCTTTGAACCAAGACCGGCCCCTTTATTCTCTCTTCCATTTTGCACCTCTCTCCTTGGATACTTATATATCCTATATGTTTTTTAGATACTTAACTGTATACAGAAAAAAGATACGAAAGGCAAGTGGGGTGGTGCTTGGGTAGAAAAATAAAGAAGACTATTCACTATACCTAAAATCGTAGCTACCGTTTTCACTTCTTTCATAAACACATTCCTCTACCAATTGCCCAAAGCGCTCCTCACTTATTCCACCGTCAGCATGTGTACCATAGTCACGGACTACTTCAGATCTACAAGAAACAATAATTTCGTTAAAATCCTTCATCTCAATATCATCCTGAGCCTGTTTACTCAGTTTACCTACTTGAAATTTTACTATGTGAATTACTTGTAAGCTCCCAATTAACAAGACTATTAATAAAACTGCTACAACAAGCTTGGGAATTCTCCTTTTCTTATTTACATCCTTATTAATTTCTTCTGCCATATACCTCAATTATAAAACTAACACTACTCCCTCACGACAAGATAACACTTATTACCGATATTTATACACTCTTCTTCTAAACAATAACCAATAAGCAGATCTCCAACTTTTGCCCGCTCCAAAACATCAAAATTGTAATCAATAACCGAACTAAGCGGATCATTTTCGCTTACTGCAATAGTTTTATCATTCCGACAACTTACATGTAAATTCCATCTGGTCTTACTAAAGTCTTCGTGTGGTGGCGGGTTAATCATGGCCACAATATCATCATTAATTGAATCGATCTCCTGAATATGAGCAAATATAACCTTATCTTGATAATTCCATTCTTTCCAGTAATTTGGGTCTCCGCCTACAAAAAATGTTTTCATGTCCGCAAGCAATTCTTCCTGCCTGCTTTTTCCCAAGTCTCCAAAAGGACTACCTCCATTGTCCGTATCACCACTACCGGGCTGAACATTATTTGTAGTTGCCAAAGGAAGAACGGCATACGCCGCAATCATCGTGACAAAAACAAAAAGAGCAATCACCAACAAGCTTTTGCTCTTCTTTTTCAAGACGTGGGGCATCTCCATATTTTTAAAACTTCTAGCCTAAATACTGCTTAACCTTACTGACAATATCGTCTAAAGAGATTTCAGATTTTATTAAGTAATCATCGGCACCTAATTTGTAAGCGCGCTCTATGAGATCTTCACTATTTAAGTTGGTCAGTAGGACAATAGGGCCTTGTTTACCCCTTTCAACTTTTTGGATCTCTTCCAGCACAGCCATGCCGTCTTTTTCGGGCAACATGATATCTAGAAGTAACAGGTCCCAATTATCATTCTTGGCTTTGTAAATTCCGTCATCCCCATCGTAAGAGGGAAGTACATCGTAACCTGCTTCATTTAATATTTCGGTGTACAGATCCACCAAATCTATCTCGTCTTCGATAAGTAAGATTACTTTTTTAGGTACATCACCATTTGGCATAATATACTAAGTATATACCAAATATTTTTTTAATGTAAAATAGTTTTAATGCCCAAAAAAGATACCTTACAGCACAAGGCTAGTATCGAACAGGTCGTAGATGCCATACCTGAAGCCATAATCTCCGTAGACAAGAAGTACAAAGTCACACTTATAAATAAATCAGGGATTGAGCTTTTTAACATAAAATTAAACGAAGCACTTGGATCGGATGCTCATTATCTATTGGAACTTTACAACAAAGACAATATCCCTATTAGCCCGGAAACATACTGTTTTAAAAAAAGCAAAAAGAAAAGTTCAATTGAAGATGTGGTCTTGCTGGCCAAAGGTAAAAAACACCGTGTATCTATTCGAACATCCGTTATCACTTTACCGAATAACACAGAAGAATGCTTCGTCACCGTCTCAGATATCACCAAGATAAAAGAGCTTGAGCAAACCAAGGATGAATTTTTGTCTGTAGCTTCTCATGAACTTAGAACCCCTATGACTATTATTAAAAGTTATTTATGGATGATCAGTACAGAGCGCCACGGCAAACTAGAGCCCAAACAAAAAGAGTACATCAAAAAAGCCATCATTAGTACAGAGAGGATGATAGAACTTATAAACGATATCTTGAACGTCTCCAAAATAGAGCAAAATGCTATCAATGTCATTATAAACCGCGTGGAATTAGTTGACTCCGTGACAGAGCTGGTCTCGGATTTGAAAGTTAAGGCAGATGAGAAGGGTCTTAAACTTGCTATATCAAACGAGGATGAAAAAATGTACGCCTACGTGGACACCTCCAAGCTTAGAGAAATATTGGTCAATTTGGTGGGCAACTCTCTCAAATTCACCGATCAAGGTGAGATCACAATTGACATCAGAAAAGCCGGCGACTTCACAAAGGTCTCTGTAATTGACACCGGAAGAGGTATTAAGCCTGACGAGCTAGAGAGAATGTTTCATAAGTTTGGCAGATTGGATTCTTCATATCAAACTGTGGCTGAATCTGAAGGCACAGGTTTGGGACTATACATAGTGAAATTATTTATTGACGCCATGGGTGGTAAGGTTGGCGCATTTTCCGACGGGGTAGGGAAGGGAGCCACCTTCTGGTTCACATTGCCTAGAAAAAGAGAATTGGCAAAAATACTACCTTCAAAACCGGCGGAGGCTCAGGTGAAAAAAGTAGAGGAAAAAGCTAAGAAATAGGAAAAGAAATAGGAAACGAGAGGGGGCTTAGCGCAGTATCGAAAAGGTTAAAACAGGTTAACGTAAAAATCCCAAATCTCCGCTCCCCAAACCAGAGCAATGACACTCCCTGCAATTAAAAATGGCCCAAATGGCACCGTGTCTTTCAGAGTTTTTATCTTAAGCATTACTAACGCCAAACTAACAGTAGCCCCTAAAATAAACCCTAAAAATATGGCGATGATGTTTTGAGGAAAACCGTTGAACAAACCAATGAGAAAACCCAACCTTATGTCTCCACCGCCCATACCTTTACCTTTTGTGATGGCTACCAAAAAAGCAAAAAATCCCGCTATGACAGTGGAACTCAGCAGTACCATGCCCAAAGCCTTCAACATATTATAAACCTGTATTTGAAGGTATCCCGCTTCCAAAAGGTATACACCAAAGGCATCGGCGCTTAGCTGGCGGTGGTATAAAAATAGGTACAAGGAGGAATTAAGTATCATGAAAAGCAGTACGAAAATAATAGCCGGATAAACAATTTTGTTGGGTATCATCTTAAATTTAAGATCTGTGAGTAGAAGTACAATATAAGCGCTTCCCACAATTAATAAGTAGACAAATGAGATGATGGTTGAATAGCTTACTGCTATAAATACAGACGATAAATATGCTGCCCCCATAAACATCAAGCCCGTGAGGATCTCTGAGGCGGGGTAGTACCATGATAATTTCTTCTTGCAGTATGCGCACTTTCCTTTTTGAATCATGAAGGATAACAAAGGTATGAGATGTTTGGCTTCTAGAGGTTTTTTGCAGCTGTTGCACTTTGATCTTCCGGTTAAAATTTTATTTTTAGTTAATATTCTATCCGATACTAAATTTAAAAATGAACCAAACAGTAAACCGGAGATGAAAGTTAAAATATATAATAATACTTGTTGCAACATACTTTGGTAAGTTTAGCATAATTTGGTAACGCAAAGAACCCCCAGGTATGGGGGCTCCTTCAATAAATAACGCTAATCAAACACCTCAGAACCAACGTTTACACGTCGTTAGGGATTTGCCTACCACCATCTTAATTACTTTTTTCAAAGTAACTACTAGATGATGGTAAGGCTTGTTCCTATTTCAAATACGGCGTTGTCATTTCCACCATCTACGGTCATCTTGTTCACGTTATCCGGAGATTCCAGAACACAGTTGATCTCATAAGCTGATACTGTGGCTGCGTATACATATTCCAGACCTAAGGCGGTGTCGTTTGTCGGGTCGACCGGTAATGTGGCCAGGTATTTACTTAAACCTGTTTTTGTGGCCGGAATTGTGAATTTCACAAAACCGTTAATACCATCAACTGATTGGGTTCCGGTTACGCTTGTGCATGTAACACAACCTGCGGTATCCGATATAGTGATTTCAGCGTCAGCCAAGGATAAACCTAAGGCTTTGTGAATGGTATCCATATCCTGAAGTCTTTGAGAATCTCTGGCCTTCATAAGAAGCTGAGCAGGATTGATGGCAATCAATACTATACCAGCCAAAATACCCACAATGGCGATAACAACAAGTAATTCTACTAATGTAAAACCTTTTTGTTTTTTAAGCATTTAGGACTTCACCCCCTTTTAAATAAGTTAATTTTATATTTTAATTTCAAAAGCCAAAATACCAACTTTATATGGCGCTGGTAATTTTATAAATTGGTGTGATGATCGAAATAATTAAAAAGCCTACCATTCCCCCTAGCATTAACAATATAACCGGTTCTAATGCCGCCGAAAGGCCTTTTACTGAATGGTCCACTTCCCCCTCCAAGTAGTTAGCAACTCTATCCAGTACCTCATCTAGCTGACCTGTTTCTTCTCCTACACTTACCATTTGACCAAGTAGGGGAGGAAAGATCGTGTTAGTTTTTACATACTCTGAAAGGGCGTTGCCTTTCTCAACCGCTGAAGCTGCTTCATAAGCAGCTTCTCTGAAACTCTTGTTTCTCATTACTCCTGCAACAATGTTTAGGGCCTCCACAATAGGAATAGCAGAAGCTATTAGCAAACTAAGTGTTCGAGTGAAATCAGTTATCTCTTTCTGTCTATTGATCTTGCCAAAAATCGGGATAGCAAAAAACACGTTAGATATAACTTCTCGCCCGGCTTCTGTTTTTAGAAAATATCTGGCACCTATTGCTCCGGCAATACCTAAACCTATCAATACAATTATATTATTAACCATAAAGTCCGATAAAGAGATCATGGCTTGGGTCATGGCAGGTAATTCTACGTTTAAACTCTTATACATCTCAGCCAACTTGGGTATGACAAACACCATCATAAGCACAAACACACCTATCATGGCCATAAAAACTATACTTGGGTATATCATGGCTCCTTTAAACTTTGAGTTCAGTTCCCTTTGTTTTTCCATGGTGGTAGCCAACCTTTTTAATATCTCATCCAGCTTACCTGAAGCCTCACCGGCCCTTACCAAAGCTTGGTAAGTGGGTGGGAATGCTTGTGGGTGCCTACTTAAGGCCATGGATAGGGAAGACCCTCCTTCAATATCTCTTAAAACCTCAGAGATTACTTTACCCATGGTCTTATTTGATGACTGACTAGACAAAACGTCTAAAGCTCTGGAAATAGGTAGTCCTGCGCTTATCATAGTTGAGAACTGACGAGTGAATGCAACAACCTCCCCCTGAGGAACTCCTTTAAAAAATCCTAATTTCTCCATTAAGTTTTGTCTTTTTTCTGCTAGCTCAATGACGTACAGACCTTGTGTTTTTAGCAAACTTACAGCCAAATCCCTGGTTCTTGCGTCTACTGTACCGCTCTTTTTATTTCCTGATGTGTCTGAGGCAGTATATGAGAACAAAGGCATATTGTTTCCTTACTTTCCCTGCTTTAGGGCAGTCCTTAAATTATCCGGTTTTGTTGTATACTTCATAGCTTCTTCCAAATCTACTTTTTCTAACTTGACTAAATCAGCCAAGCTGTGTTCTAGATCACACATACCCACTCCCAAACTCGTGCTTATAACGTTGTCTATCATATGTGTTTTTCCTTCTCTTATAAGGTTTCTAACCGCACTGGTGGCAAGCAACATCTCTACTGCCGGCGTTAATCCTCCCTGTTTCCCAATCAAAAGTCTTTGCGATATGACAGCCTCCATTACTTGTGCTAATTGCTGCCTTACCTGCCCTTGTTTACTTTCCGGAAATGAAACAATGATTCTTTCTATAGTTTGAGCGGCTGAGTTAGTATGTAGAGTAGCTAGCACCAAGTGCCCTGTTTCTGATATCTGTAATACGGCCGACATAGTTTGAGCGTCTCTCATCTCTCCCACCATGACAATATTTGGATCTTGTCTGAGTACAGACTTCAATGCAACATCCCAAGAGTGCGTGTCTAAGTACATTTCCCTCTGTTCAATAAGGGACTGTTTATTAGTAAAAATGTACTCAATAGGGTCTTCTATAGTGACGATATGCTCTGCACGGGAATCATTAATTTTCTCTATCATAGCTGCAATGGTGGTAGATTTACCGTGGCCGGTAGGTCCTACAACTAATACCAATCCTTGTTTAAGATTACACAGATGATCAAGTGTTTCAGGTAAGTTCAGCTGATCCAAAGAGGGAACCACCATAGGGATGGTCCTCATGGCCACAGAAGGGTAGCCTCTCTGGAAGAAGGCGTTCACCCTAAATCTAGCCTTATTCCCTAGAGCTACAGAAAAGTCAATCTCCTTGTTAACGTCAAATATGTCTTTTTGATCCGCTTTTAATATTTGGGATAGGAAAAATTCAATATCTTCGGCCGTTAGAGCGTCAAGCCCTGGCATGGGAGCTAAAATACCATTAGTTCTTGTAATAGGTGAGTTAGTCACCGAAAGGAGCAGGTCAGAAGACCCTTGCTCCAAAACTTTTTCTAACAACGGTGTAGCATTTAATTTACTGGCCATATGTTTTCCTAATTAATAATTGTACCTAATAAACTTATTACATGGCTACCCTCATTACCTCTTCCAGTGTAGTATCTCCTTCCAAAACTCTCAAGTACCCGTCTTGTAACAATCTGATCATGCCTTCCTCAACTCCGGCGTTCTCAATTATATCCGAAGGGCTGTTTTCCACGGTCAGGGCAGCTATCCTCTCAGTCATCTCCAACAATTCAAAAATTCCAATTCTGCCTTTGTATCCTGTCTGATTACATGTATCACAACCTTGTCCCTTATATAAAACTAACTTACTCTCATCAAGTATCTTTAAGCTCTTAGCTATCTCAGGATCTTTGCTGATGAGAACCTTATTGTCCTGAACCTCCTTTAAGGCCTCTCTTATTTGAGCTTGTACTTCTTTAGGCGGTTCAAACTCTGTCTTACAATCCACACATATTCTTCTCACCAATCTTTGAGCCAATATGGCGTTTAGGGTAGAGGAGAGTAAGAAGTCTTCCACTCCCATGTCCAACATCCTAGGTATAGCGCCTGCTGCAGAATTTGTATGCAAAGTAGATAAAACCAAGTGGCCTGTTAAGGCAGCGTGGATGGCTAGTTCAGCAGTTTCTCCATCTCTGATCTCTCCTACCAAAATAATGTTAGGGTCCTGTCTCAAGAAAGAGCGCAGACCGGTAGCAAAAGTAAGACCTGCCTGCGGATTTACCTGCACCTGATTGACTCCAGCTACCCTAATTTCCACCGGATCTTCAACTGTCACAATATTCACCCTCTGTGTATTAAGCTTAGATAGGGCAGCCGATAAAGTAACGGTCTTACCTGAACCTGTAGGTCCGGTAACTAATATCATACCGGTGGGCTTAATAGCGGCTTCTTCAAACCGTTTCAAAGATAAGCCCCTCAAACCTAAATCTTTATAATTAAAAATAACTCCTTGCTCCTTTAACAACCTGATAACTATCTTTTCACCATAAATTGTGGGCAGAGAAGACACACGCAAGTCAGTAAAAGTATCTCCAACCTGAACCTTAAACCTACCATCCTGGGGTATTCTTTTTTCATCTATTTTCATTTGAGCTAAAATTTTCACCCTGGCTGTAATGGAATCGTGCATTTCTTTTGGAAATGTTCTTTTTTCCTCTAAAATACCGTCCACACGGTATCTCAAACGTGATTTTTCTTCACCGGGCTCCAAATGCACATCAGAGGCACCGGTTTTCACCGCAGTTTCCAGTATCATGCTCACAATTCTAGCTACAGGAGCATCCCTGATGGTATCGTCTGTAATATCACCTTGCGTCTCTTCGATCTTTAGGGTTGTCTGAGTAATTTCTTCCAGGGCGGCGCTGATTTCATCTCCAATCGCCTTACTCTTAAATTCGTCTAGTATTTTCTCCAACTCCGGGGTAGTAGATATGAAGGGTATGACTCTCTTGCCTGTTTTCCTCTCTACAAATTCAATGGTTTGCAGATCCAAAGGATCCGCCATGGCCAAATGCAATTTATCCTCTTCAAGTTTAAAAGGTACTATCTTATATCTCTTTAGAGTGGTTAGGGGAATGATGTTAAATACTTCATCGCTAATGGGAGTCTCTGTTAGATCAACAAAAGCAATGTCATAAACCTCACCAAAGGCCTCTACAAAATCCTTATCTGTAACATAGCCCCTTTCCTTAATTGCATCGGTTACGGGCTTACCGGTATTTACATGTTCGAATTTAACAGCGGATAATTGATCTTCGGTGAGTAAGCCTTTATCATGAAGAACATCTTCAATTCCTTTTGACTTTTTAACGTTTACCATAGGCAGGATTTAACTATAAAATTATGATAACACAATAAACCAAGGCAGAGTATAATACCTTATATGAATACAGGTTCGATTTTAGTTTATGGTGGAAACGCTAAAGACCGGCTTAAAAAAATAGATGAGCTTGTTTCCCAACTGGATGAGAATTTATTAAAAACGGCTCATCCGGATAAAATTATTGTCTTAGCTCAAAACAAGAAAAAGAGTATCGGCATAAGCCAAATCAGGTCTCTTATCAGTTTCATGTCATTAAAGCCATATAGCTCAAAATACAAAGTTGCCATAATCAGTCCGGCGGAAAAGATGACTCCCCAGGCCCAGAACGCCTTATTAAAAATCCTTGAGGAACCTCCTTTTTACGCTGTACTGGTGCTGTCTTCTAAGTCTGAACAGTCTTTGTTACCTACATTAATATCCAGATGTAGAAAAATTAAACCTGACACAAAAAAGGATGACTTTTTTGAAGGCCACGAAGAAATAGTTACTTTTAAGACAATACTTAGCTATAACGTAGGAGAGAAATTGAAACTTGCAGAAATACTTGCTAAAAAAGAAGGTGGGTTTTTAATAAACCTGCTTGAGTACTGGATCCAAGAAGAAAGATATGCCATGACACATAATCATAAGTTCGATAAACATAAAAACATAGAGCTTATTTTAAGCCTGCTAAAAGACTTAGAAAACACTAATGTGAATAAGAGGTTAGCTCTTGAAAACTTGTTTTTAAAGATCTAATTTTTCCAAATTTCAACCCCCATTAATGCTTTTAAATCGTCGTATATGGCACTGTATAAGCAAAAAACGGCCTTGAAAGAATACAATATTTACTATACAATCAAACAGTCGCCTTAAAAGGTTTATAATAACTTGTTTATTAGAACGAGTGAAATAAGTTACTTTGTACTAAAAGCAACGAATGGAATAAGTTACTTTGTACTAAAAGCAACGAGTGAAATAAGTTACTTTGTACTAAAAGCAACGAATGAAATGAGTTATAATATTTCTTTGTTAAGTATGCCTAAAAAATCAGACTATAACGCAGAACAAATACAAGTTTTGGAAGGTTTGGAGCCTGTTAGAAAAAGGCCCGGTATGTATATTGGTTCCACCGGGGAAGAGGGTCTCCACCACCTGGTTACAGAAATCGTTAACAACTCCATGGATGAGGGTATTGCCGGTTTTGCTGATCATATCAGACTTGTTTTTCAAAAAGACGGGTCATGCACAGTGTACGATAACGGTAGGGGAATACCTTATGGCATCAAAAAGGAATACGGTGTTAGTGCTTTAGAATTAGCTTTCACTAAGCTACATGCAGGTGGAAAGTTTGGTGGCGGGGGCTATAAAGTATCCAGCGGTCTTCACGGTGTTGGTTCTTCTGTGGTGAACGCTCTCTCTAAATGGTGCCGAGTAGTGGTGAAAAGAAATGACGAAGTAGTAGTACAGGAATACGCAAATGGCGGTAATGTTATCAGACCCGTAGAAAAAATCGATCCCAAAAAACCGGTTACAAAAATAAAGGACTCAAAATGGACCCTAAAATTGGACGACTGGAACTATGAAAACTACAGTATTGTGCAGTTTTTGCCCGACGACAAAGTCTTTGAGACTACTGATTTTAAAACAAAGTTTTTCATTACCCAAATTAAAGAGTATGCATATCTCACCGCCGGTATCAGGTTTGAGATCATCGATGAAAGAAGTGGTCTTCATGAGAATTTCTATTTTGAGGGCGGTATAAAATCTTATCTCCAATCCCTAAATAGAAATAAGCAAACCATTCATCCTAACTATTTCTTTGTGGATAGAGATTATCAGGCAGTAGAGGTGGAAGTGGCTTTGCAATACAATGATTCCTTCAATGAGAACGTATTGTGTTTTGCCAACCACTTAAAAAACATTGAGGGCGGTACACATTTGACCGGTTTCAGATCTGCTCTCACAAAAACCATAAATGACTATGCCAGAAAAAATAACCTACTCAGGGGCGGTGATACTAATCTATCAGGAGATGATCTCAAGGAAGGCCTTACCGCTATTATTTCCATAAGACTGGACTCGGAACAACTCCAATTTGAAGGGCAGACCAAGGCCAAGCTGGGAAACACTATAGTCAGACAAGCGGTAGATACAGTTCTCAAGGATTCGCTGGAGGCTTTTTTAGACGAAAACCCTAAAGATGCCAAGGGAATAATAGAAAAAAATGTTTTGGCATATAAGGCCCGCATAGCGGCTAAAGCGGCTAGGGACACTGTAATTAGAAAAACTGCACTTGACGCCGGTAGCGGTGTTCTGCCCGGTAAACTAGCCGACTGCTCACTTAAAAACCCGGAGAAAACTGAGCTCTTTATTGTCGAGGGAGATTCAGCCGGTGGTTCAGCCAAGCAGGGCAGAAACAGAGAAACACAAGCTATTTTGCCATTGTTCGGGAAGGTTTTAAACACCGAGAGAGCCCGCCTGGACAAAATCGTGGAATCTGAAAAATTTAAGAATCTAATTGTGGCAGTGGGAGCCGGAATCGGGGAACATTATAATCCGGAAAAACTCAGATACCACAAAATAATCATTATGGCTGATGCAGACAGTGACGGAATGCACATCATGACCTTATATTTAACCTTCTTTTACAGGCATTTAACTAAGCTGATCGAAGACGGGTACGTTTATGTAGCTGTACCTCCGTTGTTTAAGGCTACTTGGGGCAAGGAGAAAAAATATCTTTTCGATGAAATAGAAAGAGAGGCTTTTATGAAAACCAAAGAGGGGGAAAAGGCTGTTATTCAAAGATTTAAAGGACTGGGAGAAATGAATGCCGAAGAGCTATGGGAAACCACCATGAACCCGGAAACCAGACAGTTGTTGCAAATAACCGTGGAAGATGCCGCCCATGCCGATGAAGTTTTCACTATGTTAATGGGCAGTGAGGTCCCGCCCAGAAAACGATTCATCCAAACACACGCTAAAGAGGCGGTAATTGATAAAACCTAATCTTCTCAGTATACTCATAAGTAATGCCCAAGTTTAGATCCGAATCAGGCTTTACACTCATTGAACTTCTCATTGTCATTGTTGTAATTGGAATATTAGCCGGTATTTTAGTCATGATGATCGATGTTCAGGAATACCAAGCACAAGCCAGAGATGCTAGAAGAATGAATGACATACTGAGTGTGCAAACTGCGCTGGTAGACAGCATGGCAACTCAGGGCATATCTTTAGTGGATACTACCGGATGCGTTGACTGCGACTCTGTTAACGGCACTAATGCCATTGATGGGACAGGCTGGGTAAAGTTCAACGATATCAGGGGTAGGGGACTTATTGATATTATCTCAGTCTTGCCCACTGACGCCATTAACGATGCCAATTATCATTTTGAGTATTATTCAGATGGGCTTGATTTTGAACTGAACGCATATATGGAGTCGGACAAATACCAAATAAATGCTGTGCAGGATGGCGGCAATGACGACGCCGTTTATGAAAGAGGTTTTAACCTCTCCCTTAATTAGAAAATCCTGGAAAGAGCTCCTTCCCTTTGATAATAGATTTTCAAAATATCCCACGGTGAAAATAGTACGAATTACAGTCTTATTAGCCACCCTATTTTTAATGACTTTATTAGGTGTATAGGGCTCTTTTATATTGATTTTTAGGCCTAAAACTGCTATTATGTACTTTGTATCACTCACGTGTTTGTGATATATTTCATAAGCATAACAATTGCATTAAGATAGCAAAATGGAAGAAAAAAAACTAGACAAAAATATGCGTATAATCCCAACTGACATAACTGAAACAATGCAAAAAGCTTACTTGGATTACGCCATGAGTGTCATTGTTTCCAGAGCCCTACCTGACGTTAGAGACGGACTAAAACCTGTGCACCGAAGAATAATTTACGCCATGCAAGACCAGAATATGGGGCATACCAGTAAATACATCAAGTGCGCCGCTGTAGTAGGCGAGGTAATGAAAAAATATCACCCTCATGGAGATGTGGCAATTTACGATTCACTGGTAAGAATGGGACAAGATTTTTCACTAAGATACCCCCTCATAATTCCTCAGGGTAACTTTGGGAGTATTGATGGGGATCCTCCAGCCGCCATGAGATACACAGAGTGCAAAATGCATAAAATCTCCGAGGAACTATACAAAGACATAAACAACGACACTGTAGACTTTGAGCTTAATGACCTGCAAAACTACGAACCTGAATACCTCCCGGCCTTATTGCCAAACCTTTTACTAAACGGTTCTTCCGGTATTGCAGTTGGCATGGCTACTAACATCCCACCTCATAACATAACAGAGGTGTTGGATGGCATTAATTTCATGATCGAACAAGCTGACAAAATAAGCGGAGATGTGATCGAGCAAGAAATTGAGATCCTTAACCAGACACAGAAACTTAAGGTAGTGGAGACTGATTTCTCCTCTAAGGCCACCGGCAATGACCTCATTAAATTCATACAAGGTCCTGACTTTCCTACCGGAGGCATCATCTACGATCAAAAAGAAATCATTCATATGTATGCCACCGGCAGGGGTAGGGTAGTAACAAGGGCTAAGATGAAAATAGAGGAAATAAAGGGCGGGCGAACTAGGATCATCGTCACAGAAATACCTTATCAGATACAAAAAAGTACCCTATTAACCAAAATTGCCAGTTTAGTAAAAAGCAAGAAGCTGGAGGAGATTGTGGATCTGAGAGACGAATCCAGCCGTAATGAAATAAGAATAGTCATCGAACTTAAAAAAGGCTCTATACCCAAAAAGGTTCAGAATAGGCTTTACAAATATACACCTTTGCAAAGCACTTTTAATACTAACATGGTAGCCCTGATCGATAATGAACCCAAACTCATGACACTGAAAATGATCCTGGAGGAGTTCATTAAGCATAGACAGGAAGTAGTTGTCAGAAGAACTATACATTTATTAAAAAAGGCTAAGACCAGAGAGCACATTCTTTTAGGGCTAAAGATAGCTTTAGATAATCTTGATGCCGTCATAAAACTCATTAGAGCTTCAAAAGACGCTGATGTAGCTAAGGAGGGTTTGATTAAAAAGTTCAAACTTACTGAAATACAAGCACAAGCCATTTTGGACATGCAACTGAGAAGGTTGGCTGCTTTGGAAAGACAAAAAATTGAAGAGGAATTAAAAGACATCATGCAAACTATCAAAGGATATGAAGCTCTGCTAATCTCGCCCAAAAAGATAATGACACAGGTGAAAAAGGAGCTTGATGAATTAAAAGAGAGGTACGGTGATGAGAGAAGAACACAAGTTATTAAGAGTAAGGTTGGTCAGATTAGTGACGAAGATTTGGTTATTAAAGAAGATTGCATTATCACAATTTCAGAAAGCGGTTACATTAAGAGAATGAAAGAAAGTACTTATAGGACACAAGGTAGGGGAGGTTCCGGCGTGTCGGGCGGTGAACTAAAGGAAGAAGACCGGGTAGAAACTATTCGAACCTGCACTACTCACGATTGGGCCTTGTTTTTCACTAACACAGGCAGAGTTTATAAACTGAGGATTTGGGAAATACCTGAGTATTCAAGAAAAGCTAAAGGCACACCTCTTGTTAACTTTTTGAGTATTACTTCACAAGAAAGGATAGGGTCTTTCTTAACGGTATCGTCTGAAGCTATAGAAGCCCAAAAAGGTTATGTGTTTTTCGCTACACAAAAGGGCAGGGTTAAAAAAACAGATATGGAGCAGTACAATAACATCAGATCATCCGGTATCATTGCTATTAACTTATCAGCGGGTGATAACCTGGCCTTTACTAGTATTACTACAGGCAGAGACGATCTTTTGCTTACCACCGCTTCCGGACAGTCCATCCGCTTCAAAGAAAAAGATGTCAGGGCTATGGGAAGAACCGCCAGTGGAGTAGCCGGTATTAAGCTCAAAGGCGAGGATGATGAGGTGGTAGGAGCCATTGTTATTCCTGCCAAAGAAAAAGAACTGACTTTATTGGCTGTATCAGAAAAAGGCTATGGTAAAAAGACCTCTGTTGATGAGTATAAGATACAAAACAGGGGCGGGTCCGGCATAATCACTTATAAACCTAATGAGAAAACTGGTAACTTAGTAGCCGCCAGGCCTTTATATTTAAAAAGAGAAACAGATATGTTAGTGGCTAGCCAAAGCGGCATGATGATAAGACTCTCTTCTAAACAAGTACCTATTTTAGGTAGAGCAACTCTGGGTGTCCGTCTTATTAGGCTTAAACCCAATGACAAAGTCACTTCCGTAGCCATTATAGAAAACGGAGAATAACTTAACTCTTTATAAACTCATGAGAGGTGAAAATCTACTTATTTTTGAACGTGCACTGTGGAATAGAGGCTTAAAGTACATAGCCGGAATTGACGAGGTGGGCAGGGGGGCACTAGCAGGACCTATGGTGGTTTGCGCCGCTATCCTAGACAAAGACCGCTTACCTGACTTTGATAACGTACCCCAAGAGCTACAATGCTACACTCAGGTTAGGGACTCTAAATTAATATCTCCTAGGATACGTGCTGTTCTCAGTGAATTTTTAATTAATGAGGTATTATCTTACTCAATTGTCGAAGTTCCTCATCACGAGTTGGATGATTTGGGTTTAACAAGAAGTACTAAGAAATCTTTTTCATCTGCGGTGAAGAAATTAAATATGAAACCTCACCATGTTTTTACAGATAATTATGAGGTACCCGACATTGCCCAACAATCACAAACAAATTTGAAAAGAGGGGATAACAAAAGTATGACTATAGCTGCCGCCTCAATTATCGCCAAGGTGTACAGGGATAACCTCATGGTGGGTCTACACGAAAGGCATGATAAGTATAAGGTATATGGTTTTGATAGGCACAAAGGGTACGGTACAGTTTTTCATAGAGACATGATAAAAAAATATGGGCGCTCTGATATCCACAGGAAAACCTTTAACGTCAAGTAAATACTCTTGCTGTGTTATTATTTCTAATGTATGCCAAAAGTAAAAAGATACGATGTCGTCATCGTAGGGGCAGGACCGGCAGGTATTTTTTCTTGCTTCAAACTCATTAATAAAAATCCTAAATTACAAATAGCTCTAGTGGAAATGGGAAAGTCCATCGAAAATAGATCTGGTAAAGAAGTCATGTCCGGTTTTGGAGGTGCCGGCACTTACTCTGACGGTAAGCTCCACTTCACACCCAAGCTTTCACACGAAAGAACATTTCACATCATCTCGCCTGAGAAATATCAAAAACTACTGGATGAAATTGAATTAATATTTTTGGATTTCGGTATCAACTCTGAAGAATACCCCAAAAACCCTGAAATAGCAGCAAAATTCATTGCCGAAGCGCAAAAAAACGAGCTGGAACTTATTATCAGACGGTCCAAGCACGTGGGCTCTGACAAACTAAAAAAGATGATGAAGGACTTCCAAAAGTACTTGGAAGAAAGGGGAGTGGCTATGTTTTTCAATGAAAGAGTGGAAGACTTAGGTATAAAAAATGCTCAGTTCGATCATGTAAAAACTACCAACAGAAAAATATACGGACATAAGGCCCTTCTTGCGCCCGGTAGAATCAATGCCAGGTGGCTACAGCTGATAGGGAACAAGCATGGTATAGATCATGAATACGGTATGGTGGAGGTGGGCGTACGTTTAGAGTTCCCGGCTAGTATCATGCAAAAACACGCCGAGGCCTTATACGAAATAGTTTTTAAGCTCAGAACAGACACTTACGATGATGTCATGAGAACATTTTGCACTTGCCCAAACGGTATGGTGGCTTTGGAAGATTATGAAGGGTACGTCTGCGTTAACGGACATTCCAACTCTAATCACGCCTCCCCCAACTCCAACTTTGCTTTTGTCCACGAAGTCAGCCTCACCCAGCCCGTGGAAAACTCCATCCAATACGCACAATCCGTAGCTAAACTGGCCTCTACTATTGGTGGTGGAAAACCTATCCTACAAAGGTTGGCTGATCTGAAAAAGGGGAGAAGAAGTACTTGGAACAGGCTTAATAAGTCTATGGTCAAACCTACCTTAAAAAAAGTAACTCCCGGCGATATTTCCATGGCCTTACCTCATCGAACCGTGACCAACATTATTGAGGGCCTGGAAAAACTGGATAGGGTAATGCCGGGTATCAACTCCGGAGACACCCTGCTTTACGCACCGGAAGTTAAGTTCAGATCCTCCAGGGTAAAAACCTCTTCGGATATGGAGACCGCAATTAAAGGTGTGTACGTGGCAGGAGATGCCAGCGGTATGTCGGGTACTATTACAGGTGCCGCCGCTACCGGACTAATGGCCGCTAAGGGAATCCTCAAAAAGTAGATTTAAACTATAGAGGAAACACTATCATCATCAACATCATCATCAACCACACCAATAGTGGGATTGGAGCCGGTGTCCTTGTGAAACTTCTTATGTGCTTCCTTAAGCTGCTTATTTGTGACATGAGTGTATATTTGTGTAGTTGACACATTCGAATGGCCCAAAAGTTCTTGAACGCTTCTAAGATCGGCGCCTTCTTTCAATAGACCTGTAGCAAAAGTGTGACGAAGTGTATGAGGAGTGGCGTCCACAGAGATCCCAGCCCGTGTAATATACTTTTTGACCAGGCGCTGAACACTGCGGGCCGTTAGTCTCAAAGATTCGCCCTCATAATCTTGTTGTTGCATTTTTTTGCCCGAATATCTGATAAATAATGGCTGAAAGCTGTCCTGCCTAGTAGACAAGGATCGCTTTATCCAGTCTATAGCTCTGGGACTCAGGTACACGGTTCTAACTTTCTTGCCCTTGCCAACCACCGTGAACTCTCCGGAGTTTAAGTTAACATCGTCCACATTCAAAGACACCAACTCGGACACGCGCAGACCGGTGCTGAATAAAACTTCTAAGATGGTACGATCTCTAACACCCGATCTCTTATTTAAATTTTGCACTTCAAACAATCTGTTCAGTTGCTCTTCATTCAAAACTTTAGGTAACCTCTCATCAGTCTTACCCAAAATGATCTGTTCAGGTGGAATGATCTCAAGACCTTCTTCAATAACTAAGAATTTCAAAAAAGCGCGTAGGGCGATCAAGAAAACGTTTTGCGTGGAACGTTTGAACTCACGATGACTTTTGGTACTGATCCGTCTGTTTAAATTAACTCTATATTTTTTAATTAACTCAATATCCAGATCCTTGGCCCTTATCTCCTCACGTCCCAAATGAGCTTTAACGTAATTCACAAAATCATGCAAGTAGAAATCGTACATCTTTATGGTGTTTTGGGAAAGGTTTTTATCGATCTCACAAAACTCCAAGTACTTGATGATTAGTTCCTCCAGACCGGTATTCAATGATACTTTACTCATAATTTATATAAAATCTTC
>CBFDCV010000012.1:0-21043 GCA_965603395.1 uncultured candidate division WWE3 bacterium
CGTAGATTGCGGTGTCTTAACCCCTATACCGGTAAAATAAACAACAAGATAATAAGCCAATAACACTAAAAATGTAGCAGCGATGATCTCAAAAAGCCTTTTTGGATTTTTTTTAAACAAATTCACAATAACACCTCCTAAACACCTTCATTATACACCCAAAGACTCTAACCTTTCCCTTTCCTTATCCTCTTCTTCGAAAACATCTTGCACTAACGGCACAAATGAAAATCCATAAAATTCCTCTTGGTCGTGCTTCTTTTCACCGGTTTTGATCACTTTATAAACGGAGCTTTTAACCGGCAGAACCATTACGCCGCCTATCTTAAGCTGATCAATCAGTTCCGGCGGTACCTCCGGTGCGGCGGCCGAAACCAGTATTTTATCATATGGGGCTTTTTTGGGATAACCAAGCTCTTTTTCTGCTTTTATTATCTCTGCAAAATCATACCCGTACTTAGCCAAATTTACTTTACCGAACTTTGCTAAGGCCTCAACCCGCTCTATGCCAACTACCGTCCCGCTTTTTCCTACTAAATGCGCCAGCAGCGCTGTGGTCCAACCTGAGCCTGAGCCCACGTCCAATACCTTTTCACCGAATTTAACCTGGAGCCGCTCCAACATGAAAGCTACGGTGGTGGGCTGAGAGATAGTTTGCCCAAAACCAATAGGCAACGGCCTGTCTTCATAAGCGGATCTTGTGTTTTCACTTTTTACAAAATCCATCCTGTCTACACTCTCAAAAGCATTAATAATAGGAGGGGTGACTAAAACTCCTGACCTTTTCAACTTATCTATTAAAATATGCAAACTTGCCATACAATTGTGCTTACTTGCGGGTAAACTTAGGCACTAAAACGGGGGTTTTTTTAGCGTATCGTTGATAATCTTTATTATCCTTGTATCTTTTTTCTAACAATGGAATGCCCGAATAAAAAACTATTAGGTTTGTGATAAGAAGCGGGCTTATCAACGAATAGAATCCATAGGGCTCAGACAAAGATATGATAAATATCCCCCACCACATAGTAATTTCACCAAAATAGTTGGGGTGCCTGCTCCACTTCCACAATCCTTTATCCATAATTTTTCCTTTATTTTTTGGATCCTTTTTAAATCTGCTAAGCTGCCAATCAGACAGCACCTCAAACACGAAACCAAAGCACCAAACTGTAAGGCCTGCTTCATCTACCCAAGTACCCGGGGTGCTTTCCCCCGTATTTACTAACAAGATGGGTATGGCAATGATGAGCATTAAAAATCCCTGTAGCGCAAAAATATAAAAGTATGATTTAACGGGAAGGTACTTCCCCCACTGTTTCCTCCAGTTTCTGTATCGGAAATCTTCTCCCTTTCCCCTCTTCCTTGCTAATATATGAACAGCCAATCTCAATCCCCAAATAGTAGTAAGCATTGTGATCAATACCTGCCTATACTCCATGTTTCCGTAAATGCTTAAAGTGTAAATGGCTATAAAAATAAAACCCAAACCCCACACCACGTCTATAATGCTGTTGTCTTTTAAAACCTGGGCTACAAAGAAAACAAATGTCATGAGGAAAATGATCATAATAGCATTGGACAGGAGTACTTCGATCATATATCCATTATATCAAAGAACCCCACGTAAAAACGTGAGGCTCTATTTGTAGGAAAACATATTACTGTTTCCTTCCCTCTAATTTTTCATTAGAGAATAATTACGACCCCGATGAGTCGGACCACTGATAGTAAAAAAACCCGTATAGGTAAAGGTGGGTACCTTGTAAATACCTTGTATCTATCTTAGGTTCCCTAAGGGTTAGATGGAGCATTTACTATTTTTCAGTGTAAACGTGCTCATCAGGAGTACAATTACATTTTATCATTTACATATTACGGGTCAAACTATTTAGGCCTAAATAACAACAAATATTGCACAAATATATTGTTGTGGAATAGGCTAAAAAGTACATACTACAATCTGAATAAGGTCATAAAAAAGTTGATTAAAGGGCCTATAACAACATCTGTGGCCCCTGTTACTATTAAGATTAGAAGAAAATAAATACCGTATGGAGCGAACTGCATCCATTGCATATATAGGTTAGGCGGTAATAAGCCTCCCACCACCTTAAAACCATCCAGTGGGTGGATCGGCAGTAGATTGAATACACCTAAAACTATGTTGTAAAAGATTGTGAAATATAAGAATACACCTATAATAGATTCTGAACCAACAATTCCAACTAGTATAGAAAGTGTTCCTGCAAGTAAAAAGTTAGACATCGGGCCCGCGAACGCAATCAAGGCTGAGTCCCTTTTAGGATTTTGTAGATTGATGGGATTGAAAGGAACAGGTTTACCCCATCCAAAGCCGGCAATCAGCAGCAAAAGAGAACCAACAGGGTCTAGGTGAGCTCTTGGGTCCAAAGTAACTCTTCCTAATAGTCTTGCTGTATCATCGCCTAACAGATCCGCCACCTTAGCATGAGCAAATTC
Organism: uncultured candidate division WWE3 bacterium; assembly: GCA_965603395.1. GTDB lineage: Bacteria > Patescibacteriota > WWE3 > UBA101185 > UBA10185 > CAYSWS01. The sequence goes on from CBFDCV010000012.1 coordinate 2,482, forward strand.
ATGTATGGAAATAGAGACAATTAAAGCCCCCGCCACCAGGAAAAATACCAACGGTTGTTGTAAAAGTAGGCTTATAAGCATGTAGGTATTTTATCACGTGTAGCAAATATGCTAGAATCACGAGGTGAAAATGGCTAAAAAATACTGGGGAAAATTTAAGGAAATTATTCTTGAATCGTACAGTGAGTTTAAAAAAGTTAATTGGCCTTCTAAAGAAAAGGCTATTCGCTTGACTGCACTAGTAATAGGTGTTAGTTTAGGCGTTGCGTTATATGTGTGGGTAGTCGATCTCTTACTAAAAGAGGTTTTATCTACTATATTACTACAATGAGTAAAAATGCTGATCTAAAAACAAATGAAGAGGTGGCTGAGAAAGCTGTGGTTAAGGAAAAGCCTGAGGAACAACCTCAAGCGGAAGAACCGGATACTGAAGCTGAGACAAAACCTGCTGACAAGATAAAAGCAGACACACCAATGGAAGGTAGTGAGGGTCTGGTTGTAATCAATGACAACGTGCCAGAAGACGCCAAATGGTATGTAGTACACACCTACGCCGGACATGAAAAAAAGGTGGCTATATCTTTAAAAGAAAAGGCTGAAATACAGGGTTTTAATGATCGAATATTTAAGATTTTTATCCCTCATCAACAAAAAATCATAATCAGTGAGGGCAAGAAAAGATCGGTTGATGAACGTCTTTTCCCTGGTTATGTCATAGTACTAATGATCATGAGTGATGATTCCTGGCTCCTTATACGATCCACTAGAGGAGTTACCGGCTTTGTTGGTATGGGCTCAACCCCCACTCCGCTCCCCGAGCAGGAAGTTAAAACCTTAATGAGATTCACCAAAATGGAAGCTCCCAAATTTGAAGCTAAGTTCTCGGTGGGAGAAAGCGTCAAGATCATGGAAGGACCTTTTAGAGACTTTTTAGGTAAAGTAGATGAGGTTAACGAAGATCAAGGCAAGGTAAAAGTGCTCATCTCTTTTTTCGGGAAAGAGACTCCTGTAGAAATGGATTTCATGCAAGTTCAAAGTCTTTAATATGGCAACACCTAAGAAAAAGAAAAAAACTAAAAAAGTTAAAGCTCTTGTCAAGCTTAATGTGCCTGCCGGAAAAGCTACTCCGGCGCCTCCGGTTGGACCGGCTTTAGGACAGCACGGTGTGCCTTTGATGGACTTTTGTAAAGAGTTTAACGCCAGGACACAGCAAATGGGTGACGATATCATACCTGTGGTGCTAACCGTTTTTGAAGATCGATCATTTACATTCATTACTAAAACACCAATAACTTCCGAGCTGATAAAAAAAGCTCTGAAACTTGATAAAGGCTCTTCGGTTCCCAACAAAGATAAGGTTGGTAAGCTAACTAAAGAACAGGCTTTGGAAATTGCCCGTATCAAAATGCCCGATCTTAACACTAATGACGAAGAGGAAGCTTTAAAAGTTGTAGGGGGTACTGCCCGTTCCATGGGTGTGGAAATCGAATAATATGTCCCAAAATACAAAATACACATTTTCAAAAGCTTTGGAAGAAATGAGAAAGGGTAAGAAAACCAAGTTTGACCAGTCTGTAGAGCTTCACATCAATCTTAACTTGGACACAAAAAAACAGGACCAACAAGTAAGATTTAGCATTACTCTTCCCCACGGTACAGGTAAAGAAAAGAAAGTGGCTGTATTAGCCTCAGACAAAATAGCTACCGCTGACATAGAACTCTCCGATGCCGATCTGAAAAGTATAGAAAAAGGCGATCTCCGTCCGGACAGGGACTTTGACGCTGTAGTGGCTGAACCCAGACACATGGCTAAGTTGGCCAAGCTGGCCCGAATTCTTGGTCCCGCAGGTGTCATGCCTAATCCCAAAGCCGGCACAGTTACTGAAGACGTAGCCAAGGCAGTGGATCTCATTAAAAAAGGTCGTATAGAAATCAAAACTGAGCAAAACCACCCCATTATCCACACAATTATAGGTAAGCTAAGCTTCGAAGATAAAAAGCTAACTGAGAACTATCAGGAGCTCATAAGCACCCTAAGACAAAACAAACCCCAAAAAGCTAAACCCGACTTTGTTAAGTCAGTATTTATTAAAACAACTATGGGAAAATCATTTGAGTTGAAGTTGGACTAGAAATCCAAGTATACATCCACCGAATCTGTTTTTGCTGCCAGCACACCGCTATCAATTTCAAACTTTCTTTCTGTGGGTAAGTCTCTATCTATGATCACATAGCCCCTTATTAAAGTCACAAAGTTAGCATGTTTATGGAGTATATCAAACTCACCGGTATCATTTACTGAAGATACGGTCACTGCTTCGCCCAAAAAGAACTGTTCTTTCCTGTTTCTAATATCTACTTTGATTTTTTTATCACTTATTGGTATGTTGCTTTTTTTGCTGGTTGGTTGTTTTGGTTTTTTCTTACTAGGCTCCTTTTTTTCTGACATCGTCTACTTCTCCCACAAACATAAACTTATCTTCTGAAACACTGTCAAACTCACCTTCCATGATCCTCCTTACCCCTTCCACTGCCTTTTCTCTGGACACATAAACACCTTCCAGACCGGTTTGTCCTGCCACCACTGTAAAGTTTTGTGTCATAAAGTTTCTGAGCTTATTGGCTCTTTGATAAAAAATTCTATCTTCCTCCGACAGCTCCGCCTCTCCCACAAGTGAAACGATTCTTTCCAACTGGTCAGATTTTTTAAGAAGAGCCTGCGCATCTAACACAGTGTTGTAATGCTCTTCGGATACTGTTTCCGGGTTAATAGCACTTGAACCGGAGGCTAAGATATCAATAGCCGGATATCTTCCCTGCATATAAACTTCTCTGGATAAAACAACTGAGGAATCTAAAAATTTGAACACAGTCTGTACAGCTTGGTCTAAAAGGTCATCGGCCGGGACATAGACGGCTTCTACTGCTGTAATAGCACCCTCTTTCTTAGATACTAACCTTTCATGTATGGCACCCATCTCAGAAGATAAAGTAGCCTGATAACCATCTTCGGAAGGAATAGTGTCCATTAGTAACGACAGCTCATTACCAGCTTGAGCATATCGATAAATATTGTCCATAAACATCAGCACATCCTTGCCTTGGTCTCTGAAGTGCTCAGCAATGGTGGCTCCTCCGGCACCGGTTAAAAACCTCACTGAAGGATTCTCACCCATAGCACCATAGATAAGAGCAACACCATCCAATACCCCATTTCTTTCCAGATCCAAAAACAGCTCATGACCTTCTCTAGTACGCTCACCTATACCGGCAAATACTGAAACGTTTTTCTCAGTCTCCTTGCCTACAATGTTATGCATAATTTCTGTAAGTAACACGGTCTTACCCACACCTGAACCACCAAATAACCCGGCTTTTCCACCTTTTAATATAGGGCAGAAAAGATCAACCACTTTAATACCTGTTTCTAGTATCTCCAGTGATTCAGGAATCTGAGTGTAATTCGGCGTATCTTGATAAATGGGTTGAAACGGACCGCCCTTTAGTTTTCCCCTACCGTCAACAGCGCCTCCAAATATATCGATAACTCTACCTAATATAGGCTCGCCTACCGGTATAAACAAGGGTCTTTGCGTATTTACAACCCTAGCTCCCCTATAAACCTCTTCCACATTTGTTAAACACAAACAATAAAAATTATTCATTGAAGAAGATCTAAACACATGCATTTTAACAACGTCATTGTCTTCTAATACCAGTACGTCGTGAATCTCAGGTTTGTTTTCTCCCATAAACTCAACTTCGGCCACAAAGCCCTTTACTCCAATGACTCTGCCTGTAGTTATTTTAGCTATAGCTTCTTCATTCATTTATTTTAAGTTCAAAGCAAATACACTTGATATCAAGGTTATTTGCTTTCGGTTGAAATTTCTATGCTTTAGTTTTTTCAAGCTAAAGTTTGTACTTTTAATTTTGCCATTAATGTTGTCTACGGCCACATCCAAGGTCACCATCCTTGAAGCAAACTTACTCAAACTAGACTCGTTCATTGCCTGCTCGAATATGACTGACAAAGTTTGGGTCTCAAAGAAAGCTGCTACATCCTCAATGGATGGTTCGAAAAAACCAAACTTTTGCTCCTCTTCCTCTTGTTTCATTTCTTCGGTTTCCTCGAATCCGGCAAACTTTGAGATATCCCCGGTTACATTCGTTACTACAACCTCCTGATTGAGTATGGACTTAAAGTAGCCGTGGTAAACAAAAATATTCCTGTACTGCAAAATGTAATCTAGAATACGTTTCATGTTGTCATCGTCCATACCTGAATCTGAAAAATCAAAGTACTGAAAGGCTCTACCGGGGAGCAATGCTTCCACCACTCGCTTGCCTACTTTTCCTATCACTACAATGTCCGCCTTGTCTGACTTTACGTCACTGACATACTTATTAATTGTCTTGTGTATAACCTCTCCATAAAGACCCATGTTGGAGGACATCAGGATTCTCACATCCTTATTGTTCGTCTTTAAAAAGTGTCTTTTTCCTTTTTTCAGGTTGCCTAGCTTTATTAAAAAAGTATCGTAAGCCATTTCCACAAACTTAAACACATCGCTTAAACCTCTTAGAAACTCTCTTTCCATAAGAACCGATTTTTTAACTTTTCTCATTCTTATGGCTGCAATTTCCTCATAAGTTTCCATCAGATCATGAAAATCGTGCAAAAATAATAGATCTTCTTGTGTTTCTTTTATAGTTTTCATTTCTCTATTGCACTTACTAAACTTTTTGCTTTGGAGCCTATCTCCCCAAGTAACTTATTGAATTCGGTGGAGGATTCTATAATACTGTCCACTTGGTTTTTAAAGCCTTCGTCCGATTGATACAGTTCCTCCATTCTTTGTATTAGATTTCTCAGCTGTTCTTTACTGTAATTATTAAAAGTCCCCACCCAAATGAGGGCATAAAAGATTATCTGTACGTGAAGTGATAAAGTAACGCCCATGGCCTGGGTAAAGAAATTGTTGATCCTATCACCCATAGCCAAGGTAGCTCTTATACCTTCATTTAGCTCACCGCCAAAATGAGAGAACTTCTTTGTCTTTTCCAATAAGGTTAGGAAGGTTGTGAGCTCGCGGTTTACGCCCCATCTAAGCTTGTTCTGAGTTTGCCTTCCTACCCTTGTAACTGAAAGGAAAGTGTTAACGGAGGGCCTTCTACCTTCTTCAAAAATGTCTGTATCAAAAAAGATATGGCCATCCGTGATACTCATCAGGTTAGTTTGTATATAACCGGAAATATCCCCGCTTACTGTTTCAGCCACACCTAAACAAGTAATGGATCTTGGCTTATCAGGGAATTTGAAGTTACCCGCTCTTTCAAATAGTCTTGCGTGTGTATAAAAAATGTCCCCCGGATATGACTCCCTACCCGGGAATTTCTTGTTTAATAGGGATATCTCTCTAAAATACTTAGCATGCGTGGTCATATCATCAAGTACTACCAGCACATCCCTACCATTGTCTCTGTAATACTCAGCCAATGTCATGGCTGAGTACGGATTGATGTAGATTAGTCCCAAAGGATCGGAAGCAAAGGAAAACACACCGATGAAGTTCTTACCTATGCCCTTATCTTTTACAAAAGATTCAACTACCTTAGCCTCCATTTTCTTTTTGCCTATGCCTGCGTATATGCACAAAGTACCTTCTCTGGCTTGAGTTAATATAGTTTGCAGTAGAAAAGCTGTTTTACCTACCTTTCTATCACCTAACACCATCTCTCTTTGACCCTTGCCTAAAGGAACCATCAAATCCACCACACTCACCCCGGTCAATAAGGGCTCCAAAACCCTTTCTCTGGTATCAATTTTTGAGGGTAAAGCATCGATGAATCTACTCTCCTTTATGTCCTTAATTTCTATGCTATCATCAAAAGGTTTACCGGTAGAATCAATGAAATTACCAATGTAAGAATCGCTGATAGGTAGATGAAATGGTTTTTGAGTCCTCACAACTCTGGTACCAATGGGTAAGGACTTCTCTGAAAATAACACCACTTCTGCATATTCTTCGGAAAGGCTGAGTACCATACCAAGCTCTCCGCCCTCAAACAATACAATCTCTGACATCCTCACTGAAGGCAAACCTTTAATATAAATAACAGGGTAGGCCGTTAGACCCACATAGCCTATTTCCTTTGTTTGTTCTAACAATTGTTCGAATCTGTTTTCCATAAACTACTTAACCTCAAAATATCTACCCATTTCATGAGTAGAAAAATACTCATCCAACAGATTTTCTAATGAATACTCGAAATAGTATCCCTTGTAGATCATCAATACACCGCTTTCCATAAGCCGATTCACTGTAAAATCCACCAAAATCTCATCTTTAACATTTTCGGCGCACCAGTCGTACATCCTTTTTACAAACTCTTTATTGGGATGTATCGGAATGACAAAACTAACCTCATCCAAATCCCTTATGAACTCGATTACATTTCTTAATTTCTGTTCAGCTTCCATGGGATTTGAAGCATCTGCGTCTCTTAGTATGCCTGTAAATACATTTAGTAAATCCTCATCCATGGAATGCTCCATACTGGTCATTAAGACGTCAGAGTCTGTCTTATATAAATTATCTGACATATCACGCAATAATGTGACAACCTTCCTGGAGTAGCGGGAGGTACGGATGGCAGAGCAAAGTGCGTTTTTCTGATTTTCGTCTAGTGTTGTCATAGCTCTTTCAAATTAGTAGTTCTTTTTATACCGTCCAGCGATCTAAGTATTAGCTCCTCATGATCCTTAGCGGTCATAGTCTTGCCCAACACATCCCGCGCTACTTCTTCCATCATACCTAACGCCATTTCGTCTACCTTGTGAAGTTTTTCTTTTTTGTAATCGTGGAGTTCCTGTTTGATCTGGTCGTACTCATTTTTCACGTCTTGTTTAAGTGTGTTTTCAGTTTCAATGGTAGCTTTCTTTAAGCTCTCAGCAAAGTTATGGACCACATTCCTGGCCTCTTCATACTCGTGATTAATATCCTCCTTGATCTTGGTCTCTGTTTCTTCTGTTACCTTCTTAAGGCCGTCAGCTAATCCCCCTACTTCATTTTTCAGATTTTCATACTGGCCCATTAGCTCTGATTTGATGCTGTTTTCTGTCTCCGTAGTTACTTTTTTAATACTCTCTGATAGACCACTGATCTCAGTTTGCACCAAATCATACTGGCTGCCTAGATTTGATTTCATGGTCTGTTCTGCTTCGGACGTGATGGTTTTTAATTTCTCAGCTAAATTACCCATCTCACCGGAAACCTGGTCGTACTGGGTTTTCAAACCCTCTCTAATATTGTTCTCTGTGTCCGAAGTGACCTGCTTCATACTTCCTGCAAAGGTTCTAACCTCAGATGTAAGTTGTTGTTTCAAAGCATCAGAGATGTCAACAAAGCTCTTTAGGGACTCCTCTTTTTCCTGACTTAGCACTGACTTGTAAGAACCCATCAACTCCTGGGCTAACACATCAAAGGCCTGCATTTGTTTCTGAGCTAGCTGCTTCATTTTCTCTTCGAACATTTCTTTGGTGCCTGACTGTACTTCTTCGGTATCGTGCAGGATACTTTTAGCTTCAATATGCGCCTCTTGCAATAAACCTAACGCCTTGCTTCTGGCATCGTCTACGATCTTAACAGCTTCCTCCATAGCTGCATCTCTGGGATCCACCGTCCTGCCGGGTTTTTTCTCATGGTGTCTTTTATGAAGCCAGTAATAAATTGAGTATGCAAACCCTAATATAAAAGCGAAAAAAGAGATGATGAATATGAGAATCAAAACGTAATATACATTTAATTGAGGCAGTGCGGGCATATATTTACTTTACAGCACCAAAATTAAATAGGCAATTGCCAGTCCACTGGCAATTATGATGAAGGTCAGTATAAAATTAAATATTATGACACTCTTAATAGACGAGCCGGCAAGAGGGTTTCTGCCTAGGGCTTCAACTCCCCTGCTGGTTAATCTACTAAAGGACAGAAAGGCAATGGCAAAGGTTATAGCTGTTACGATCAAAGCCATGATGTATCTTAAAGACGCTAACGGTGTTAAAAAGGCTGAGGACAGACCATCACTTATGACTGTTAGTAGGTTTTCTGTTAAAGATTCTTGCTTTAGGTGTGATTTAATATCAACATAGGCAGCCACAAAACCTATGCTATTAGGATCAGTGTTTACGTAATCATCTAAGGAAATGCCCAATACTCTACCGCTTTTATCTGCTTTTTGTGCTACTCCCGGTATTTCTGATGAAGTCAGGTAATCTCCCTGTTTAATTTCTCCATTTTTAGTAGAAACCCGCACGTCCATTTCCCCTTTTGATCCCACCAAAGCATATGATTCCAGGTTTCTGTCCTCTAAGTAAAGGGAGGGGTCTCCGGACACAATACCGAACATACTTGTGTCGTAAGCTTCTATGCTAAGAATGTACTCCCCATCTACATAGCTTATTATGGAGCCTTCTTCTACGCTAGGGTCTAGTATTGGTACTGATATGGCAAAATCGTAGGTACTTGCTACTACAATTCGTATTGTAAATAGAAATGTTAGAAAGTAAATTATATTTTTTAGGGACAGATGCTTTTTCATTCCTTTTGATTATACCAATTATAGTATGCGATATATCAATACTTTTTTTCTATATTAATTCTTTCTTCATCGCACCATTATCATTTACTCATATTTAATCTTTCCTATAATACTAAATTATTTTATATCCTACATATGGCTCTCGTATATTTTCATATGTATGACAATATCTCCTAATTAAAATGCCTTTTACGACGTATCGCATGTCTTTTTTTGTCCTATTGCAATGAATTCTTTACTTTTTCTCATCGTGTGGGGGTTTAGCAAGGTTTACAAAATGTATGTCATTTATACTTGTCTACATTGTCATATATAGACTTTGAGCTCCTTAACTCTTTCATGTGTAGTTTAAAGCTTACCCACAACTCTCCACCAGTCTAATTCCTAATTTCATATATTTACCATGACACTTTATAGCAAAATGTTGCAATTCTAATTGCAGCAGCCTATGTTCTAACTTAGTGACTTACTTTTTTTATGATTATTGTTCCACTTTTTAATTGATCATTTTTACATTCCAAAAAACACCAAGTTTTCTATGTATATAGGTTATGCCACCATATGTCAGGCATTCTGTACCCAAAGTTTAAAATAACGCCGTTATCCTAGGAAAAAGTCTTGACAAGTAATACTATGTTAGGTACGCTTTTAATAACCCTACTTTTTATTGAAAGACAAAGAAAAGGTAAGGTACAAATTTGCTCATTCCAGATAGCCTAAAAAAAGACACATGCCTGCCCTTGAAACAATAGGACAAATTACAAATAATTCGCTCTCAACATCTAAAGCCGCTAAACTGCTAGGGGTCTCTCCAACGACTCTAAGAAGATTTGAGAAAAAAGGTTTGATAAAGGCGCATCGAAAACCTAACGGTTACCGCGCTTTTTACACTGATGATATCGCTAGTTTAAAGCAGAATTTATCCAGACAAGAGCAGAAGGCTCAAAAGGAATTACACCTAGAGCTACTTGATCTACAAGAAAAAGAAATTACAAAGAAAAAAGCCACACCAAAACCCTCCCCTGAACATCTCACACAACTAAGCCAACAAAAACAGGCACTTGACGACAAGCCTGAAGAACTACACAAAGGTTTTACTCCTATAAGCGATAAGGAAATAACTGCACCGCTCAAAGACAAATCGACACATACTGAAATTCCACTGGAAGCTGCTCTTGCCAGCATTGAGGCCCAGACAGCTGCTGAGAGCATTCTTCCAGAGGAGCCTGCTAAATTTATTCGGTACGACCAAGACGCCCACAAGATCCGGGTTTTGGAAGTAAAAAACGTTTTTAAATCAAGACTAATAAAAGTTTCTGCTGTCACCATGATGGTTGCTTTCAGCGCTTTGTTCGCGCTGGTGGTTAGGGATGCCCCTGACATATTAAGCAACATGCTGGCCGTTAAACCTGCCAGTGATGCCCTCATCTCTTTTGACAAGTTTAGATTTGGCATGGCCGACGACAAGCAGAAACAAGCGCTACAAGATGTATTACAAGCATCAACCCAAGTTAGAGATATACTATTTGGAGTTAATGTGCCTGCAATTTTCGAAAGCACACTCGATGTAGCAGGCCTGGCAAGTTTTCAGGGAGGCCTCCAGACTAATCTGGCTGACTTTCTAGGCACTGGGGAAATAAGAGGCCTAGGAAGTATAGATGACGTGACGGAGGACTCCCTGGAAGACGAACTGGATATTGACGGGGAGGTTATTGCTATTGGTTTGGACAACGCTGTCATCGGCATCAATGTTATTGATGATGACAACATTATAGATGACTTGGACTATTCAGGGATCCTTAATCTCGCGGGAGAATGGCAAATATCAGGCACTACCGTAACAGCCACTGCGGAAGAAATTAACTTGTTAAGCGGTATAATTGATCTTTCAACTGTGGTAAGTGAAATAGGTTACCTGGCTGATGTTACATTCGATGATGGGGGCTTATATTTTAGTGACGGCTCAACTTTTGTACAGGATGTTGATAATCTGTTCTACGATGAAGGCGATACTGCCCTGGGCATAGGTACAGATTCACCTGACGCTACTTTGCATGTAGTGGGAGATTTTGAAGTCACAGAAGAAGTAACATTCAATAGCCTTACATACACTTTTCCCCCCGGGCACGGCGCCAGTAATTACGTTTTAACCAACAATAGCTCAGGCACTCTTACCTGGGAATCTGTCACCGGCAGTATCGTAGCTGATGATTCTTTGGATTTCACAGAGTTCGTGGATGCCATGACTGTGGATGATCCCACCTCCATAGATCTGTACACTGGGACAGCAGATGCAAGTTTACGACATTATAATTCGAACACTACTGAAGAAATAATATTCTTAGATGGAGCCTCCGGTAATGTAGGGATAGGAACTACTGATGCTGACACCAAATTGTACGTAGACGGTGATTCAACAGTAACAGGTTCCGGGGACTTTGGCAGTGGAAACATTACTATAAACGCAAATACAGGCACTACCGCTTTTATTCATTCTGACGGTTCAGCAAGTTTCGGAGCAGGCAACGCAACTATAGATTCCAATGGAAACATACAAGTACAGGCCGGATACGGTCTTGACACTCAGGGGGCAGGAGTGCTCAACCTCGGCACCTCAAACGCTACTACTTTGAGCATGGGAAATGCCGGATCAGCCGTAGCCGTCACAAGCACGACATTTGCTGTCAATGGTAGTCAGTTAGTTGTAGATGCAACCGGAAACGTAGGAATTGGTACTACAGCGCCTGGTTTCACCTTGGAAGTTATCGGTGATTTTGGCATTAGCGGAGTGGGCTTAGATGATAACGCTTCCCTAGCATCAGGCGCATCATTAGTTGGTTTGTTTGACGACTCCTATTACAATATTTCCGCTAACACCGACGTGCAATCAGGATTTGCTATGATCGATATTGCTATTGGCATCAGAACATACACAGACCAACAGTATGTTAAAAACTATGAACCGGTAGCCATTTCTTTAAATGAACTGGACAAAATAGTCGGCGCGGTTGTGGGTGGTTCGGCTGGTATATGGAGAGATGAAGGTACTTATATTTATCCCAACCAAGCCCCTAATGTTGTTATCAGTGACTCTGAGTATTTAGGCATTGGTACTACCGCCCCAAATGTGGAGCTTGATGTTTTAGGAGAAATAAGAGGCAGAAGATTCGCCTTCGAAGATGACACAGATACATACATCGATACGCTACTGAATGACACCCTTGCTTTTTACACCGGAGGATCCAGCAACATCATGATAGACAGTAGCGGAAATCTTGGTATCGGCACAACCGCTCCCAGCCGAATACTTACTGTGGATGGAACAATGAGACTGAATGCTTCCTCTCTTCCTGCATCGCCAGCAACCGGTGATCTTTATAACACAGGTACGGAGTTAAATTACTATGACGGAGTTGAGTGGGTAGTTCTTTCTGAAGGACTATGGCATTTAAATGCTACTGACACGGATATTTATTACACGGACGGAAACGTTGGTATAGGAACCACAACGCCCACCACAGACTTCATGGTCTTAGGTACGAACACGTACCAATTTAACCTGGCGTATGACGTCACAAATCTGGCACAATTCGGAGTCTCCAGCGGTGGAGACCTCACCATTTTACCGTCCGGTTCTGATCTTACTTTGCAAGCCAACGTCCTTACTCAGATAAACAGCGCAAACACTGCTATGGTAATAGATCAGCTTGGAGCCGGTGACATTCTTGATATTAGAGACAGCGGCTCTTCTGTACTTTCGGTCATAAGCGGAGGTAACGTAGGTATTGGTACTACTGCTCCCATTGAGTTGCTTGAAATAGCCGGCGGAAATCTCCTCTTGGATAACAACCAGTTCCTACAGTGGTATGATGCCGGCGGCAACCACGAAGACATCTTAGGCATCAACACCAACGATGACATTCTGTTTGGTGACATAGGAAATGAGTTTGATGATCTATTTTTTATGACCAGTAGTGAAACCAGAATGTTCATTCAAGATGATGGTAATGTGGGTATTGGTACAACCGCCCCGGACAACTTGTTTGAAGTAATCGAAAGTGACAACCAAGACATTGCGGATATACTGGCTGAACATACTTCATTTACAGGAGACATTCTAACCTTAAGAGCTAATGAAGAAACTGACGGTAGTTTCTACTTTTTGAGATTGGTAGCTGATGCCGACGGTACTCCGGTTGACGTTATCACAATTGACCAAGATGGAGATGTAGTTTTCCGAGACGGAGCTTTGGTTGACCTTAGTAACATAGATATGTCTGACAACCAAGAAGGTTTGATTATTCCACAAAGCACCTCATGCGGAAACGCCACGCAAGATGGTCAGATCTGTTGGGATACTGATGATGACAATCTCTACATGGGCCAAGGAGCCTCTGCTGCTTTACTTACCACGTTGGCAATCACTGAGTGGACTCAAACCCTCAACCTTTTATATCCCAACTCTCCAACTGACAACCTTGGTATAGGAGGCAACTCAGAACCTAGTCTTGACATACTCTTACATTCTGATGGCGGGGCAATATTCAATATTCAAGGAAATGATGCCGACTTCAGAATAGAAGGTATTACCGACGCGAACTTATTCTTCGTTGATGCCGGGTCTGACTTTATTGGTGTTGGTACCAGCACTCCCTCAGATTTATTCTCGGTAGCAGGAGGAACAATTATTGGTGGTATTTACGCTAATGCCGGGGTCACTGCTCCCACTGATGGATTGTTAGTTGAGGGTAATGTAGGTATAGGTACAACAAGCCCTTCATTCAAGCTTGAAGTTGATGGTGATATTGGTATCCCGGCAAACGCCGATTTATATTTTGGCAATGTAGCAATTGGAGATTCAGGAGTCGATAACACTACTTCCGGTGCATATCAAATTGGTATTTTTCCTGAGTTCACATACAGCACCAATACTAATGTCCAAGACGTCATAGATGATATTGATCAAGCGCTCACCGTTAGCGCTTCCAAATGGACTGATCTTGGTAGTGTAACTTATCTCACAAACTGGGATGATGACCTAGGCATAGGTGGTTCTGCTGCTTCTGATTCTATCTTCTGGCTGGATTCTGCTAATGAGCTTGTTACTCTTACTAATACTACTGCGGGTTTGTCCTTCCAAGTAAATGATGCGCTTGGTGATTCTACTCCTTTTGTGATCGATGGTACCGGAAATGTAGGCGTTGGGACTTCTTCACCGGACTACAAACTTGAAGTTGTTGGTGACCTGAGACTATATCCGGGTAATGATCTTTACATAGGCAATATAGGATTAGATGACACCGGAGCCAGCAGTACAACATCAGGCGCCTCATTAGTAGGTTTGTTTGACGATGGCTACGACAACATCGCTACCCACACTACTATACAAGGTGGTTTTGCAGATATTGATTCGGCCATTGGCACTAAAACTTTCACAGAAACAAACTACGTTACAAACACCCAGGCCGTCACTTTCTCCATAGACGTCCTAGATTTAGCTCTTTACGATCTAGAAACAGGTGAGACAGGTTTATGGAGAGATAATACAGTTGATAACTACATATATCCTCAAAGCGCACAAAGTGTGGTAATTACTGATGGCGGTAATGTGGGTGTGGGAACAACTGCCCCGGGGTATGAACTTGAGGTCATTGGTGATGTTTACGCTGATAACATTAGGGCTGTCTCTGATCTGCATATAGGTGGTATTGCTTTATCTGATAATGCAGGTACTTCCTCAGGCGCTTCCTTAGTAGGTTTATTCGATGATGGCTACGCAACCATTTCGGCAGATACTGATGTACAAGGAGCTATTGGGGAAATAGATACAGCTATCGTGAACATAGCTGCAGACACACTACCGCCCGGATCTTTAGATGGACAGACTATTAGATACAATGGTTCAGATTGGGTCATAGATCAAAATCTATTCAATGATGCCACTAACGTGGGGATTGGTACAACAGGTCCGTCCTCAAAGTTAGAGGTTGTGGGAGACATTACAATATCAAGCGGCGATTTATACATTGGCAATGTGGGCTTAGACGATACAGGTGCAAGCAACACAACAGCAGGTGCATATCTTGTGGGAGTGTATCCTGAGCTTGATAACAGCCTAGCTGACAACGTCCAAGACGTTTTAGATGATCTGGACTTAGCCATCACTCAAAGTTCATCCAAATGGACTGATGGCGGAGACATAACATTCCTAACTGATTACAATGATGATCTAGCCATTGGCGGAACTCATGCCGGAGATAGCATCTTCTACTTGGATGCTTCAGAAGAGCTACTCACTCTCACCAACACTACTGCAGGTTTGTCCTTCCAAGTAAGTGACGCGCTTAACGATGCTACTCCATTTGTAGTCGATGCAGATGGAAATGTAGGCATTGGAAACTCTGCCCCCGTTTATAAACTGGACGTTAACGGTGACATAAGCATTGTTTCAGGCTCTGATTTGTACATAGGCAATATAGGGCTGGATGATACCGGAGCTAGTTCCTCAACATCAGGCGGCGCTTTAGTTGGTTTGTTCGATGAATATTACAATAGCGCAAGTCTCACAGTACAGGATGTGATCGATGATATCGACGCCGCCATAGGCACCAGAACTTACACGGAACAACGCTATGTTGCCGATTCGCAGGCTCTAACCTTCTCTATAGATTCTTTGGACATAGCGCTTTATGACGTCGAAACAGGTGTCACAGGTTTATGGAGAGACAACACTGTTGATAATTATATTTACCCCCAAAATGCACAAAGTGTGGTCATAACAGATAGCGGTAATGTGGGAATCGGAACCACTGCTCCCGCCAGCGAATTAGAGATAGTAGGCGACATCACTCTAGGAGACGATAGCTGGATAGGTATTGGGGACACTGCCGAAAGGGTAGTTTTTGATGCTGACGGTGGCCATGTTGAAATACTTGGAGCTAGCGTAGGTATAGGTACTACTGCTCCCGGATATACACTAGATGTGAACGGCGATATTGGTATCGCCACCGGATCTGATCTTTATATTGGAAACATAGGGCTGGATGATACAGGCGCCGGTGCCTCTACTTCAGGAGCTTCTTTGGTGGGTGTTTTCGATGAGTTATATAACAGCAGCTCACTTACCCTGCAAGACGTACTTGATGATATAGACGCTGCCATGGGTACCAGAACATACACCGAACAGACTTATGTTACCAACTCTCAATCTTTTACTTTCTCCGTAGACGCTTTAGATATAGCCTTAAATGACGTGGAAACAGGTGTAACCGGTCTGTGGAGAGACAACACTGTTGATAATTATATATACCCGCAGGATGCTGCTTCTTTCGCCATCACCGACGCCGGTAGATTGGGTATTGGAACCACCGCTCCAGGCGTATCCGCTGAAATACTTGGAGAAGTTAGAGCTGAGCGCTTTGCTTTCCAGGACGATCCGGATTCTTACATAGACACACTAGGCGCTGATGAACTGATCCTTGTCACTGCAGGAAACACTCAAGTACTAATCGATGATGCCGGCAATATGGGTATAGGCACAACTAATCCCGGTGTACTACTTGATGTGATCGGTGACGTAAGAATAGCTTCCGGATATGATTTCTACGTGGAAAGTATAGGCTTTAACGATAACGGCAGTGCCGCTTCCGGAGCTTCTCTGGTTGGCTTGTACGATGACAGTTTCTATAACATAGCTTCCGGTACCCAGGTTCAGATGGCTTTTGGAGACATAGATACTGCACTTGGCTATAGATCCTATACAGAGCAAAACTATATAACTAACTTTGATCCCCTAGCTGACTCCGTAGATGGCTTGGATCTGTCACTGTATGACCTAGAAGCTGGAGAAACCGGTTTATGGAGGGATTTCGGCAGTCAATACATATATCCTGCCAATTATACAGACTTTGTCATAACAGATAGCGGCCGGGTTGGGATTGGAACTACAGATCCAAACGACGCTTTGTCAGTGATTGGCGGTGTTCTCATCGGGTCGTTATATGATTCATTAGGGATGTCTGCCCCCGCTAATGGACTTCTAGTAGAGGGAAGTGTGGGTATTGGAACTACATATGCTGATGCAAAACTACACATAGCTTCTGCAGCTAATGCCGATGTTGTAAAGATCTCAGCCAGGGATGTTGACTTCTCTAATGACATCCTAGTCATTGAAACCAATGAGGAAATCACAGGCAACTATAACTTTATTAAGCTTGTCGCTGATGTGGACGGGGTTTCCACCGAGGTCCTTACTATAGACCAAAATGGAGGCATGGTCTTTATAGACGGCGCTCTTATTGATATGTCTGCCATTAATGTGTCCAGCGCCACCGAAGGTTTGTACTTACCACAAACCTCGACTTGCGACTCCGGCGTAGCTGAAGGTCAAATTTGTTGGGATACCGACGACGACGAGATGTACATGGGTACCAGTACCGGAACTCTTAGATTGGTAGATCTAACCGCCGTTGAGTGGAAACAAACAGCTGATGTGATATTCCCCAATGTTTACGACACCGAAGACATAGGAATTGGCGGCACCGCCGCTTCTACTGCACATATATTCTTATCTTCTGAAGGTGGCGCTGTCTTTAATGAACAGGGCGGTAGCGAAGACTTTCGAGTAGAAGGTAATTCAGATTCTTATAACCTTTTTGTGGATGCCGGAGCAGATAATGTAGGTATCGGAACCTCTGCTCCTGACTACAAATTAGAGATCTATGGTGAATTAGGCATCTCTGCTGGAAATGATGTTTATATTGGTGGGGTAGGTTTAAATGACAATGCTGATGAAGCTTCAGGTGCTTCACTTATAGGACTCTGGGATGATACTTACTACAACATCACAGCCGATACTGACGTACAGGGAGGTTTTGCTCTATTGGATGTGGCCATCGGTGGTAGAACATATAGTGAGGAGCACTATGTTGCCGATGCTCAGGGGCTAGCTTCTTCGGTAAATGTACTGGATCTTGCTTTATACAGTCTGGAATCCGGTGAATCCGGAATCTGGAGGGACGAGGGCAGTTACGTTTATCCCTATAACGCCACTGATTTTGCCATATTAGATAGCACAGGTAATGTAGGGATTGGTACTACTGCTCCTGCATCAAAGCTATCAGTAAGAGGAGACGTTACACTTGACGGCGATGACCTGTGGGTTGGCATAACCGGCACTGATGAGAGAATAATCTTTGATAGTGATGGTGATGATATAGAGCTTATGGGAGCTAATGTTGGTATAGGTACTACTGCTCCCGGATACGCATTAGATGTGAATGGTGACATAAGAATAGTAAGCGGGTCAGATTTATACCTTGGAAATATCGCCTTAGGCGATTCCGGGGCCAGCAACACCACAGCCGGGGCTTACTTTGTAGGTGTGTATCCGGATGAACTTACCTACAGCATCTCCACCAATGTACAGGATGTTCTTGATGACCTTGACCTGGCCATTGCGCAAAGCTCCTCTAAATGGACCGATCTAGGATCCGTCACCTACCTGACAAGCCAGGATAACGATCTGGCCATCGGAGGCACCGCAGCCTCTGACTCTATTTTCTATTTAGACAATGCCAACGAGCTCGTAACACTTACTAATACAACCGGCGGTTTTTCGTTTAGAGTAAATGATGCAGCAGAAGACACCTCCCCATTCATCATCGATGAAAATGGCAATGTTGGTATAGGAACCACAAATCCAGTCTATGATCTGGATGTAAGCGGTAATGTCAGAGTTGGCCCCGGCTATGACTTCCATGTGGGAACTGTCGGCTTAAATGATAACTCCGGTATTAATTCAGGCGCTTCACTTATTGGATTATATGATGATGGGTACGACAACATCGCTGCTAACACTGATGTGCAAGGTGGTTTTGGAGAAATCGATGCCGCTATTGGTACAAGAACATATACACAAGATAACTATGTTACAGATAGTCAGTCTTTAACCTTTTCT
>CBFDCV010000013.1:0-19746 GCA_965603395.1 uncultured candidate division WWE3 bacterium
AAGACACCAATTTAACAGCTCCTGAGGTGTCTTTCTTGTCCCAAAATATAATGGCTGGGTAGCCAAAGGCCAGTAATGCGCAGATAAGTACGGAAGCCACTAATAGAGATAGTACCAAGAAGGGACCTAAGAAGGTTTTCATTGGGCCAAATATCTCTCCGCCAGCCCAGATTAGAAAACCTATTAAGGCACAATACAAGGCAATACAAAAAGCCTGCAAGAAACCAATAAATGATAGAGAAAACTTTTCCAAGGGCTGCATAGTGATTAGATTATATCATTAGTATGAAAAGGACAAACGGTCTCCCAACTTGAGGCCGTTCTCAATTGACCAGCCCCCGTTAAGTTCAATGACGTAACGGGCTTTATAAGGAGATGAATACCCGGGACAAGGGGCTTTTTTGCAAGGAGGAACGCTGTGCTCTATGTGCACAACTTCTTTTTGGGAGTTTAACCAAACAATATCTAACGGTATCAAGGTGTTTTTCATCCAGAAAGAGTGTGGTCCTTCATAGCTAAAGGGAAACAGCATACCCTCGTTTTGAGGGAGTTCTTTTCTGTACATAAGGCCTTTGCTTTTTTGGGAAGATGTTTTAGCAACCTCTACACGGACAGTGCGGCCGTTTATTTGTACGGGAATCTTGTTATCATTCTCGAATTTTTGTTTAGGGTACGAAAGAATGATGAGAGTTGTTATTATCGCCGTAATTATCCAATACTTTTGCTCCTTAACGTTCTCTATGAGGCTTTTTTCTTTGTGTGGTAATAGGTTTTTTAATTTCTTTAGAAACTTCATCAGTATTAAATTCTATCACGCTTTGTTAACAAGTTCTTTTCCTTGGTTTCTTGGGTTACTCACTTTTATTGAGACGGGATAAGCTTCAAGTTTATTATTAGGAAATGGTTTCAGGAGATCTTGAAGTTTATTAGGCTGACTTTCGTCATCTAGCCAGACTTTTTCAGTTCTAGCCTCAAGAATGACAGGCATTCTAAGATGTATAGGCTCGGCTAACTTATTTGCTTGGGTAGTAATAATGGCAAATGTTTTAAACTCTTTTCCCTCAACGTCTTTCCAGACATCGTAAATTCCTGCAAAGGAAAATACTTTATGTGTTCTCATTTGTATCAAGTAAGGAATGCTATCGTTACCAACTTTTTTCCATTCATAGAATCCCGTAGCGGGAATCAAACACCTTTTGGTTTTAAACGATGCTTTGAAGCCGGGTTTTTGCGCCACTGTTTCTGCACGTATGTTGATTAGCCTGTTTCCTATCTTAGGATCTTTTGCCCAATGGGGAACTAGCCCCCATTTCATAATAAATAATGTGTTGGGCGAGTTTTTAGTAATTACCGGGACGAGAAACCCCGGAGAAATGTTGTACATCGGTTCGATTTCAAGATACTTGTCTTTTAAGACCTTTTTTATACCGAACCTTTTATAAAGCCTTTTTGGCTCTTCGGTTAATAAATACCTACCACACATAGCCCAATTTTACCAAACAAAATACGAATATATTTATATTTGAACACGAAAACAAAAAGTGACATAATCAAAATATGAAAAAACAAAAAATAATTCCAATATTTTTAATAATTTTTATTGCCCTTTTTGCCACAGGCTGCGTTAAAAAAACTGAAACAGACCAAGCACAAGCACCAACAAAAGAAGATACCGTGAAGAAATCAGATGGAGATATAGATAGTTTTACAGGAAATCTAATGGACTTACTAAAACTAGGGAAAGCCGTTAAGTGTACAGGCAGTATTTCAGAGGAAGATGGAAGTATGAATATGGTAGTTTACGCATCCGGAAAAAAATCATACTCTGAAATGGTCCTAGATATGGGCAGTGAAGGTACGCTTGAAACATACTCAATTTTTGATGGTGACTGGATGTACACCTGGAGTGATCAAGGCATGGCCACCAAGATGAAAGTGTCAGATATGGAAGATTTAGCAGGAGATACCCCGCATGCGGATGATTACGACGCAGATGAAGCAGAGGGCGCGCAGGACTTCCAACAACAGTTTGACTATAAATGTGTGTCTTGGATACCTGACAACAGCAAATTTTCACCTCCAAGTGATGTGGAGTTTATGGATTTAACAGAAACCATGAAGGATTTCACAGAGGCTATGGAAACAGGCGACATGAAAGACCTTATGGGCTCCGGTTGTGCGGCTTGTGATATGCTGCCGGATGCAGCTCAAAAAGCTGAATGTAAAGCTAATCTTGAGTGTGAATAAGTAGTTTAGCTCCGGTAACGGTACTAATTACAAAAACGATAGGACATACAACTACACCTATTATAAAAAACCCTGCGTGTAAGAATTCGAATAAGTAGTGTAGAAGAGAAATATTAACGGTAAGAACTCCTAAAGCATAGAAAAAGTTGTGCAGCAGAACGCTTGCTAAGAACCCGGATGAAGAAAGCCCCATCAGTAAAAGCCATTTTTTAAGTGGAGGTTTTGTGTCTTCCTTTTTTACAAGGAGTAATAAGTAAATACCAAGAAAAAAGAATAAAAAAGTCAGCACGGCTGTTGCAGGAAACACTTGTTTTCTAATATCGGTTGGTAAGGGCAGAAAAAGATAACTTACTAAAAACATAAAAATACCAACTTGAGCCCAAAAGACTTTATTTATCATAATTACATTATAAAGAAGGTGTGTTTGGGGCGCAAAAAAGCACCCAAAATCAAAATATGTATGAAGAATGAGATAATGGAATTTCTACAAGCTTAGTTATTCAGCCAAGTACACCTCATCACCGTCTCTTACCTTGTCCTTTACTTTTATACCAATCTCTTGACCGGACGCTCCTTCTTCGATACTTTCATGATTATATTGCATCTCGTCGATTTCCTGTTCAAAGTCAGTGGTAGCTCCCATGACCCTTACTTTTTGGCCGACTTTCAAAGCATCAGAAAGCATGATTATACCCACGCCGATGTTTGTATAGTAATGTGTGATCTCGCCTATTTTCTTTTCTGCCATTAATAAGCACCTCCTCTTAACGGCTAACTTATGTTGCAGGTGAGGTTATTATATCAATAAAAAGGAAGATGTTCATAAATGATGAGGGGGCACCTTTGCGAATAATAAAATAATCGGAAAGGTGCCCCTGAGGAGGAGAGTTAATGCGTGTCCGCAATATTTCTTTGATGATCTCTTTGAATTTTCTCAGCCTCTTCTACGGTCATTAAATCTCTGGGAGTTGGGTTAATACCGTTTTGTACGAATGCTTCATGCACAGTACTGTCGAGAGCGATCTCAAGATCTAAGACATCCTTTTTTCTCGTAGGCTTCTTTGTAATTACGCTACCGTTTTTCTTACTCATGCCGGCCTCCTTATGTTATAGGTTATGTGGATTCTATACTAATAATGGGGAATTGTCTACTTAGTCTAATCCTCAGAGCACAGATTAATGAAATCTTCCCTTCCGGAACCTTTTTTACACCTTTAGTCTCTCTCAGAATCATGTTTATTAAGACAGAATTGTAGCAGAAAAGCGAATATCTGTTGTTCAAAACTTTTCGAACATATAAAATGCAATTTATGAAGATACTTAAAAATAAAGCAACCTATGAAATACTAACCCCTGTTGGCGAGATAAATAAGCAACTTGAGCGGATAGAGAAGGCTGGTCGTACGTGTTATCAGTCTGAAATAGACGGTGTTACCACTAAGTCCGCTGAGCATTTTGTTCGAATGCTATTAAAGAGAGGCCATGAAAGCGTGATAGAGCACACTTATTTAACGGTAAAGTTTAAAAATTTATCTAGAGGTTTTACACATGAAATGGTGAGGCATAGATTAGCGGCCTACTCCCAAGAGTCTACTAGGTATGTGGATTATGCAAAGCGTGGTGAGGGACCTGATTTAGAAAAGTTTGAATTAAAGTGTATTGTTCCCCCTCACAAAAATGAAAAAGAAAAGGTTGTTTTAGAAGATGGTAGAGAGTTAAGCATGGAGCAAATGTTTGAGCAAGTCGAGATGTATTACAGGGGTTTAAGAAAAGCCGGTTGGGTGCCCCAGGACGCCAGGCAGATATTACCTATTGGCATTGCTGCAGAATTGGTAGTTTCGGCTAATTGGCGTGAATGGAGGCATATTTTTAAAATGAGAACTTCCAGGGCGGCGCACTGGGAGATCAGATCGGTTATGTTGAAGTTGTTGAAAGAACTTAAGGAGATCGTCCCTGTGATGTTCGAAGACTTTGCTGAGACAAAAGTTGATCCTGATGGAATTGAGTTTTTTGTGAAAAATAAGTAAAAAAGCTCGTGCGGTGTCTCTTGCGAATAATCTGCAAGATGTACACACTGTGCACGAGCCTTCGGTATCAAGCAGTGCTAGCTGCTTGGGATTTGGGAGGATGGGGTCTTTGGGACTGCCTTTCGTGCTCCAGTGTTTGGATACCCAGAAAGCTTCCAAGACAGACTTGTCATCTGCAGTGGTCGTTCCTTGAACTTATTCAAAGAAACATGAGCCCTTAACCCTTCCTGAATTTGTACCCCTTCGGTTGTTGCTTGCCGTAAAATAAGACAAGGCTTACACATTATCGAATGGGGACTACGCGCCGTTGCGCGTAAAGGTATAAATTTCGAGCCCGCTCCTTAAATCGTCAAAGGGAGCTTATTCAAGTAAACTCGAACGTGTTCATAAGGGCATATTACAACGCAAATTAGTTCTTGTCAATACTATAGGTTTGTATAAAAGGGGGCTAAGAACGCTTGGTTAGAAGGATTTTTACCAGTATTAAGAGAAATATAGCCCCTGCTGCTATTTTAATATTGGTGGGAGTGAGAACTTGAGCTATGTTATTTTCTAGAACACTGATATCTATGTCATCTTCCGGTATAGATTCGTCGGAACCTTCCTCGCCCTCTGGTTCCATAGCAGTTTCTTCCATGATATCTGCGGTTTCTGCTTCGGATTCCTCCATCACATCCAAAGTTTCATCTGAAGGAAGATAAATCTCTTTTTGAATCATGCTAGTTTGTACGGTGTATTCGATAACTAATCTGGGAGTAACATCACCTCTACTAGAATGAAATTTCTTGATGTACTCCATGTTTTTCGGACCATCGATTTGAAATCCAAAAGTGGTGTCTTTATTTTTAATCCACTCCTGTACAACCTTTGTAAGATTAAATCTGGTGTATCCGCGCCCTCCCAGCATGAAGTCCTCAGAAGCAGTAGGGAACCTATTACCTGCGGTATCAGGTCTAGTGAGCCAAGTAACAGTTTGCTGTGTCCAATCTTCAGTTATAAGCATGGCGGTGAAGGGAACATCTGTATCATCGGCGTCAGGTATTCGCGCCAAAACGAGATCAGCGGAGTCAACTTTTGCCAACGCAGGAATTTCAGCCAGATCAAAGTTGAAAAAGGAAATAAACTGACCATCATTTTCGGGATTATAGTTTATGTTAAGGATTGCATTTGCGCTTGAAGTTTGATTAGGGAATCGACTAGTTAAAGAAACATCATCAGTAGGATTTAAGGTAGTTTCTTCAGCTGCAAATACGTGATTACTTAAAACTAAAGTGAGAGACAGAGCAGAGATTATCACAGTGAGCATTGCTCTTTTAAACATAATGGTAGTGTATAAAAATAGTGTCCTATAGTCAAGTGTTCGTAGCAGCAATACCTGCTCTTATCTTCTGTGCAAAACATAACACTCATCCCTTTTTCTATCCGTAGCTTGTTCTATGGAAATTATTTTGTTGGGAGTAAGATCTGCGTTTAGCATCAACACATCTCTATACGCCTCCGCATCTTTGAGGCATTTAATAAGCTTCAGTCTATCGAGCCTCAAATACAAAAAACCGATGATTAAGGAAAGCAGTACGGATACTATAAAAATGAGGACAGCCTTATTATTTTTCATGTTTCGAATAAATTATACCTGTTTATAAAAAAAGACCCTCCCTCTGATGTTTGTCCGAAGACAACAACCAAAAATGAAGGGCCTTGTAAATCTGTGGTTACTCAGATCATGTTTTTGCATTTAAGCACGACAATAGCAATGAAGAGTAATATGGTTAGGATTATATTTAGAAACAAACCCACTCCTTGTAATTGCCATTTGTAAACATCTTTCCAATACTCACCAACGTTATACGGATCTCGTAGTCTAGGCATGTAACTCCTCCTTAGTTTTTCTATTTTTAGGTTGGCGTAATTTTACATCAACAAAAGCTTAAGGTCAACACTATAGGATAAATGAAAAGGCGTCTCCTGTTATTTAAAAATAAACAAAAGACGCCTACTTGGCTAGAGATAATCGATGGCTTTTTGCAGATATCTGCAAGCTGACTTAAAATCATGAGCCACCAAAGAAATCTGAGCCTTTTTTATGTGGTGTCTGGCCCACTTGGCATATTGAGAAAAAGGCTTGTCATCAAGAAGTTCCTCAAGGGTTTTGTAATGCTGACTCAAAGCCTTGTTCACACCCTTGATGGCTCCGTTGGTTTTTGCATCAGGAGGCATCAGCTCCATAAGCGCTTCCAGGGAATCCCTAACAAGATTTTGCACTTTGCCTAGCCGCTCTAGTCTGGCTTCAACCGCAGCTTTTCTCCCTGACATGTGCGTATTAATAGCATCAATTTCACTAGTCCTTCCAAGTACATATCCGGTAAGGGCTGGTTGCTCCACAATTTTCAAAGGTTCCTGAGTACTAGCTTTTTCAAGACGTGTCCAAAGCCTATTAGATTCCCGTGCCAGACGCATTTTGATGTGTTGCTTGATTTGGCGTTTTAGAGAGTAAAGATCGCCCAGCTGTTGATAAATCAGGAGCTTGAGCTCATTTTCCTCTGTAAGAACAATTCCCAATGCAGCACGCTCTTTTGGTTCTAGCTTCTTAAGCTTTGACTTAGGTACAGGATAATCTTTTGGAAGAGTTATCCATCTTGGATTAAGGTAAATTCTGTTTAATCGAATACGCGTGTGCTTTATCTTTCCTTTTACTTTCCAAGTTAGTCTTACTCGACCCTTAACCAGTAAAAGCATCTTAGTACCGGCGATTCTTTTTACCTCCAACGACCCTGCCTTTATTGCTTTCCAAACCCGCTCATACGTGAGTGACGGCGTTCCCTTTTTCCGAGCCATGATCTTCCCTCCCTATTTATATGTGTATGTGAATTAGTATGTATTATAGAGGGTTTTTAGCGGGGAATCAAAGCTGAAAGAAAGAAGCTTCGGATCACTGCGTATGCTAAATAGCATTTGTACACGGCTTTCCGAAGCCCATGTTACGTTGGTGTTAGGTTTTTTCTGTTTGAACCACAGGATTACCGATAAGGAAGTTGAGCAGAGAATCAGTTACAGCTTTTAGCATGGAACAATAATTCCTCTAACTATGTTAATCACATCTATCAAAAGCTGGTAAGTGTTTTTGCTGTGAAGCATTCATTAAATTCACAAAAACACCTGTTATATCTTCATAGTTCTCAACAGTAGGCAATAGCTCATCTTTGTAAAGCGCCGCATTGGCTATTTCCGCATCAACCCCAGTTTGACAGGCTTCTTTTAATGTGGACGGAGCGCTGAGGCTATTTATCCAAGTATTTTCCGGTATTTCAAGGCCGTATTTATCAAAGACTGCCTTTAGAGAAGCAATATGCTGTTTTTCTGCTCCTATAATCATGGAGAAGGGTCGAACATTGCCAAATTCTTCTACGACCGCTTGGTAAGTAGTAAGCGCCTTATACTCATCGTTGATTGCTTCGTTCAGGGCTTGTTGCACATTTTGAGGTAGTTCTCCTGCAGGGTATTCAAGGTCATCAACAAGTAAACAATCATCGGCTAAACAGTTTTCTCTATTAGGTTGGTCTTTTCCGGTTTGGTTTCCATCACGGCTTCCTAAACCACCACCGAATTTGTTCTGCTGCATAGCTGCATCCTCATACATTTTTGATACTAATTTAGATTGAGACACTGCATAACCACCAATAAGTCCTATGATAAGCGCTAAACCGACAAACAATAAAATTTTATTTTTCATATTATTCCACTTTCTGTTAGAAATTAAGTAACTGTATAATACTACTTGGGTATTCTGAAAAGAAGCTTAGAATCTATTAATTTAAATCATTTCAAAATCTTCCAGCATGATATTTTGTTTTAAAAACCCGGCATTAATAAGACTGTTCTTAAGTTGCAACATCATTTTTGATGGTCCGCACAGGTAAACGTTTGTTTTTCCTGTATTACGTGTGCAGTCTGTTATTTGTTTTACAGATAGATGAGCTCCATAAATTTCCCTAGAGCATTGGTTACAATAATTTAGATCCGCACTAGTATCGGCAAGCTGTTCTAATTCTTTTTCAAAAGCCGCCTCGTTTTTATATTTGGTGCAATAAAACAAACTAGTCGAAGATCCATCTTTTTTTAAACCGGCTTTTTTGAACATACTTAAGAATGGGGCAATCCCAATACCTCCTGCAATAAAAACAGAATCCTTGTCGGGTTCGTTAAACCTTTCTCCAAGGTATCCATAAGGTCCATATACTACTGCGTAGTCGCCAACACTCAGCCCGCTTAATTTTTTAGTATAGTCACCAAGCTCCTTAATCGAAAGTCTCATCAGGTCATCTTCCGGAAGTGAAGTGATGCAGTATGGGTGTACTTCTTTTGAGATCCCATCTGAAATAAATGATACATAAGCATATTGAGCTATCTTATATCTTAGTTTGTGTTTTATTGGTCGAAGGTAAATATCGTGGATGTCGCTGTATCTGTTGATTTTAACTACTTTGTATTTATACTTAGGACCGAATTTGTTATAGAAAAACGTCATATAAAGACCGTTTGCTACACCTAGTCCAATTAACACATTCATCCATATCCCTAGCGGGGCAAAAAATGAGGTGTCGCTTTGGATAGTGGTTACGTGTATAAGTGTTAGTATCATGGCTAGGTTGAGAAATTTGTGTGTTTGTTTCCAAAGGTGGTAGGGAAGGTTAATTTTTCGAATAAAAAGTGTCAGCAGTATGGTAATTAAAAAAATCCAAAAGCCGTACACACCCAGATTGATAGGATTTTTGGCATAAGTTGGTAGAAAGTAATCTAAACCTATTTCAGGAGCACTAATTGCCAGAGAAATTGGGTGAATAAGAATAAGCACGGCCCCAATTTCACTGACCCTGCGATGTGTTTTATAAACTTTATCTAAACCCCCAAACAGATTCTCAAGGAAATCAAGACGCGTTGCTAAAATCATACTCCAAACAAAAAGAATTGTTCCCATTAGTGCAGTAATTTGGTTTATTGATACAAGTGGTTGGATGGTAATTTCTGATAGCGAAGTTTTTGCCAATAACCAAAGAATAATGGTAATAGAAAGACTCACGTATATTAGAATGTTTCCGATTTTTATATTTTTCATGCTCAACGCGCCCCTTTTTGTAGCCTAATTTTTCTATACGTTACATATATTAATATTCCTGCCAAATGAGTAATAACTATACCAAAAGCTAAGAAAGGCTTTGACTGGGGAGTGTTGTCAGGGTTTGGGTTTGATGTAGGAACCTCGACTGAATCTGCCAGTCGAGTTTTTTCACTAATCCCTTGAACTTCTTTTACTCTATCTTCCGGGGCAGGCTCTGAGTGGTCGCAGATACCGTTGTTGTCTGTATCAATATATCTGGCACAGTCTCCGGGATAGGGATCATTTACTACACCTTTTGGGCAGTCGTCCCAGGCATAAACAGGTTGCAGTCCTGCGACGGTGGTATAAAAGACAAGTGTTATTAGAATTTTTATGTAATTTGTTTTTTTCATGTTTTCGATTCAACAAAAAAGGGTGATGCGCGCTATCACCCCTAATTTGTAATATTCTTTTTTTACTTTCCCATACCTGTTCCTTGTCCGCCGCCTTGTCCGTTCCCTTGCTTGTAGCCGGCACCAACTTTTTCACCATTTCTGGTTCTTAAGCCCAGCTCTTGCCTAATAGCATCAGCTTCATCGTAATTTCCTTCTTCTGCTAGTTTGTGCGCTTCAGCAAATCTGGCAAAGTTACTCTCATTTACAACCTGAGTTACGCGGCCTTTACCTTCCATAAGCTCTGTCCAAGCTTGATAGTCATTATTTTCGAAGGCCTGTTCCATTGCCTCATGCTTTTCGGAGCCACAATCAGGCCCTTCTTGAGTGTAGTCACCCTGATAGGCTGAGACACTTCCGGGGATTAAAAGAGCTCCTGCTGCTAATGTTAAAGCGGAGATTCCTAGTATTATTTTTTTATTGTTCATTGTTTTTCACCCTCTTTCTTTTACAAAAACTTATACTGAGGATGAATATAAACTAAGATTCTGAGAAATGACTTAAAAAAAGCCAAAGTTAATATTATGGATAATCGAAAATATTCGAATTACTACAACAACAAAACACCCAATCTCGCTCCTACTGCTAGGAGCAATTAAAAATATAAAATCGCTCCACTTTGTTTATAAGCAGTCCGGACAACCATCACCATCTTTGAAAGGATGGCATTTACCATCGCACACGCCCTTAAAACACACAGAGCATTGATCCGGTTCAGGGTCAGGGTCAGGTTCAGGCTCAGGTGGAGGTGTTGGTTCTGCTGAACAGCTTCCGCCAACTGCGTTACATGCGTTCACTCTTCCCCATGTCCAGTAGCTACCGGTGCCTACAACTGCGTCTGCTGTTTGTTCAATCCTATCTCTAACATCTTGATTACTTAGTTCCGGATTTTCCGCCCAAACTAAAGCAGCTATTCCCGCTACATGCGGTGTGGACATTGAAGTACCGTTGCCAAAATCATAATTTTGAGATCTGCCATAAACTGTCTGTAGGTAAAACGGATGATTTGGGAAGGTGGAATATACATTTTCTCCGGGCGCTGCCACATCCACCCAACTACCATAACTAGAAAAGGATGCCTTAACGTCATTGTTATCTGTAGCTGCTACGGCAATGCATTTATCATAGTATCCCGGATAGGTCTTACTAGGATTTGCGCTGTTACCTGCTGCGGCCACAATTACCACTCCTTTACCCCAAGCGTAGTCAACTGCATCTTTTAGAGTGGTTGATTTTCTAGGACCGCCTAAACTCAGGTTTATAACATGGGCTCCATTATTTGCCGCCCAGATAATTCCCTCTGAAATCCATGAGTAAGCACCATAACCGTTATCACCCAAAACCTTAACATTCATCAGCGAGGAATCGTATCCTACTCCGGCTATACCAATTTCATTATTGGTACTTGCAGCGGCTATTCCGGCAACATGAGTTCCATGCCCATATAAATCATCAACGGTTTCGCTGTCGGTAAATTTAATATCCACCTCAACCTTATCCATTAGATCAGGATGATTCTGGTCAATTCCTGAATCTAAAATAGCTATTTTGATTTCCGGACTACCTGTAGTAATGATCCAAGCTCCCGGAGCGTCAACGTCTGCGTCAGGAGTGCCCTCTACACAAGTATCGCCTACTGTATCGCAAGTTTTCTGGCCTGTGTTATTTAGTCCCCATTGCCTTTCAAATTCGCTATCACTAACTAACGCCGAGGCTATATAGTTAGGCTCAACATATTCGACCCAGCCATTTCTAGCATAAGCCGAAACTGCCTCACCTACTTTTTTACCCTCCACGTTGACAACTTGAACATCAATTCCGGGGATTGTTTCTTTTATCCTGCCGCCCAATTTCTTGTGGACTGCACCCACCTCTTGTGTACTAGCTGATTCTTTGAATCTGACAAGAATTTCTCCTGCAACGAAGTCTTTTTTACCTTCAGCAGAAACTTGGTTTTGAGTAAGTAATATAAAAATTGAACCAGCGGTAATAAAAACCGCAAACAAAAGAATTATTAATTTCTTCATATTTTTCACCACCTTTTATTGTTTTAACTACTTAGTTAGCAATTAACTTGGCTAACCAGCCAAAAAGACTAAAACCTGATAGCTGTTCTGTAAGTTGAGTTTCAACATCATTGGCCTCAACCTGCAAGCCATCAATAGCTTCTTGAATATCTCCTACATCATCCGGTGAAGCACCCTGTTTAATTAATTCTAGTTTTCTAACGTCATTTCTCAAACCAACCACGTCACTTCTCACCTGGCCGGCATTTTTATAATCAGGCCCGATCATAAACTTTAATACCTGATTTCTCTGGCTCATCTGCTGTAGAGCTGTCTTAGTTTTTGTTTGTACCTTCTCGTGATTTTGAACCATAGACCTGATCTGCTCACCAACTTCGGGATTATTGTTGCGTTCGGCTACACGATTTAAGTTTTGGATTGCGGTCCCTATACCTTTATTTCCTGTACCAACCTGCTGTCCTTTTTCTTGACCTTGTTGGTTACCTTGAGGAGAAACTACGGTTGCATCATCATGGGTAGTGGGGTCTTGAACTCTTTGCTGAGCCCCCTGACCTTGTTGGTTGCCTTGCGCCAATACATATGATGGTAAAATAAGTGTTGCTAATGAAATAGCTGAAATTGTTATTATTTTCTTCATAATTTTCACCTCCGGTCCAAAATAAGTTACTTTATGATTTTAACATTGCCACTTAGAAATGGGTAACAATCCTCCCAACTTCACGAATAGCAATGGCTGTTGGTATTATTGCAGAGAAAAGGGCCCTGTTTAACTCATGATTACCAGGAGTCCCAGAACAGCCAGATGAAATACTTGATCTACGCCAATTACTAATATAGTCCAAAGAGGCTCTCCCACATCGCTTTTTTTAGTCCTCTTTATTTTGTTGAGCCACCAATACTCAAATTTTCGATTATCCAAAATCATATGTGATACAAAAAGTACCAGTAAGTATACCCATCTAAAACCGTAGAAGTAGAACGCTGGAATAAAAGATATTGTGTAAATAAAACTATGCACGAATAGGGGGAGAAAGTGCTTTGATTTATTCATAGCCTCCCAAAGTGTTTGGAATAGCCAGTCAGCAATGAAGTGTGTTAAAAATAAGGCTTCGAAGGGTGTAAGGTTCATAGCGGTTTAATTTTAGCATGTGGGTTGGTTTGTCGGTTCTCTATACAGAAAAAGAAATAAGCACCTGTTTCCATACGGATAGGGTGCCTATAAGGCGGAAATATTTTGATAAACAATTTTCTAATCCTATTTGGGAACAATAAAGATCAGATATGCGCTCAAAGCTAGAGAGGCTAGTCCAAAATATAACACTGTGTTTGGGATACTGAACGCTCCTACTAGGAAATCTACTACTTCTATTAAGACACACAGAACTCCTATTACGAGTAGTATTCTTCCCACTTCTTGGAAATTGACAGGAACAAATCCAGTTGGATATTTTTTCATATTTTTATAATACCAAGAGAAAAAAAGCGGATACCAGATAATTGGCTCTACATAGCGTTCTTCTATTCACCGTAGGTGAATACTAGCGAAGCGTCATCCGAAGTGTTTTGTTGAAAGTTTTGGTGTAGAAAAAGAAAAAACCGCCTTGGGGTTGTGAAATTAATCACAGCCTTACGGCGGGTTCATCGGAATATATTGGCCGTTTTAGTACTCGGCTAGTTTAAGAGCACAATCATTTCTGTCATCGTTCCACATCTGACAGTTTTCTTTTTGGCATTTGATAATTATTCCATCGAGTGAGGGAAACTCTTTTTCCTTTTCCTCATTCGGGCGTACATACCCACTACCATAACTTCCTGCTGTCATAATGGGGCAAATCTTTTCTGACGACACGATTTCCTCCTGTTTTGCCCTGCTTAGGGAGCGGCTCAATATTTTGTCAATGATCTCAACCTATGTATCATTTTCCTACATTTATTCTAATTTGCATTATATTATGGAAACCAAGAACCGTCAATACTATAGGGTAGCGGCTCCCCATAGTGTTCTTCTATTCACCGTAGGTGAATACTAGCGAAGCGTCATCCGAACTGTTTTATTGAAGGTTTTTGTGTAATGAAGAAAAATGCCGTAAAGCAGGAAATTTGTGGTTTCCAGACCTTACGGCGGGTATAGCGTTAATTAATGTGTTACGTGCTCACTATAGGAACTGCAATGTACATTCCATCTTGGCTAAGTTCAGTAACAGTAGCATAAAGGTCAGATTCATAGCAGTGGCAAAAATGCCAATCGTACAGAGTTCCTGGTAACACCAGCTTCAAAAAGATTAGTTCAAACGCTTTTTTTAATAGTTCTTTATCTTTTACGTCGGGACCCTCCCAAATGAAAAATGTGTGTAATCGCATCTCATAATCCTCCGATTAGATTGTTGTTTAAAAGAATTTGTGTGGATTATACAACCAACGCACTAAACAGTCAATACTATAGGGTGTTGGCTCCCCGTACCGTTGCTTACTCGAACTATTAAAATATTGATTTCTTAGGAAAAAAGAAACCGCCCTAAAGTGTGCAAGGTGCACGACCCTACGGCGGTGTACTGATGTGTTAATGATCTTCGCCTAGCGTACATTTGTGGCAGGCGTAGATTAGATGCGAGTCTTTGTGAATGAGTTTCGGTTCTTCTCGACTGTTTTGGAGTTGTAGATCTTTGACATCAACGTCAATTGGTACGATAAATACATGCTCCTCAACTGAACGCTCCTCATCAGTTATGTGGCCGAAAACTTGGACATCACCACTTAAATCTGCAGACCAGGTGCTTGTCACTTGGAAACAGCCTTGTACACCATCTATAATCTGACCGCTATTTATTGTCATCTTTCTCTCCAATCCTTGTTTGTGTGAGGTTGCTGCGATTATATAACACAATTACCAAGGCGTCAATACTATAGGATAATGGCTCCCCATACAGAACTTTATCCGAACTGTTTTATTGAAGGTTTTTGTGTAGAAAAACTTAACCGCCGTAGATTGTGAGAGAAAATGTTGATTTCTCACTACCTTACGGCGGTTTTTGTCATTTATCCCATACTTCATATTATCTTAAAACGAGTGAACACCTCGCGGATTCGTGGGTCGTTTTTTCTTACGAATCTCTCCTCGAACCATTCAAAGTCAAAGACTCTTAGCGGGATGTTTACAACATACTGCGTCGTTGTTTCTCGTTTTACTTTTGTTTCGAAAATTTTACCAGTAAGTCCTGCATCGGGATTGTATAAGAGTAGATACTTTTTCTCGAATAGAAACTTGATTAGTTTAGTAAAAAGTATTTTGATGCGGTCCATTATTGTTCTCCTTCTCACTCAAGTACGGAATATTTATTGCAAAGGGTAGTGCACTACAAGTTTCTTTGAACGTCAACACTATAGGGTGTTGGCTCTACATAGCGGAGGATGTTAGAACCTGTTTTGTAGGAGTTTGAGGTTACTTGGCTCCCCCGGGTGGACTCGAACCACCAACCTACCGGTTAACAGCCGGTCGCTCTGCCATTGAGCTACAGGGGATCACGTGTTTTAAACAGAAAAATCCTATCACAATAAGAATAAAAAGTGAAATTACTTTTTGATGGCTTTGGTGTTGACCAAATGATGAATAACTGCAATGCCAAAGACAGCGTTAATACCCATAAACCAGAAGGGAAATGTTACCTCCACGCCTAATAAAATGAACATAATCTCAATGGTAAGAGGTAAAGTGAGTGTGTGCAGAGCAATTTTGTAGTAGGTCCCAAAACCGTTTTTTGCACCATTAATATTTCCTATAGCCAACAACACCAATGAAACAACCAACAAATAAAGCATTCGATAAATTAAAAAATAAAAGAGCGTTCCCAACAGCACAAAAGAAATTATAATAATAGGAACATATCGGGCAAAAGCTCTAAGCCCTTGAATAAACTTGGAAACCTCAGCTTTGGTGAGCTCTCCATCCGGTATGGTGTCCAGAGGATAGGCTTCAACCCTATTTTGGTTGTTTAAAGTTATTAAATTCACATCGTTAACTACCACAAACGTGTTCCAGTCATCCAGATCGCTAATTGTACCTTTATGATCAAAGACAATTAGATTCATGGGAAGTTCAGCACCTTCTATTTGTAGGATAGGCGGTGTTGGTATAGTAAATGGTTCAGATTTGTTTATTTTCCACATACCATCTTGGGCGGTAATGACCAAATCATCCGGGTAAATGGCCGCAAACTCATCCAGCAGACCGCTTAAAGTATTTTGCACCCTTGGGATAGCAGGAACGGCAAATCTGACAGTAGTTATTAGCGCAGCTACTGCAGCTAAAGTTAAAAAGTACTTTAAGGAAAACTCTATGTTAACCTTAAGCAAATCTTTGTAGTAACCAACATCTATCAAGCTTCTTTTGTAGACATACCAAAAGGCTTTTAAGCGTTTCATGATAATAGTTTAGCATATTAGGAAACCAAGTTGACAAGCATATATTATATCGATTAGTATCAATATGATGAAAGGCAAAACTTTTTGTACAAAGTGTTTTAAAACATTGGGAGTTCCATCCAGGATGGAAATATATAAGTATTTGCAAGATGTGGGTAAGGCCACTGTGGGTGATGTGGTGGAACATGTTGGTTTAACACAGCCTACTGTGTCTTACCACTTGGGGGAAATGAAGAAAAGCTGCATGGTTAGTAGTGAGAAAAAAGGCAAAGAGGTTTATTATAGTTTGAACTTCTCCTGTCCTCACACGGATGAAGATTGTATTTTGAAAAATGTTAATTTCCACCAAGCACACCATGCATAACATTTTAGAAGTTAAGGATTTAAGTGTTTCTGTTGATGAAAACAAGATAATTAAGAAAGTTGGTTTGGTGTTGAAGGAGGGTAAGATCCATGTATTGATGGGTCCGAATGGCTCCGGCAAAAGCACTTTGGCGCAGGTTTTAATGGGCCACCCTAGCTACATTGCGGATAATGGAGAAGTACTTTTTGAAGGTGACGATATTTTAGAGATGGCGCCTGATGAAAGAGCCGGTAAAGGAATTTTCTTATCCTTTCAATATCCTAGTGAAGTGCCTGGTGTTACCATCTCAAGCTATCTGAGGATGATTTATAATAAGAGGTTTGGTGCTAATTTATCTCCTGTGAAATTCAGAGCTTTGGTAAAAGAGAAGATGAAATTGTTAAAAATGGATAAGAGTTTTTTGGAAAGATATTTGAACGAAGGATTTTCCGGTGGTGAGAAAAAGAGGATGGAGATGTTGCAGATGTTGGTGTTGGAACCAAAGTTAGCTATTTTGGACGAAACTGACAGCGGTTTAGATATTGATGCCATTAAGATTGTGGCCAACGCTATAAATACTATTCATGGTCAAACTAAAATGACTATCTTATTAATTACCCACTACACCCGTATTTTAAAATATATTGAGCCCGACAAGGTTTTTGTCATGCAGGGCGGTGAAATTACCCGTTTTGGTGGCAGGGAACTGGCTGAGGAGTTGGAGAAAAGCGGATACCCTCCATCTGATGATTAGATGGGGCATGCACACATTTTTCTAAAAACAATCCGCAGCTCCGCGAGGACCGTTTGAGAAAAATTGTGTGCTGGCCATATTAAACAAATGGGAAAACGACAACTAGAAACACAAAATAAGAGAAAAGCCACAGATCCGCTGAAGCGGGACTACAAGGCAAAATATGGTTTTTCCAAACCTGAAAAACACGTATTTAAGGCACAAAAAGGTTTAAGTGAAGATGTGGTTAGGCAGATTTCGGCCATAAAAAATGAGCCAAAATGGATGCTGGACTTCAGACTAAAAGCGCTGGCCATATTTTATCGAAAACCGATGCCAATTTGGGGCGGTGACCTCTCAACCATAAACTTTGATGAAATTTACTACTATATCAAACCCACCGAAAAGCCCGAAAGAAGTTGGGAAGAGGTCCCTCAAGAAATGAAAGACACCTTTGAACGCTTGGGCATCCCGGAAGCTGAGCGCAAGTATTTAGCCGGTGTTAAAGCCCAGTACGACAGTGAAGTAATTTATGATTCGCTTAAGAAAGAATTGGCTGAAGAAGGCATAATCTTTATGAGCACCGACAAAGCCCTCAAAGAACACCCGGAACTACTCAAAGAATACTTTAGTAAGATCATTCCCCCCAACGATAACAAGTTTGCCGCCTTAAACAGCGCTGTTTGGAGTGGAGGTTCTTTTGTGTACATTCCCAAAGGAGCTAAAGTAAAACGTCCCCTTCAAGCCTATTTCAGAATAAATGCTGCTAACATGGGGCAGTTTGAAAGAACGCTGATCATTGCCGAAGAAGGCAGCTACGCCCATTATGTAGAAGGCTGTACCGCCCCTGTATACTCTTCTGACGCCCTGCACGCCGCTGTAGTAGAGGTTTTTGTTAAACCGGGGGCTAGATTTAGGTACACCACCATACAAAACTGGTCGGGGGATGTGTATAACTTGGTCACAAAGCGTTCCAGGGTGGAGAAAAACGGCATTATGGAGTGGGTAGACGGTAATTTAGGCTCCAAACTAACCATGAAATACCCTTCCTGCCTGTTGGTAGGCGAAAAAGCCCACGGAGAAGTGCTTTCCATAGCTTATGCCGGAGAAAAGCAGCATCAGGATGCGGGAGCAAAGATGGTTCATACCGCCCCCAACACCACTTCCAGCATTGTCTCCAAATCCATAAGTTTACAAGGGGGCCGAACAAGTTACCGTGGTTTAGTTTCAGTGTCTCCCCATGCCACTAACGTAAAAAACCGAGTTGAGTGCGACGCCTTGATTTTGGATGCTAAATCAGCTTCTGACACATTTCCGGTCATGCAAATAAACGACGGCACCGCCAACATTGAGCATGAGGCTACAGTAAGCAAACTAGGGGAAGAAAAGCTATTTTACCTTATGAGCAGGGGCTTAACGGAGACCGAGGCCATGAGTTTAATGGTGTCCGGTTTCATCGAACCAATTGTGAAAGAACTACCTTTGGAGTATGCGGTGGAGCTAAACAGGCTTATTGAGTTAGAAATGGAAGGGAGTGTTGGGTAATGAAAACAGAGCTGGTTAAAGTTGATTCGGAAACCGAAGTAAAAGTACAAGAGGACACCCAGTTTGTGCTTGATTTTGAAGAGTTTGGTAAAGATGTGGCATACTCCCTGGCCGTTATCTTTGAAAAACCTGATGCAAAAGCAGAAATAATCGGGCTTTATAAGTTGTCAGATAGCCAAACGCTAAGCTTGGCAACCTCTGCTATCCACAAAGTACCTCATACCAAGTGTTTTACTTATGTTAAGGGGGTTTTGTACGATAAGGCCCGCTCAGACTATGTTGGAAAAATAATTATTGAGTCAAAGGCCCAGCAAACTAGCTCGTACTTAGAGGATAACGTGATAGCGGTAGGAAAAAGCACCCAAAACAACTCCCAACCCATTCTGGAAATAGAAGCAGATGACGTAAAAGCTTCCCATGGGGCTACCACCGGGCAAATAAACCCTGAACAAGTTTACTATCTACAGTCTAGGGGGTTTTCTGAAGAAGAGGCTAAGAACACGATTATAGAAGGATTTTTTAACAGTTTACTAAGTAGGATAAAAGATGAGAAAATAAGAGATAAAGTTGCTAAAGGATTAAATGTTTGATGTGGATAAGATAAAAAAAGACTTTCCCATACTGGACCGAACCATAAACGGCCATCCGCTGGTTTATTTTGATAATGCTGCTACTTCCCAGAAACCAAAACAGGTCATAAAAGCCGTGGTTGACTATTATGAACACCATAATGCCAATGTGCACCGTGGTATCCACACTCTTAGTGAAGAGGCCTCAGATCTTTATGAAAACGCTAGAAAGAACGTATCATCCTTTTTTGGGTCCCCGCGTCCAAAAGAGCTGGTTTTTACTTCAGGA
>CBFDCV010000014.1:0-19565 GCA_965603395.1 uncultured candidate division WWE3 bacterium
TAGCTGCTGATATTACTGCCCCTGTTACAACCCATGTCCAAACACCTGCTGCCCCTAATGGAAATAATGGCTGGTACGTCACTCCTGTGCAATTTGAGCTCACCGCTACTGATTTAGAAAGCGGCGTTAAAGAGATAAATTACCGAATAGATGGCGGCTCTTGGCTTAAAGAAGAGTTTTCTGATTCTCTAAACCTTGCTCCCAATCCCTCTTTTGAAACACCGGCCGGCACCTCCTCAGGTGTAGCCGACTGGGAAGCAACCGTGGTAGACGGCAGTGGAAGCTATGTTTATGATATAGGAGAATATTATCCCGGGTTTTCCACCGCTTCAGAAAGAATCACAGCTACTGCCGGCGGTTGGCACGGTATAAACAATCAAACTGTTTTTGCAGCGGCTGTGCCTTTTGGCAATATGACTTCTTCTGTGTGGGCAAAAACAAATAATGTAGTTGGAGATGCTTACTTTAAAGTTTACTCGGTTTCTCAAGATGGTTCAGGCCCCATAACATATGTCTACATAGGTGAGAGTAATAAAGTCAACGGCACGGCTGACTGGACATTTCTAAACCTAGATTTCATCGTAAATGATGCTGACTCCATTGGAGTTTATTTAGACATAGGTATTGAGGGATCCGGCACCATTTGGGCAGACGCGGTCTCCATCACCGAGTCTATTACATCTGCTGTTTACACCGTAAACATAACTACTGACGGAAGTGATCACACTTTAGAATATTACAGTGTCGATGTGGCCAACAATGCGGAGTTTAGTGTCTGCCCCACTACCAACTGCCCTAGAGTTAGTATTGATCAAACGCCTCCCGGCAATTGGGCCAACTCAGGGGCTATCCGCGGTCTTGGAGGGGCTGAGCATGAAGTCTATGTTTATACAGATGTGGAAGATATAACTTCAGGATTGTCCGTTAATACAAATAAATATATGTATTCTGTAGATGATGAGGACGGATTCGGTTACTACGAGGACTTGATCCAATGTAATACACCATGGCATGAAGATGAGTGGGTAACTTTATTAACTTCTCCTGCTACGGATGGGTTATTAGAAACTACCCTGATCACTCAAAAAACCGATTTCTGTAATAGCAATTGGAAGGTATGTAAGAGCGTGAGATTTTATGCAGAAGATGTAGCAGGAAACATATCTTCTAAAGATTTTTGCATCAACGGTCCATGGATCAAATTTAGGGGCGAAGGCGCGGTGCGCACAAATCAAAATATTGACATGATCGCCGAGTCTGATGAACACAATACAGACGGGCTTATTGAATTGGGTGGCGTAAGTATTAACTTTTTTACCTCTTCCAGAAACTGGATAGTAAAACAGTCCACAATACCTGCAAACTTCACTTTCAGTAGCCTATTATCGATGGTGGGATCCTATACTACCTTAGCAGGACCTCTTCAAACCGGCTCTGATGTATACCACGTAAGCGGTGACTACGAACTAAATAATACCAACATTCCCAACAATTATGACGATGAAATATTCAATCAAGTAGTATTTGTAGATGGAGACCTCCTAATCACCGATGACATCACAATTGATGATTCCTCTACAGCCTTATTTATAGTTAGCGGAAATGTGGAAATTGAAAAGCGTGTTGAAAATGTTGGAGTAGCTATATTCACAGACCAGGAGCTTTTCACTGCCTATGAAATCAGCGAAGGTGAAGCCACAAAAACACTAAATTTTAATGGAATTTATATGGCTGATAAATTCACCTTCCAAAGGACACTGCAAGGGACCGGAAATGAGAAATATCCCGCCTCTAACTTTATTTTTGAACCAAAGTATATAATGCAACTAAGAGGCTATTTTGGAAAAAACCACATTATTTGGAGAAGTATTGACTAGTATTCACAGTTTTCGTTTTACCTTGTAATCAGTCTTCCCATCCTCAAGCTCAAAACCCATCTCACTGATCTCTTTTCTTAGCATATCTGCCTTATCGAAAATGCCCTGTCTACGATATTCCCACCTCATTTTGGCTAGATCCTGTACTTTTTGGGGAATTTGGAAACCCACATAATCTTCAATTCCTAAACCTAAAACCTCATCTATTTTCAGTAATGTAAGTATTTTTACTGACTCATCCAGCTGGCTTTTTAACACTTCCCACGCCACTGCTATGGCCCTAGGCATATTAAAATCACTCATCAAAGCTTCGTTAAATTTCTTAATAGACACAGCATCAGGCTCAACCTCATCAGTTTCCTTATAACCGGAAATGATATCATAAAGCTTTTTTAGTGAATTATGAGAGTTCTGCAAAGACTCCCAAGTAAAGTTCAAAGATGATCTGTAATGAGCGGTCATGTAGAAAAACCTAAGATCCATGGCTGTATACCCCTTAGCCTCCACATCCGCGATAGTGTAAAAATTACCCAAACTCTTGGCCATACGCCCTCCGTCCACCTGCAAGTGGGTACCATGTACCCAATACTTCACGAATTGCTTTCCGGTAGCTCCTTCGCTTTGAGCTCTTTCATTAGGATGGTGAATCATTTTGTGGTCTTCCCCACCTACGTGGATATCTATGCTGTCTGCTAGTTCATTCATGGCCATGGCACTACACTCAATATGCCAACCCGGAAAACCTGTACCCCAAGGAGAATCGTATTCCTGCCACCTTTTACTACCTTCAGGTGAGAACTTCCACAAAGCAAAATCTCTAGGACTTCTCTTTTGCACATTGGCTTCAACCCTGGCACCTTCTTTAATATTTTCGGAGGTGAGCCCGGAGATCTTGCCGTAACCATCAAATTTAGCTGTATCAAAATACACACCGTCAGATATCTCATAAGTCAGTCCTTTTACTTCCAACTGGTGAATAAGATCTATCATTTCTTTTATATAATCAGTGGCTCTGGGAAATTTATAAGGTTTTTTCATATTCAAAGCTTCAAAATCTTTTGCAAAAGCCTTGATATAAAAATCAGCTACCTCTTTGGCACTCTTACCCTCTTTTTCCGCCGCCACCTCCATCTTGTCATCGCCTTCATCAGCATCATCAGTTAGGTGCCCCAGATCAGTGAGGTTTATTACGTGTTTAACTTTAAAATCGTTGAATTCCAATGCTCGAACAATAATGTCACTTAAAAAGAAGGTTCTGAAATTCCCTACGTGTTGGTAGTTGTAAACAGTAGGTCCGCAAGTGTACATAAGAACTTCATCCGGATGAACGGGTTGGAATTCTTCAGTTTGTCGTGTAAAAGAGTTGTAAATACTCAAAGACATATTAGTATTTTATAGGTTAAATAATGGAGTGTAAAGTGAAGTAAAAAAAACCCGGAGAGTTTTGTGCAAAGCACTCCGGGTCTAGAAAAATATTGTGTTTCACTTACTAGGATGTTTCTCTTTTTTTACGAAATATCATGCCGAGCAAAAATCCTAGAAAGCCAAACGTTAAAAGTGTCAGTGACATCATCGCAGTTAACAATCCGATGTGCACATTAAACGCTTTCCACATATCCTTCGTGAGTATGATTAAAGTATAAGCCGCTAGCGGTACTGAAACGACCACCGCTATAAAATCATGTTTGTCCAAAGGAATGTGTCCTTTCTTACCTCCATCTAGCGTATAATTGTGACTAGCTCTGTCAAATCCAAAGAGTACTGAAACAACATGAGCCGCAACAACCAAGATTTCTAAAACCCAGATTTTCATGATTTTAGCTCCCTTCATCCTCTAACAACTCGCCATCGAGTTTCCGGTTGAGGTCTTCCAAACCTAAAGCAGTTTTTTCTAACCCATCGCTATCTCTAACTATAGCCATCCTAAGTTCATCGTCCTTGGTGTGTTTTGCTAAACCCAACACCGTCAATATCAACACACCAGCCACTACAAAACTGATCTGAAATATGCCGGATAAACTCCACACCGGACTCTCACCTATTAAAAATACTGTCATGAGAGTAAAACCGCTGATTGGTAAAAACACAAGGCCAAACATTTTAAAAAACCATAAATATTTAGTGACACCTTCATAGTCGTTTATCCCCCAAAAAGCACCTGTAAAAAATGCTGCCAGAAAAGCGTATAGACAGCCAACAACAAGCGTCGTCACCCTTCCAAAAAATAGGGGTATCAAACCAACCACAAAAACGGTAAGTGCTAAGACTTTCTGTCCTCTAGACATCTTCATCTCCTTTCAGATGATATGTTTATTTAGATTGCGGGGATTATATCAAAAGTCAATCCTACCTTCAATAGCGCGGGTTAAAGTAATTTCATCTGCGTATTCAATGT
Organism: uncultured candidate division WWE3 bacterium; assembly: GCA_965603395.1. Taxonomy (GTDB): domain Bacteria; phylum Patescibacteriota; class WWE3; order UBA101185; family UBA10185; genus CAYSWS01. The sequence continues at coordinate 4,273 of CBFDCV010000014.1, forward strand.
CTCCTCCCACCGGTAAGCCACGGGCAATTCTGGTGAGTTTTATTTTTTCCTGCTCAAGACCGCTGTCTCTTATCAATTTAGCTAAGTACATGGCAGTGGACTCCCCTTCCATACTGGTATTAGTAGCTAAAATAACCTCTATTACGTCTTCGAAAGGATTGTTAAAGGTTTTCAATCTACCAAGCAATTCCATGATATAAAGTTCTTCCGGCCCAATGCTGTTCAAGGGGTCGATCACCCCATGCAGCACATGATACAAACCTTTATAACCGGTTCTTTCCACAGCAAACACATCCATGGGACTGGCTACTACCAATATCCTGCTTTTATCCCTGGCAGCGTCTTCGCACACCGCGCATATATCTTTTTCTCCTACGTTTTTGCAGATTGTGCAGATCTTTGTGCCTGATTTTAGCTCCAGTAAAGCGTTGGCAAATCTTTCCAGATGATCCTGCGGAAAGTGGAGTAAATGAAAAGTCAGTCTCTGAGCTGATTTTGGACCAATGCCGGGAAGGCTCTGGAATGATTCTATTAACTTGGTTATAGGTTTTGGGATTTTCATAAAACTAACCTAAGGGCAGTCCGCCATCAAAAACATCAAGTAATTTTTCATTCATTTCAGGAGCAGGTGTTTTGGTGTTCATAGACACGTTGTAGTCGGTAAGTCTTCCTGTTTCCCTTACACCTAAAGCTTTTCCTTGCTTTCTTACATCACATTTTATGTGCATTTCTTCTTCCAAAATTGTGCTTAGTATTTCCTCGATGATAGTTCTGTTCTTGGAAGTTTCCAACCTCTCTTTATGAAAATCAAACGGTACTTCTAAAAGAATGGATCTTCCGTCCACACCTGCTAACCTAGCCATTTTCAAGAGCGCAGATACGCTATTATTCACTGAACTCACTTCTGTAACAATAGTCTTCCAGTTGTTATTAATAATTTCTATATTTATTACTCCCGGGGCCACCTCTAACCCAGCTTCCCCAACCGGAGTTTCTTCTACTTTCTTTACTTCCAAATCTTGCTTTTCCTCTTTTTTTAGCCCTTTATCACCATCGTCCTTTTTAAACTTTTTATTATCTACCGGATTTGTTGGAACTACTTCCGGACTCTCTTTTTGGTAGCGACTATTTTTGTTTTGTTCGCAAATCTTAATGACAGCAATTTCTAATGGTAATTGAGTAATAAATGTATTCTTAATCTCGTTGTGTGCCTCCATTAAAACAGTTAAGAAACCAGTTATTTTATGCGGCGGCAGCTCCTGGGCCTGTGCTTTCATCTTTTGCAACATCTCATCAGTTGCATCGTAGATCTCCTCCATCGAACCTACCTGCACAAATAACAAATCTCTGAGATATTTTAGCAACTCCCCGGTCCAAACATACAAGTCCATACCATCCTCATACAATTTTTTGATCTTGTGTAGAGCCTGTTTAGTATCCTTTTGGATGATAATATCAACAAAATCAGAGAACGACTCCCTTGTTCCTACACTGATCAGAGATTTAACGTCAATCTCCCCTTCAGCTACTTGTTGTAATAATGTTTCCGCGTCCCTGAAACCTCCATGAGAGGCACTCGCCAGTAGTTTTAGATCCTGCTCACTTATCTGAATATGCTCATTTTCCACGATTTTGCCTAGTTTCTCAATTAATTGACCAATTGTTGCCCTTTTGAATTTAAAGATCTGGCACCTAGACTTGATGGTCTCAGGTACCTTGTGCGCCTCTGTAGTACATAAAATCAAAGCAACGTTGGCTGGGGGCTCTTCTAGGGTCTTTAAAAGGGCATTAAAGGCCTCGGGAGTAAGCATGTGCACCTCATCTATGATGTAAACCTTATTTCTTCCCGCACTAGGAGCAAGTTTTATCCTCTCTTTCAGCTGTCTAATATCATCTATTCCCCTATTACTTGCGGCATCTATCTCTATCAAGTCCAAAAAGGAGCCACTTTTAACGGCTACGCAATTATCACAAATGTCACAGGGGTCCCCGTTTTCCTTTAGGTCACCACAATTTAAGGCTTTCGATAGTATTCTGGCGGTAGTTGTCTTACCTGTTCCTCTTGGTCCTATAAACAAATAAGCATGTACTGTTTTTTTTGACTTTATTTGATTTGATAAGGCGGAAGCTACATCGTTAGGTTTGGATATTTCGCTAAATGTTTGTGGCCTATATTTTGTGTAATACATACTAAGCAAGTATAAAATTTCCTACATTGTCTATCCACTAATGTAAATTTCATAATTATTACAAAGAGTGTTGTTGTAACAGTGGGTTTAATTTTGCTTTATATCTATAAATATTTCTGCAGCCAAGTCGGTGATTTTTACAATTTCTTCTTTTTTAAATACGGATAGGACATAATCCTCTACTTCAAATGTACCCGACTGAGGTCTTCCCACACCCACTCTAACTCTCCAAAAGTCCTTTGTACCCAACCTGTTAATTATGTCCTCTGCCCCTTTATGGCCGGCTGATTCTCTACCAAACTGTATTTTGTACGTTAAGGTCGGGAAATCAACATCATCGTGGATAACAAATAGCTTTTGGGGAGTTGTTTTATAATAAGAAACTATCTTACTGACCGCCTTCCCTGACAAGTTCATGCTAGTTTGTGGTTTAACAAATAAAAACTCCCCACTTTGCGCCACCAAAGATTTGAACTTCTTATCCTGCTTCCACTCCATGCTCTCAGCGGCGGCTATCTCATCTACCACCAAAAATCCGGCATTGTGCCTGGTATTAACATATTTTTCACCGGGATTTCCTAAACCTACAATAATCTTATTCATGATCATCTCCATCGTGATGTATACCCAATAAATGAAGTACGCCATGCTCAACCAGCTCAGCTATTTCCTCCTCCACACTGTTCCCATATTCTTGAGCCTGCCTTTCAGCCTGGTCCAGATTAACGATCACATCACCTAAGTAATGGCTTCCATTTTCTTGTTCTTCTTCCATAGTAAAAGAAAGCACATCGGTGGACTCGCCCTTGCCCAAATGCTTCTTATTTAACTCTCTGATTTCTTCATCGTGAGAAAGCTTTATGGATATAAGAAATTCTTTATCTCCAACCGGAATACTATTGATCTTCATCTTGAGAAAACTCAGCCAGAATTTCTTCCAGCAATTTGAGTTCTGCGGTTTCTTTATCAACCAAATCCTGTCTATTGCCCTTCTTATAGGCCTCAATGGAGTCATTTCTTTGTTTGATCTCCTTTTGGATGGACTTTATAACGTGTTTGTCCTCTAACTCTATGCCTTGGGTTCTTAGCTGTATCTCTTTGTTGTTAATAGCTGAGATCAACAAACGCAAAACACCGACCCGCTCCATATCACGGGCCTTTATGCCTTCTGTTAGCTGTGACTTCAAGGTATCTAGGATCATTATTTTCCTCCATTACCTCCTTTTTCGTAATAAATTTTTCTGGCTAATCTTTTTTTACTTTGTCTTTTCAACTCACTAGGTTTTACGTATCTTTCTCTATCTTTAACCTCTTGTAAAATTTTAGCCCTGTGAACTTCTCTATTGAAACGCCTCAAAGCCTGCTCAAGGGATTCGCCTTTTCTTACCTTGACCTTTGTCATAATAAATATAGCACTGACACAAAAAGAGTATTAAGCAGGTAATATTTGCTTGTTATCTTTTATTTGCCTAACGGCAGGTTAAAAAACACCTCCAAATCGTATAAATTACAAAATTATCAAAATCAAACGAATAGAGTATAACTATCAAAATTGTTTTTGGCAAATTACTATATTGGGTAATAAATTAATTTAACAGGTGAAAAATGAGCTGATTTTATTAGCACTATGAAAGCACAAACTCCTATTTACTTTTAGAAGGGTACAAACTGCCTTATGTCTTTCATTGTAATCAAAAACAGCAATCCGAGGAAAAATATCATTCCCCATTTGTGTACGGCAGCCTCCACTTTACAACTTATCGGTTTTTTAAAAATGGCCTCATACACTACAAACACCAACCTTCCTCCATCAAGAGCAGGGAAAGGCATGATATTGATCAGGGCTAAGCTCAGTGACAACAAAGCCACTAAATCGATGAGTCCTAAAACGGCGTCGATGCCGCCAAATGAAATGATGCTATCTACTACGGCGTAGATGCCCACGGGACCGGCTACTCCACTTGAAACCGGTTCCACGCTTTTTGCGGCAAAAGACATCTTCACAAACTCTTTAAAAGTGTGTCCGGTATAGGCAAGCATGTTGTAAGAATGAAGGAATGGGGCAGCCAGTTTGTTTGGGTAGTATATAGTGGCGGATTTTATAATATAGACTCCCAAAATCCCTTTACCGTCATCACTAGTAGTAGTGGAAAACAGGACGGTTTTGTATTCATCCTTTACATTATTTTTCATATCCTTCACTAAAACTATTACTTCTTGCTCCGGCTTGTCCCTTACGGCGTTTCTTACATCTTCGATATTGTGAACAGCCACACCGTCTATCTCTATCACAGCTTCCCCCACCTCCAAACCCGCTTTCTTAGCCGGAGAGTCATCGGAAAAAGACGTAATTACTGTGTCCGTTGATAACACATTTCCAAATCTGAATTTATAGTCAAAAAATACAGGCAAGCTAAGTGTCTTAAATCCTGTAAAAGTGAAAAGGAGGTAATAAGCCGCCAAAGCCAGCGCCAGATTCATACCAACTCCTGCCACTAATATACAGGCTCTGGAGGCTGGTGATTTAGCCAAATAACTCCTGGGATGAGTCCTCATGTTTTGATCAGGCTCTTCTACATCCTCTCCAAAAAGCTTTACAAAGCCTCCAAACGGCAACGCGTTGATAGAATAAATAGTTTCCCCTATCTTTTTCCCCCACAACCTGGGAGGTATGCCCATACCGAACTCCTCCACCAAAACACCATTTTTCTTGGCCACCACAAAATGTCCAATCTCATGGATCATGATCAAAAGGGATAGTATTACAATAAAAGCAATTATAGTTGTCATATGGTCATCAATTCGTCACTTTTTGTTTTTCCCATTTCCTCTGCTTCCTCCACAAATTCCTTCACAATTTCTTCTACTTCATCTTTTTGGGTAAATTTCTCGTCTTCGCTGATATTTTTATCATCGTACTCCTTATCAATATCCTTCATGGCGTCCTGCCTAATATTCCTAACCGACTGCTTGCATTCCTCAACCTTCTGATTCACGATCCTAGCTAATTCTTTTCTTCGATCCTCTGTCAATGGAGGTATGGGCACTTTCAAATTACCGCCTGCCTCCACCGGATTAAGTTTCAATTCTCCCTCTCTTATTTCCTTGGTCACAATGGGAAGAAGACTCTTATCCCAAAGGGTGATCATTATGGTATGTGAATCTGATAGTGTAATGGATCCAAGTTCTTTCAGGGCCATTTTAGATTCGTAGGCCTCCACTGTTATATCTTCCAGCAAAGACGGATTAGCCCTACCTGTTCTTATTTGTGACAGTTCGGTTCTTAGAAAATCTACTGATTTAGTTATTCTGTTTTTTAGCTCAGAAGTTGTCATCCTTGTAGAATTCTAGCACACAAATTTAATCGGAAATTGAGTATTTAATAAACTTTTTCAGTTCAATTTTTTCCCCCAGTTTTGCGGTAGCTTCAGTTATTAGGTCCCCAACTGTCTTTGAGGCATCTCTCATATATTCAGCTTTTAGAAGATCTTTCACGTTATCAATGTCTTCAGTACATACCTGCATGGCTACCTCTTTACACAGGTTTTGGAAATCGTCTGTTTTGGCCACAAAGTCAGTTTCACAAGCCATGTGAATGAGACTTCCTAGCTTGCCATTGAGATGTATGTACGAATAAACCAGTCCGTCTCCGGCAACTCTGTCTGCTTTTTTGGCTGCCTTAGCAGAAACTTTTTTCATAAGTTCTTTTTTAGCTTTTTCCAAGTCTCCATTATTTTTTTCTAAAGCCTGCTTGACTTCCATAACTCCAGCTCCGGTATATTCTCTAAGTTGTTTTATTTTTTTAATATCTTTCATGATTTTTTCTCCTTTGTTAGCTTTTTAGGTCTGCCTCTTTTTTTGGCAGGTGATTTTTTGGTGTTTTTTTCTTTGGTGGTTTTTTTAGGTTTGCCTCTTTTTGCTTTTGGCTTTTCGTCCTTTTTTTCTTTTTTCTTCTCTTTTTTTGTACCCTCTTTTTTCTCAACCGGTTTAGTTTCTTTTTTCTCAACTCTAGCTTTTTCTACTTTAGCCTCTTTCTTCTCATCCTCTTTCTTCTCATCCTCTTCCTTTTGCTCCTGCTCCTCTCTCACTCCTGTAGCAAAGTCCTTATAACCACTTTCCACCGCATCCGCTAAGGCTTTTACCACACAAGCAATAGACTTAATAGCATCATCGTTGCCCGGTATGGGATACTTAATATCTGCCGGGTCTGAGTTTGTATCGATGAGGGCTACAACCGGTACTTTAGCCACTACTGCTTCTCTCACCGCTGTCCTTTCTCTTCGGGCGTCGATCACAAACACGGCATCCGGGATTTTACTTAACGCGGTCAATCCGCCTACAAATCTTTCCAGTTTTTCGATTTTCCTATCAAGTAGTAAACGCTCCTTTTTGGTGTATTTTTCAAAGCCTCCCTCTTCCCTTTGCTTTTTCATTTTTATCAACTTATCAATGTTGTTTTTTTTGATAACGTCAAAATTGGTTACTGTCCCTCCCAACCATCTTTCTGTTACATACATGGCGCCGGCTCTTTTAGCTTCGATCTCAACTATATCTCTTGCTTGTTTTTTGGTTCCCACAAACACTATCTTTCCACCTTTTCTAGCTACGGAGTATAAAAAGTCGGCAGCTTTCTTAAGCAGGTCTTCAGTAACTTCCAAATCGATAATGTGAATATTTCTTTTTACAGTATAGATATATGGCTCCATGCTCGGGTGCCATCTTTTGACCTGATGTCCAAAGTGAACCCCGGCGTCTATCAGTTCTTTTATTTTTGGTGTTTCATATTTTTTTGCCATTAATGCTTAAGAGGAATTATGAGAGCGTACGAAGTTAAATCAACCTAGCTTGATAATTCTCTCTTTTTAATCTTGTCAGAAAGTTCAAAGACCTTCTGCTCACCTGTTGCCGCTTGTGCAGAAGAGATTAACAGGCACATGGTAAATTATCACGATGATGTGGAAATTGCAAGAGTTGCAAGTTTAATTCAAACTTTTAATTTTTTCTTGCTTCTCCGATTCCTCTGCCTCTTCTACCACTGGTTTTGTCCAGGACGACCACTCACACTCAGGGTAGCGGCTACAACCGTAAAAGGTCTTTTTCTTAGCTTTCTTTACGACCACATCACCTTCTTGGCAATCCGGACACTTCATACCGATCTTTTCCAAAAATGGCTTGGTAGTCTTACAATCCGGGTAGGCATTGCAAGCCAAAAACTTACCGAATCTGCCTTGTTTTAAAATAAAGTGGCCTTTCTCGCAGTTAGGACATTTTCCAAAATCGCTTATCTGCTCACCGTTTTCGTCTAGTGCACTTGGTTCCTCAAGCGGTTTGGCAAAAGTACATTCAGGGTAGTTGGAGCAGCTTAAGAACTTTCCATACTTACCTAATTTATAAATAAGTTTTTTTCCACACTCCGGACACTCCTCTTCACTTTCTCCCAAATTGGTTACATCCCTCTTGTTCAATTCCTGATCCTTAACTTCCAGTATCTTTTCGAAAGGTTCATAAAACTCCCTGATAATCGGTACCCAATCCTTCTTTTTCTCCGCGATCTCATCCAGACCTTCTTCCATGTCAGCCGTAAATTGGTAGTCTACAATATTTGGAAAATGCTCCACCAATAAGTCGTTTACAACATAAGCTACGTCTTCCGGGATGAAAGATCTGTTCTCCCTGGAAACATACTTTCTGGCTATGATAGTGGATATGGTGGGCGCATAAGTTGAGGGCCTACCTATGCCTAATTCTTCCAGTTTTTTAATTAGTGTAGCGTCAGTAAATCTACCGGGCGGTTGTGTGAACTTTTGGTCAAGTTTGAGATCTTCCAAAGTCAAAGGTTCTCCTTCTTTTACATCCACAAGTATCTTCAAGCCATTTTCGTCGTCCTTAAGGCCTATAAACTCCGCTACTTTGAGCCATCCGTCAAACTTAACTACAGATCCGCTGGCCTTAAATTCATACCCTTTTTTGGAACCAACCTTGATTTGTGTCTGATCGTAAATGGCCGGCACCATCTGACTCTCCAAGGTTCTCTTATATATAAGGGAGTATATTTTCTTTTCATCAGCATTATCTACGCTGCTTGGATGCCTACTCAAATCTGTTGGCCTGATAGCCTCATGAGCTTCTTGCGCGGACTTGGATTTGGTTTTATATAAATTTGGTTTCTCGGGTAAATATTTTTCTCCAAATTCCTCTTTTATGTACGATCTCATGCCCTCTACAAATGATTCGGAAAGGCTTGTTGAGTCTGTTCGATGATAAGTAATAAAACCTTTCTCAAAAAGTTTTTGTGCCGCAAACATAGTCTTTCTGGCTGACATGCTATATAAATTTACTGCTCCTTGTTGCAGGGTTGATGTTTTGTAGGGAGCAGACGGGTTTCTTTTTCTTTCACTTTTTTTAACTAAAGCTACTCCAAACTCATCCTCTTTTAGGTCTCCTTCGATTTGTTTGGCCTGTTCCTCATTTATTACCTCTAGTTTTTTGTCATCTTTTTTATCTAACGTGGTTAGTAAGTCTTCCTGTTTCCCTGTCTTAAATAATCCTTCAATATTCCAATATTCATCCGGTACAAAAGCACCTCTCTCACGTTCACGCTCTACAATTAACCGTACTGCCACGCTCTGCACCCTGCCTGCAGACAAGCCATACCGAACCTTTTTCCACAGCAACGGGGAAAGCTTATAACCAACCAGCCTGTCTAGCACCCTTCTTGCTTGTTGAGCATCCACTAAATGCATGTCTAATTCGCTAGGATGAGAAAACGCCTCGCTGACTGCGTCTTTTGTAAGCTCGTGAAAAACAACACGTTCAAAATTAACCGAACCGGGATCTTTTTTAGGGGTTAGTAACTCTTTCAAATGCCAAGCTATGGCCTCCCCTTCTCTATCCGGGTCTGTAGCTAACACAACTGCTTCCGCCTCTTTCATGCTCTTTTTTAGATCGGTCAGTATCTTTTTATTTTTTGGCGCTACTACGTATTCAGGGGTAAATTCATGTTCCACGTCTACGCCCAAACCGCTCTTGGGCAGGTCTCGAATATGGCCCATGGAGGCTTTAATAGTATACTTATTTTCTAGCAAGGCAGATAAAGTTTTAGCCTTGGTCGGAGATTCCACAATGACTAGCTTCACAATGGAAAGGATACACATAAGAATTCTTTTTTGTCAAAAAGATTGCTTGGAAGTGTTGAAAATATGTAAAGAAATCGGGAGAGAAAAGCAGTGATCTGGCATAAGCCAAAGCATGTTCTCTCTCCCATTGTTACGAGGGACTACCATCCAGCAGGAAGCCATCCCCAAGATCTAATAATCTCGTACTGCTCACTTGCCACAACTGCATCGATTACCTTATCCAACAAGACACAAACAAACACCATCATGACAAAGAATATAACAACTAAGGCGATGGCCAAACAAATGCTTTCGTATTTCCTGATCATTGCATTCATTTTTCTCTCCTCTCTATATGTGGCTGCGGCCCATTATACTATAGGCCTATAGTATTGTCAATGACGAAGGATCGCTAACACCCCACTATTACACCATAAAATCAACCTAAAACACTCATGATATCCTCAAAACTACATACCACATTCGCCCCCTCTTTGATAAGAGCGTGAACACCGGCACTATTAAAATAGAAGATATTTCCCGGTACGGCCATGATTGATCTACCTAGCTCAAGGGCAAAGTTTACGGTATGAAAAACACCACTCTTCCTTCTAGCTTCGATAACTAGTACACTACCTCCCAAAGCAGCCATGACGCTGTTTCTAAAAATAAAAGAGTCCTTGGTTGGCTTTTGATTCCTCTTAAATGGTGAGATCACTACTCCGTTTTTTGAAGCTAGTACTTTTTCTATGAACTCCAAGTTCCAATCAGTCTTGATCCTATCAACACCATACCCCAGCACACCAACTGTTCTTCCGCCACATCTTAAGGCCATCTCCTGGGCAAATGAATCACAGCCGGGAGCTAACCCGGATATAATGGTAAACCCTTCCCGTACTAATTTGGGCACAAGATTATTTATCACATTTTTTCCGTATTCACTCATGTTCCTTGAGCCAATTACCACTATGTTCTTTTTGTCATCGTCAAGCACACGGCCAAGAATATTAATATGGTCTGGAGCTTTTGGTAGTCTTTTGATATCATTGAACACGCCTTAATGATGGCTTATTCTCCACAATTAGGAAATAGTCATTGTTCTAATGTGCATAGATATATACAAAGGAGGTGACACCAATGCTAGTGAAAGTTTCAGCAACTTTCGAAGAAAGAGAAAGAGAGTTAGTAGTACGCTTTGGTCTGCCGCCCCTTTGCTCACAGAGTAAAGAACGCGGGCGGTTAAGACTGCCGCTACCTAAAAAGATCGTGACTGATGATTGCACTTTCTTTTTTGGACGCATGCCTTCTCTTTTTCCAAGACGCATCCGGATTGTAAATAAAACGGAAGTCTACGTGGAAACCCTAGTCAATAAACCTCCGCCCGAGGAAAGTGTCTGGAAAGTGTTTATTGAGATGTCCCCATTTAGGTTTGAAGATTGCTAAGGCATCTGAAAAACTAAAAATGGGGATTTTTCTTGGCATATTTTCTTATTTAATTAGAAAACCAGTGTTCCATTATTTCATTGGCCAAAGGAGCGGCATCAGTAGATCCTCCTCCTCCGCCCTCTAAAAATACGGTCACTACAATAGGTCTATCCTCATAAGAACTCATATTGGTTTGCCTGATCTCATCGTCAAAATATGGTCCGAAAGCTACAAAGATAGCATGTGTTTTTTCCTCACCCTGAGGGGAAATAAATTCCGAAGTGCCTGTTTTACCGGCTACCTCAAAACCGAATTTGGCCGGAAAACCAAACAACGGGAAGGCGGTACCTCCCGGCTCCACTGCCATATTAATACCTTTTCTTATTGCGTCATACATTTCTTCATCTACGATGTTTTGAGCCAAAACTTCTACTTCGCTATCTCCTACCCCATCCACATTTTTTACAATTCTGGGTTTAAATAAATAACCACCATTAGCAAAATATGTCATCATGTTGTTTATCTGTAACGGAGTAGCTAGTAAGTCTCCTTGCCCTATGGAACTAATATAATCATCACCCAGATACCATTCTCTATGTGTACCATCAGGCATAAATCCCGATACTTCCCCACCAATATCAATACCGGTCAGCCGGTCATAACCAAATTTTAATGCCCATTCGTATAGCTTGCTAATGCCCAAACCTCCCAAACCACCATGACCACCACCCATAATATAAAAATAAGTATCGTTTGAAACTTGTAACGCCTTAATCAAATTAACCTGCCCCTCACCGAACCTCCAGTTCCTAAACACAAAAGTTCCCACTTGAATAAAACCTTCATCGATAATAGTATCGAACACTCCAGCCACTCTTTCCATCAAAACTGCAGAGGCAGTCACAAGTTTAAAAACCGAGCCGGGAGGATATGCCCCGGCAATTGCCCTATTAAAAAAGGGGAAATTCGGGTCCTGGCTTAACCTGCTCAATTCATCTAAAGATATGCCTGAAGACATTAAATTTGGATCAAAAGACGGATAGCTTACTAAAGCAAGAACGGACCCATCCAATGGGTCCTGAACCACTATGGCTCCACCGGTAGCAGTACTTTCCTGATCCTCAACCTTTTCCCTTAGCACCTCATAAACTTTCCTTTGCAAATCCAGATCCACAAAAAGCGTAACATCCTTTCCCGGTAGCGGATTTTTGCTGGTGATCAGTTTGTACGAAGTTCCCGGGGAATCAACCTGCACTATTTTGTTTCCGGCTACCCCCGACAAATATAGATCATATTTCTCCTCCACTCCGGTTTTTCCAACAATAGTAGGCGTCTCTTCCGCACCCAAACCTACATATCCAATCAAATGAGCAAATGAATTCCCATACAAATAATCCCTGGAAGGGGCTGTTTCAACAGACACTCCGGCTAGCTCACTAATGTTGGCCTCCAAGACAAGAATCTCATCCTTGGTCACACCTGTGGCTAGTAGTACGTTGGTCCGGCGGGTATTGATCTCATTTTCAATTCTGAGGTTATCATCAAGCTTCACATACTCGTTAACGTCGCTAACGACCTCATAGCAAGGCTCCATATTGTCTCCTTCACGGCATATCAAAGTGTTCATCTCTAAACTGAAGCTGGGTTTGTTTCGAACAATAACCTGACCCGATCTGTCATAAATAACCCCTCTACTAGGTAGAATGGAAAACTTCCTGATTCTGTTCTTTTCTGCCAAACCCAAATACCTCTCTCTGTTACTTACCTGAATACTCACAGCCTTTCCCACAAACAACAGATAGACAAATATTACAAAGCCTAAGAAAAAAATATGATGCCATTGATATAAGGTGGGCTTGCGGTCAAACACTGACTGGGATTTCCCCCTGTCGTACTTGTAGGCATGTCCCTTTCTCTTTTTAGGTGTTGATCTACTTATCTCGTCAAATAAAGCTGTTTTCATGCTTTTATTCTAAATTCGAAACTTAAGTATCTATGTTTTGTTCTGCTTAAAATGTAATAAAATCCAAGTGAAATAATTGAACTTAAAACTGCCGAGAAAAACAACTTCCATGAATATATCAGTTCCGGATAGCTGATTATTAACTTAAATATAATAGTGGCGCCTACAATCAGGGTGGCTTGAAACCATATTGCCCCTACCATTGATTTTTTGATCCACAAAGATACCGCCAAAAGCAGCACCAGGGCAAAAGATGACAATCCCACAATACCAACACCTACTAAGTCTAACCAAAGACCTCCTATAAAAGCGCTAAACAAGGCCCCCGGATGATCGTCAATCATAAGAAAGGCAAAGCTGATGGCTATGATGAAGCTTGGGTTCATGGTCTGACCAAAAAACTCCCAGCTGAATGACTCCTGTAACAGTATGATCACCAAGTTAATAATTGTAATAAACAAATACTTTCTCATGAGCTTAAAATAATAAAAACTTTCTCCAGTTTGGAAAAATCTACCATAGGAATTAATATTGCACTTTTTAAAGGTTGGGCAGACTCAGAAGCAACCTCACTAACCTGACCCACCGTCAACCCGGGTAGAAACTTCCCATCCTTGCCTGAAGTTACAAAGGCATCATTTTTCTTTACGCTTTCTCCGGGGAGCAGCCTGGTCACTTTCACACTTGTTCCCAAATCACCTTGGGCTAAGCCCTCAGCTTGGGAACTTGGTTCCACGTTGATCACAGTCATGGATACTTTAGAGGACACCACCAGATCCATAATGCTTCTTTCTTCAGTAACTTGGGAAATTATTCCCACTAAAAAATTGCTCACTACAACGTTATCCCCTACCTGCACTCCTTGCCTTGCTCCTTTATCCAATACTAAGCTAGTACCTGTAAGATCCTTGGGATTACCCATCACTAAGGCTAACAATAATTCTTTATCGAAAAACTCTTCGTTTTTTAGTTCCAGCTGATCTCTGAGCAACTTGTTTTCTTCCTCGGCTTTTTTCAGGTCCACTACAATGCCTCTAAGTTCCTGATTCTCCTTCAATAAACTCAGGTTTTCTTTTCTTATGTCATTTAGATCATGAAATAATTGGTACGAATCTTTAATGCTGAGGGCTGATCTTCTCAATCCGTACTGCACAGGAGTTGTAAAACGTTGAAAAACCGCCCTAAAAGGATCGAACAAGTCCAATAGACCAAATATCAAGACAAAAATTGTTGCTAGAAAGATTCTCACATTGTCATTTTATCAAAATGGGGGTTATTTGATTCGAACCCTTTCTAACAAACTTATATCATCCAGCAGCTTGCCGCATCCTCTCACCACACAAGTCAGTGGATCTTTTGAGACTCTTACCGGTACTTTGAGTTCATATGTCATGAGTTTGTCCAGCCCTCTCAAAAGTGCTGTTCCTCCAGCCATCATAATTCCGTCTCTTATTATATCTGACATTAATTCTGCAGGCGTGTCTTCAATGGCATCTTTTACCCCTTCGATGATTTCATAAACCGGGCCTTTCAGAGCCTCTCTCATCTCAACGGGCTTAACTTCTACAGATCTTGGCAACCCGGTTTTCAGATCTCTACCTCTTAGTACAGCGCTAAAATCGTTTTCTTTATTAAACTCAACGGCATTGCCTATCTGACACTTTACCTCTTCCGCACTCCTTATTCCCAATAATAAATTGTGCACATCGCGGGCATAGTTCACTATGGCCTCGTCCATTTCATCTCCGGCAATTCTTAGTGATTTGTTTACAACCAGACCTCCCAAAGAAATAACCGCGATCTCACTAGTTCCACCTCCCATGTCAACTATCATTGTTCCTCTTGGTTCGTTGACATCCAGATCCGATCCTATGGCCGCCGCCATTGGCTCATCTATTAAAAACACTTCCCTTGCCCCGGCATTCTTAGCGGCATCTATAACAGCCTTCCTTTCCACCGAGGTCACCCCGGAAGGTACACCTATTACTGCCCTTGGACGTGGGATCTTAGGTACTTTTGATGGGTTTTGATGTACCTGTTTTATGAAGTAAGATATCATTTTTTCAGTCACGTAAAAATCTGAAATCACACCATCTCTTAGAGGTCTTATAGCTTGAATGATATCCGGAGTTTTGCCCAACATTTTTTTAGCTTCGGTTCCTACTGCCAAGACCTCTTTTGTCTTTTTATGAATGGCAACTACGCTTGGTTCTCTGACGGTAATTCCTTTTCCTTTAACATAAACCAAGGTGTTGGATGTGCCCAAATCTATTCCTATGTCATGGGAAAAATACCCTAATAATTTATTCAACATACCAATGTGAGTTTACCAAATTTTCTGATTTGATAACTATAGAATTTTTTACTCCGTACTCGGAGCAACGAATTAAATGAGCTTCTTTTTTACTAAAAAGCAACGAATGAAATGAGTTATAATTACGCCATGTCAGTAGTACATATTATAGTTGACCCAAATGAACAGTTGCACAAAGTTTGTGAACCTGTAGTAGGTTTTAATCAGGATTTAGATAAGTTAGTACAAAACTTACTCGATACAGTTAGAAATGCGAAAGATCCGATAGGCGCGGGATTAGCAGCCCC
>CBFDCV010000015.1:0-18948 GCA_965603395.1 uncultured candidate division WWE3 bacterium
CCCAATTGTGATTTTGGCTCTTCTCCTGTTCTTTTATGGGCATGTGCCGCTACGGCATGTATCATGCTTTCCGGGAAATTCCACTGCCTGAACCATTGCAGCTCAACTTTTGGGTGCTCCTCCGGGTGAAGATAGTAGTCAACATCATGAAGCAGTCCTGTAATGTACCATAAGTCCTGTTCCTCCCCGAATTTTTCAGCATAGGATTTTAAGGCTTGAGCTACCATCTTGGCATGAAGCTTTTGATAATCATCTTTGACCATTTTTTCCAAGAATTGGTTTGCCCCTTCCACAGTAAAAGCAACTTTTTCCGGCGTGCCCGCATCCGCATCTTTATTACTTTCACGACCATTATCCTTATGCATTGCATCTTGATAAATTTCCTTTGTCACCTCATCTACTTTACTTCTCATTTGCGGAAACAGCGTCCCTTCCCTGGCAGTTACATTTTCCAAAAACCAGAAAACTCTTTCACTTTGGCCATATCCTGAGGTGGGCGGCATGCCATACTCAAGCATCTCCACATAATCAATGTCCATCATTTGAGCTTCCTCATCTCCTTCATCTCGTGCTTGTTGTTGCTGTTTAAATCTTTCCAACTGGTCAAAAGGATCATTTAACTCTGAATAGCCATTGCCCAGCTCGCTGCCCGCCAAAATAACCTGAAACCTCTCAGTCAGGTGCTCTTTTCCGGGGACAGACTTTGCCAGAGGAGAAATGAACTTAGGTTGGTTTATTAAGAAAGCCGGTCCGGCAATATCTTTTCTGATCAGTTTCCACAGATTATCGATAAGTCTGTTTCTGTTTATCACACCAGGCAATTCAACGTGATTGTCTTTTAGTATTTGGAGGATATCTTCATCGGGCGTTTTAAAAATATCTACTCCAAACTTTTCTTTGATAACTTTTGTGTATTGGATTTGTTCCCATTTATCTCCTAGATCAAAAGTGTAGTCTCCCTTTGTGAACTGTGTCTTGCCGTAAACTTTCTTAGCTACATACCTGAATAGATCCCTAACCAACTTCATATTGTTTTTGTAGTCTGCATAGGCCCAATACCACTCTATTTGGTAAAACTCTTGCAAGTGCTCATCACTTAAGCCCTCATTTCTGAAATTAGGACCAAAAGTATAGATCTTTTCGAATCCTCCTCCAATAAGCCGTTTTAGATACAACTCAGAGGAAATTCGTAAATAAAAATCTTCATCTAAAGCTTCGTGATGAGTAACAAAGGGCTTAGCATCAGCCCCACCGGTAACGTGTTCAAGTATAGGGGTTTCAACTTGCGTGAAGCCTTTTTTATTTAAATACTCACGGCAAGCATCCCAGAACTTTGCTTTTCTTAAAAACAGACCTCTTCTTTCCCTATTTACGGCCAGATCAAGATATCTTCTTCGAAATATTGTGTCCTGATCTTTTAATCCCTCGTGCTTATCAGGCAAAGGTCTAATAGCTTTAGTCAGAAGTTTAATTTCATTGACCAATAGTGAGACCTCACCTGTATTTGTCTTTGTTACTACTCCTTTTGCTTGTACGAAATCTCCAATGTCCAGTAAATTCAAATGTGAAAAACCAAGATTTTGATTCTTAGTGTCAGTGGGGGCAAGTTGATCTTCTTTAATGTAAAGTTGCAGCTTGCCTGAGAAATCATGAATGTCCATAAACACCAGCTGACTGTGCGATCTAATGGAGTGGATTCTGCCTGTAAGATAGATTTCTTTGCCTTCGAACTTTTCAAAGTTTTCCATGACTTTGGCATTTTCTACATCCTTTTTAGAGTGAGGGGGGTATGGGTTGATGCCCAAATCTTTGAGAGAGCTAAGTTTGTTGATCCTTTCGTTTCTAAGTTCTCTTAGTGTTGCCATAGTACATTTAATTTATCACTTTTTTAGCAATAAAAAAACGCCTTTCCAAGCACTTTTTCAATTATGCATTTGTTCATAAATTAGAGGATTTTCAATATAGTGTATGTCAGTTTTCCGATAGGAGCTTCCACTTCTATTTTCTCACCGACTTTTTTACCTAGAAGTTCTTTACCTAATGGAGACTCGTGTGATATTTTTTTCTCAGAAGGATCAGCTTCGGGAGCACCTACAATATGAAATATTTCTTCGTCTCCTTCAATATGTAAGGTAACTTTTGAGCCCACCACTACTGCTTCAGATGCTTTTTCATCAGCCACCTTAGAGCTTTTGATTATTTCTTCAAGTTCGGAAATTCTACCCTCTATGAAGGCTTGTTCTCTTTTGGCTTCATCGTAAGCGGCATTTTCGGAAATGTCGCCCATTTCTCTAGCAGACTGAATCTGTTGAGCTACTTCCGGTCTTTTTGTACTGACCAGCTCTTTCAATTCGTCTTTAAGTTTTTTTAAGCCTTCTTTGGTTATGTATAAAACGTTCTTATTTATCATAGACTTTTTTATAAAATTACTACCTTTTAACCTCTTTTGGAAACCTTGTATCTTACCAAAATAAACGCCCCATTTTGAAAAGGGGCTTCTTTCTGTCGATTAACTTTAGGAAATATATCACAACAGTATGTTAGTGTCAACTTAAAAAATATTAAAAAGTACTGTTGTTATAAGGTATGCCGGTATCGTTCGGGGGGTTTATGTTGAAGCCCCCTGATTATTTGATGCATCATTTTAGACATTTGCAAACAGCAAGTGTTCGAAAATATGTAAAAGTGTAGTTGGAATCTATTAAAAAATGCATAGACAAGTTTTGTACTCAAAATGTATAATGATGGTATGAAGATGAACAATAACAACGACCAAGAACCTACAACAAACGATGTTGCTAAAGAGGTTCCCTATGTATCAAATGTGTCAAAATTTAATGTCGAAATACCCCAACCAAGAACTAAGCGTCCGGCTTTGGCCATTTTAATAGGTATTGTTGCCGCCTTTGTTATCTTTTTGTTAATTTGGGTTTTTATACTGAAGAAAAGTCCTATTGGTTTTATTACAGAAAGAGGTACCGGTAGTGGGCAGGGGCAAGAAGCTGCTAATAGTATGAAAGCTAATCCTTTGACGGGAATTGAGTACCCCCAAAAGGAGGCGGAGTTCTGGTTGAATACTAGACCTATGGCAGTTATGGTTAACAACTACATTGACGCCAGACCGCAATCAGGTTTGGTGTATGCGGATCTAGTATACGAAGTGGTAGCAGAAGGTGGGATTACCAGATTTTTAGCTTTTTATTTATCAGAGGCGCCGGAAAAGATCGGACCGGTAAGAAGCACCAGGGAATATTATTTAGTGTTGGTAAAAGAGCTAGGGGATGCTATGCTCATGCACATTGGTTGGTCTCCACAAGCACTTGAAGCCATTGAAACTTGGCCGGTAAGAAGCTTAGGTAGGGGAGGAGGAACTTTCTGGAGGGAAAATCCCCGGGATGTAGCTGTTGAACACACTGCTTATACTGATGGTATGGAACTGAGAACTATTGCTGAAAATATTGGGTGGGATGGTACGAGGGATTTTGTGGTTTGGGTTTTCAAGGATGAGATTGGAAAATATCAAGATATGCCGGAAGCCACTAATTTATCCATCGACTTTTGGTATCAAGGTGATTACTCAGCTATTTTTGAATATGATCAGGAAACAAATACTTATCTGAGATCAATGGGTTATGACGATGAGGGAGATCCTATACCTCACAAAGATCAGGAGACTCAAGAACAGGTCAGGTTAAACAATGTGATAGTGCAGTTTGCGGTTGAAAACCCCATAGCCGGTGATGACAAGTCAAGGTTAGAGTATGAGTTGGTTGGCAGTGGAAACGGTTTGGTATTTATAGATGGTAGAGTTATCGAAGCCACCTGGACGAAGGAAGGCCGGGATGATAGAACCCTCTTCTATGACGGCAACGGAGATCAAATTGAATTTAACAGGGGAAAATTTTGGATCAGTATAGTTCCGGATAGGAACGTTGATCAAGTTGTATATAATTAGAAGTTATCTGTCCTAGACTTAAAGTTTATGTTAAAAGACTTATTCGTATCAGAAGTAAGACTGAAAATATTAAAGCTTACACTTACCCGCCCGGAAGAACAATTTCATGTACGAGCCATTGTCCGTGCCGTGAAGGCAGAGATAAATGCCGTGCGTAGAGAGCTCGCCAAGCTTGAAGGCATGGGCCTTCTTAGAAAAAGGCAGAGTGGTAATAGGATTTATTATAAGGCAGATACTAGCCATATATACTACTCCGAACTATTAGCTATGGTGGCTAAAGAGGACGGAATAGGGGCCGCCATTCTCAAAAATACCAAGGACATCGGAACCATCAAGTTTGCAGTCTTGTCTACCGCATTCTTAAAAGGTAGAAAGTCCACAGTTTTGGACGTGGACCTTTTTCTGATTGGAGATCTAAATCAGGATGTGCTTAAAAAAATAATTGTGAACGGGGAAAGGGAAATGGGTATAGAAATTAATTATTCAGTGATGACAGAGGAAGACTTCACTTTTAGAAAGAGAAAAAACGATCACTTCATTTCAAAAGTTCTGACTCAAAGCAGGACTATGCTGATTGGCGACGAAGAAGAGTTTTGCGCGGTAGTATAACATGTTCAAGAATATCTACTTTAGATTAGGGTTAATATCGTCAGTGGCGGCTATATGCTTGCTGGTGGCCCTGCCCAGAATTCCCATAAAAAGTGATAACCAGTGGCTACAGATAGATTCTCATATTGGAGGTTATTCCTTTAGTTTATTGAGTGGTAGGTATAATTTTGATTTTTCCAGATTTAGAAGAGGTTTGGATTTAAATGGCGGTGTTCGCATAGTACTGCAAGCCGATCTGGAAGAGATACCGGAAGAGAATAGGGAAAATGCGGTTGAATCGGCCGTGGAGGTTATTGAAAGAAGAGTGAACTTGCTGGGAGTTTCAGAGCCGCATATTAATACTCTTAAGATTGGTGATGACTATAGGATTGTGGTGGAAATCCCCGGTATTGATAATGTGACCGACGCCATCGCTTTAGTGGGAGAAACTGCCCAAATCAAATTCATGGAACTAAAAGATGACGTAGAGTGGAACGTGCAAAACTACCAAAGCTATTACTTTGAGCCGGAAGTTTGGCAAGAAACAGACGTTACAGGAGCAGATTTGAATGGGGCCAATGTAGTGTTTGGATCGCAACAGCGTGTGGGTAATCAGAATCAGCCTCAAATCCAGTTGAGCTTTACCAAAGAGGGTCTGGATAAGTTTTCGGAAATAGCTAAAAACAATATTGGCAAGCCGATAGCCATATTCTTAGATGATGAGCCGGTTCCTATTTCCATGGCCGTTGTTGATGAGAATTTAGCTCAAGGTTTGGTAGATGACCCTATCATCAGCGGTAGTTTTACACTAAAGGAGGCTCAGGCACTTAGTGTACAAATAAGAGCGGGAGCGCTTCCCATTAGCATTGAGGTGGTTGAGCAGCAGTCTATTGGTGCTACTTTGGGAGAAAATTCCGTAAATAAAAGCTTTTTTGCCGGAACAGTCGGTATGACTTTAGTGCTGATCTTTATGATTTACATGTACAAGAGAATGGGCATGTTAGCCAGTCTGTCATTGATAGTATATACGGTAATTGTAGCCGCAGTGTTTAAGATTGTGCCTGTTGTATTAACACTACCCGGTATTGCCGGTTTTATCTTATCTATAGGTATGGCTAGCGATGCTAATATATTGATTTTTGAACGAATTAAAGAGGAATTATTATGGGGTAAGCCTGAGGGGTTGGCTATCAAGTATGGTTTTGAGAGAGCATGGACCTCTATTAAAGATTCGAACATCTCCTCTCTTATCACGGCTCTCATCCTGTTCCAATTTGGTACAGGCCCCGTTAAAGGATTTGCGCTTACTTTGTCGATAGGAATACTAGTGTCTCTGTTTACATCCATTGTTGTGGTCAGGACACTTATCGAAGCTTTTAATATTGGTAATTACAGAGGGGCTAGAAAATAATGAAGGATGTGATGAAACACAAAAGAATCTATCTGGCAATTTCCGGTATAGTTTTAATTCCCGGCTTGATATCACTGTTGTTGTTCGGACTGAACTTGTCTGTTGATTTCACCGGAGGCTCCGTTTTTACCTATGATATTTCTAACATAGAAAAAAAAGAAAAGTTGGAGATCAAAGTCAGAGAGGCTTTTGTACAACAAGATGTTGGGATACACGAACACGTACGAACGGCTGACGGTTTGGAAGTAAGAACAGATCCCGTTGAGTCCACTACCAACGATGCCATCACCGAAAAGTTGAAAGAGAGCTTTGAACAAATTGAACAGACATCATTTGTGACGGTGGGCCCATCCATTGGTAAAGAAACTACCTTAAATGCGTTCAAAGCCTTAGGTATTGCCTCTTTGGGCATTATGCTTTACATAGCTTATGCTTTCAGAAATATTCCTAAACCGTACTCAAGTCTAAGATTTGGTGCCAGCGCGATCATTGCTATGTTGCATGACGCCTTTTTATTAGTAGGGATATTTTCCATATTAGGTAAATTCTTAGGTGTCGAAATTGATGCCCTATTCATGACGGCAGTCTTAACCGTAATAGGGTTTTCAATCCATGATTCAATTGTGGTTTTTGACCGGATTAGAGAGAATCTTAAGAAACTTCCGTCTAGCTGGACTTTTGAGCAGGTTGTGAATTTTTCCATCGCCGAAACTTTAAATAGATCATTTGCTACTTCTCTGACGGTTCTAATTACGCTGCTATCATTGTTCATATTAGGGGGAGAAAGTATTAGATACTTCACCTTAGCTTTGTTGATAGGAATATTATCGGGAACTTACTCCTCAATATTTACAGCCAGCCCAATTTTAGTAATGTGGGAAGACTATATCTCAGACAAGAAGAGAAAGAAATAATTTATGCCTCAATGGAATGTTATTGCCGAATATAATGAAAAAGAACCTATTTTAGACCAGTTGCTTAGTAGTAAAGGATTTGTGTCTTCTCAGGAAAAGGAGCTCTTTTTGAAACCACCCCCGTTCTCATATTGGTTCCAAAGATTACCAAAATCCCTGCTTAGGTCTTTGAGGGAAACCAGAGAGTTGATCACAAAGAGTATAAAAGAAGAAAGAGCAATTGTAATTCATGGAGATTATGATGCTGACGGGGTATGCGCCACGGCAATTTTGTATAAAACTTTAAAGAATGAATTAAATTATGAGCATGTTTACGCATTTATACCCAATAGGTTCGATCATGGTTACGGTTTTTCAAAAAAATCGATCGATGCGATTATTGAAACCTTACCGATGGAAAAGCTTGAAAAAGGAGCAGTTTTCATAACCGTAGATTGTGGTATTACATCTGTGGATGAGGTTAGGTATCTTAAGGAGCAAGGTCATATAGTAATAATCACGGATCATCATCAAAAGCCGGAAGAGTTGCCGCCTGCCGATTGCCTAGTTTGGTACGATCAAGTAGTCGGCACAACTGTTGCTTACTTGTTAGCCAGGGTTTTAGGGAGTAAAGATAGGGATTTTATAGCGTTTTGTTGTTTGGCTACAATAACGGATCTCCAACCCGTTTTGGAGTTTAATAGAACTTTGGTGAGGGAAGGTTTGGACATAATTAATGAGAGACCGCCATTGGGAATAAAAAGTTTATTGGAGGTGGCGGGCAAAGCAAAGCTGGAAATTACAGCTTACGATCTTGGATGGATGGTGGGACCTAGGTTAAATGCGACCGGTAGAGTAGAAGATGCCAGCAATGCTTTAGATCTGTTACTGGAGCAAGCTCCCGAAAAATCAAAAGAAATGGCTTGGGAGCTCAATAGAGTAAATATGCAAAGACAAGATAAAACCATAGAGATGTTTGAGTTAGCAGAGGATATTGACGAAGAAGATTTACCAAATATCATCATTTCCCATCACGAGAATTACCATGAAGGTATCATTGGTTTGGTGGCTTCGAGATTAGCGCAGAAGTATCACAGACCGTCAGTTGTTATTAGTACAGCAAAGGATGTGTCAAAAGGGTCTGTGAGGTCAATAAAGGGCATAAACATTATAGAAATCCTAAGAGGTATGGATGACGGCTTATTTTTAAGCTTGGGCGGGCACCCCATGGCAGCAGGTTTTAGCATTAATAAAGGAGATATAGGTGTTCTGAAAGATAGATTAGAGAGTTTTACTCAAGATAGTTTTGATGAAGAGATGTTAACAAAGACCACGGATATGGATATGGCCATACCGGCAAATATTATAAATGAGAAATTTGTGGAAAGACTTGATATGCTCAGACCGTTTGGTATGGGAAACAGGCAGCCTGTCTTCGGGTCTTACGGATTGAAAGTGTCAGGAGTGAATGTAGTTGGTAGGGAGCAGCAGCACCTCTCATTAAGGTTTTATAATGACAAAGGCTTCTTAAAAGGTATATTTTTTAATTACAAGGATTATTTTGAAGGAGAAATTAAGATGGGAGATCAGGTGGATGCAGCTTATATTTTGAAAAAGAATGAGTTTAACGGAAGGATATATGTTGACCTTATTCTTAAAGATATTAAAAAAGCATAAAATCTATTAGAATTTAACTAATGCCTTTTCATATATACTCAAAAATGCAACAAAATTTGGATTTTCACTTATATAGAGAGAAAATAGTGCTCAGCGAGTCCGCTGCTTTGTATTTAACCAACACTATGAGAGTACTGGCCGTTTCCTTAGTAGGCATTTTCCTACCTATTTATATATTTAACATTTCAAAAAACTTTATATTTTTTAGGTCTGTTTTTACTCTAATATCCTTGATGCTCTTAGGCAATTTAATCTTCTCAAAGATACACTTTCAACTTTCCATGATCATTAGTTATGTGTTTTTAGTGACCGAGATATTGTTGTGGTACTTATCGGCCGGGAATTTATTTCTGATCCTAGTTGCCGGAATTTTTGCCGGTTTTAAGGTTACGATGTACTGGGTCCCTTTCCACATTTTCTTTTTAAGAAAGGCAGGTAGAAAGATAAAAAGTTTTGGAAAAAATACCAGTAAACGCTTTTTCCTCACCAGAATAATTTCCAGTGTTGGGCCGGCCATAGGCGGTTTGATCATTATGAATTTCGGATTTAACGTGCTTTTTATGACCAGCATCCTTTTGTTGGTTGTGTCGGCGCTTCCTATTGCTTTAGTTATCCACGATTGGAAGCACAAGAAACACAACATGGTAAATGTAATTAGAAAATATTTATTAAGCGGAAAGTATAAGAGAATAGCCATTAGTTATGCCGGAGAAGGAGCTGACAGTCTTATTTATGTTGCTTTTTGGCCCATTCTTTTATATTTAGTCTTAAACAACTTTGCAAAAATAGGTTTTATTAATTCACTTTCCTTTTTACTGTCCTCGATAGCTGTGTTGCAGATAGGCAAGCTAATAGATAAGTATGGCACATATAAAATTCATGGTTTAGGGGTAATTATTAATTCTTTGTTGTATATACCTAGAATGTTTTTTAGAATTCCAGCCTTATTTTATTCCCTGGATGTAGCTGACAGGTTCGTTACAGGCATGTATTCGCTGCCCATTATGTCCAGAACATATGAAAAAGCCAGGAAACTAGGGGGTTCGGATTACATTTTATTTAGAGAGGTTAGCCTGCATATTGGCGCAATTGCGGTTTTAGCTTTAATTCTTGTTGCCATCCAGATAACAAGTACTTGGGTTTGGGTATTTGGATTAGCTATGATAGGTTCAATACTAACTTTCTTGATAGAAACAGATAAGAATTAATTATTAAAATTAGTATTGGAATCGAGCCATTTTAGAAAGCCTTTGCAATAAGAATAGTCTATGAGGTCCCCTTCTTCGCCTTGCAGCACCCTCTCGCACCTTTCCTTCTCATTTTTGATATGGTCTTTTTCAGCGAAGTTTTTTCGATTATAGTAATAAATGCCGATAGAAAAGGCTTGAACAATAAATCCAATGATCAGTATGACAAGAAATCCTTTAAAGGCAGCTTTTATGTACTTTCCATCCATTACTTTTATTGTACAACAAAGATATGGAGAATATAATGTACAATAATAAAAGTATGGAAAGATTATTAATTAGTAAAACAATAGAAAATATTGGTGAAAAGGTTAAGTTGATGGGTTGGGTAGGTACAAAAAGAGACCATGGAAAGATAACATTTATAGATTTGAGGGATGCGACCGGCATTGTGCAGTGCGTGGGCGTGGGTAAGATGGGAGAGTTAGGCACAGAATATGTGGTAGAGTTTGTAGGCACAGTAAAAAAAAGACCTGATAATATGGTAAACCCGGACTTACCTTTAGGCACTATAGAGGTTGAGGTTGAAGAGTATGCTGTGCTGAATGAGTGTAAGGAGTTGCCCATTCCTATAGATGTTGATGGCAGAGATATAAATGAAGAAGCCAGGCTAAAGTACAGATATGTTGATCTTCGAAGAAAGAGAATGGCAGGGATTATCAAGCTTAGATCAGATTTCAACAAGGCTTTAAGGGAGTTTTTATATGAACGGGATTTTACTGAGGTTGAAACACCGATTCTGACTAAAGCTACTAAAGAAGGAGCTAGAGATTTCATAGTTCCCTCTAGACATCATCCCGGTAAGTTTTATGCTTTACCGCAAAGTCCTCAACAATACAAACAACTTATAATGGGGGCAGGAGTGGAGAATTATTTCCAATTTGCAAGATGCATAAGGGACGAAGACTTGCGGGCCGATAGAGGTTATGAGCACACTCAGCTTGATTTGGAAATGAGCTTTGTGGAGATGGAGGACGTTATGAGTACAGCGGAGGATATTGTCACCAAGGCTGTGAAGGCTGTGGGCGGCGTTATTAAGGACGAGCCTTTTCCAAAAATTGATTGTCAAGATGCCATAAAAAAATATGGGGCCGATAAATTTGATTTGAGAAGCGATGAAGAAAAGGAAAAAGGTGTGCTGGCTTTTGCTTGGGTAGTAAACTTCCCTTTCTTTAAGAAAGTAAATATTGAGGATGAAGCAGAATTGGAAGATGGAAAGAGCGGTTGGACATTCACTCATAACCCATTCAGCATGCCAAAAGAGGATCACTTAAATTGGCATTTAAAAAAAGAAAATGTTAGCAAGATTGAAACATTGCAATATGACCTTGTGTGTAATGGTTACGAAGTGGGTGGAGGAAGCATCAGAGCACATAAACCGGAAATTTTAAAAGCTACTTTCAAGATCATGGGGTACAGTGACAAGGAGATAGAAGAAAATATTGGTCATATGTTGAGAGCTTTTGAGTTGGGAACACCTCCACATGGCGGAATTGCTTTTGGAATAGATAGATTGATTATGGTTATAGCAGGAGAAAAATCACTTAAAGAAACTGTAGCCTTTCCCATGACCTCAAGTGGAAAAACATCCGTTATGGACGCCCCTAGTGCTGTAGATGATAAACATCTACAAGAACTATCCATAAAATTAGATTTAAAATAATAATTTGCTATATTAGTGATTGTGACGTTATCGATACTTCAAAAATTGCAGATATTATTAATTAAGGGCATCATCGCTCCAATATGGGCGTTGGATCTGGCAGCCAAATACACGTTTCAAAAAACATATGCCAGGGTTTTCGTTAACCTCTTACTACTATTTATGACAGGGATCTTGATCTACTACCCGCTGAAGGGTTCTACTTTGTCAGAAAGTTATAGCCGGAAGATTTCCTTGTGGCATACAGGATTTGTAACCCAGATATATGGTGTACCGGGAGCAGAAGAAGCTAGCGGGCAAGGTGCTGTATTAGGCTCAGTTGAAGCATCTAAGAAAACACCTGCTTTGGTCAGTAAAAGCGCTTTTCCCTATATATCAGCCAAGGGACACCTGATTATCGATAACAAAACAAATATAATACTCAGTGAGCATAGCATTCATAGAACGTTTGCCCCCGCTTCCACCACAAAACTAATGACGGCCTTAGTGGCCTCAGATCTTTATGGAGAAAGTGAAATTGTGGAGATCAGTTCTATGTGCTCAGAAGTGGAAAGCACAAAGCTTTGGATGCCGGTGGGTTCAAAGTACACAGTTAAAAATTTGCTGTACAGCCTGTTGGTTAGTTCCGCGGGAGATGCTGGCTGCGCACTAGCCTCTTCCAAATTGGCACTACCTGCATTTATTGAGCGCATGAATGATAAGGCAGCGGAGGTTGGTATGACTAATACAGCCTTTACTAATCCTATTGGTTTGGATGGAGAGGACGGATCTCATTACTCTTCCGTATGGGATTTATACTTACTGTCCAAAAAAGCCATGGAAGCCCCTCTTATCAGGGAAATAGTGAGGACAAGAAATTATAGTTTTAAAGATGTGACCGGAGAGTTGGACATCGACATCAGTAATACCAACCAATTACTGTGGGACATTCCGGAAACAATCGGTGTTAAAACAGGCAGAACTTCCGGGGCAGGGGAAGTACTGATCTATACGTATAGTGATAAAGATAAAGATTTCACTATTATTGTCATGTCCAGCGAAGATAGGTTTTTAGATACAAGAAATCTTATCAATTGGACACTCTCAAGCTATGAATGGATGTAGGTTGTCATGGATTAGTTAACTTTTATATGTTCAGGTGATACAGCAGGATAATAAAATGCAATCGTACCCCCCTGAGTGCCGGCTGTAGTATATTTTCCTTCAAATACATATACGGGTTGAAGATATGGTTGTGAACTAATGTTATCGTAATAGGCAAGAAATATCCTATTTATGAAAACTTTTTCGACTAAGACAGGAGCATAAGTGACTAGGTTGTTGCTGCTATAGGGTAAAATACTCACTACCACGCCTTTATTTTGTTTAACGAAATTCCAGGCATCGGCCACATTTATTAGAGGGTAGGTTGCTTCGGAATTGGGTACGATCTCAGAAATGTAACTACCCATAATAGGGACGTTGTAATGAAGGTCTTCTCTTTGAGGTTTTCTTAGAAATAGGTACACCATGCCTATTTGCGGATCAGGGCCTAAAAGAGGAACCTCATCGATGCTTCTGTAAAAATCAACTCTGGCTATTTGAGCGTCCGATTCAGAATTGGTTTCTTTCATGGTGATGCCGGCAAATTGACCTAAGACAACTGTTTGGGTTCCTTCCTCATAAAGCTTATCGCTAAATCTCCCGACTTTTTTTAAGATATCCTTTGCGTATTCAACAGATCTTCCCTTGGTAATGGTGCCGCGAGGGAAAAAGCCGGCCTTGCCGTTAAGAGAAGTTTCAAGAGTGAGGTGTCTGTTGTTGGTATCTATTTCAAGCAAGCCGTTTGATGCTAGTTTTCTCCATTTATAAACGGGTTCTTTAAGACTAGTGATGAGGTCGTCATCGTTATAGCCCAGCTCTCCGGCTGTATCGATGGCGTTTTTACCCTTTTCAAAAGAAGGAACTTTTTTCTTTACTTCATAAACAGTTAATTTTTTGGGAATTTCTCTGGGAAGTTTTCCGTCGATGGTATCAAGTTTGAAGCTTGGTTCAAACTCTCCTTTAGTATTTTTTTCTACGAATTCTAATGGGGGAAGCATACCGAAAATTGGATTCGGCGGATTTTTTTCAGGAAAGAGGGCATTAAACAGGGCTTTAGCACCTGGGAAGAATAAAAGTAGAAATATATAATATATGATAGCAACGATTCCAAGCAGGACCATACCCTTTTTAGCCGTTTTGGATGCCTCTGTTAAAGTCACAATTATATATTATCATGTAAATCTTTTTGGTAGAATGGCCTTATGAGCACAGTTAGAACAAGAATGGCACCAAGCCCAACCGGCGAGTACCACATAGGGCACATTCGGACAGTTTTATACAATTATGCTTTTGCCAAAAGGAATAATGGCAAATTTATAATCCGTATTGAGGATACAGATAGAGAAAGATATGTAGAGGGTGCTGTGGGTAGGATATTGGATGTTATAAGGGAGTATGGCTTAAATTGGGATGAAGGACCTGACAAAGAAGGGGAATGCGGACCCTATACCCAGTCAGAAAGATTGGATATATACCGGGAACATGCGCAAAAATTAATTGATAGTAATCATGCTTACCACTGCTTTTGTTCCAAAAAAGACCTTGAGGCAATGAGGAAAAAGCAGCAAGAGCAAGGTATGGCCAAAACCATGTATGACGGAGGATGCAGGGAAATACCGCCGGATCTAGTAGAAAAGCATCTAAAGGATAAGAAGCCTTATGTGGTTAGGCTAAAAGTACCTGCGGATCAGATAGTTAAGGTAAAAGACGAAGTGTACGGTGCGCTGGAGTTTAACACAAACGAAATAGATGACACTGTGTTGCTTAAGTCAGACGGCTATCCTACCTACCACTTGGCAGTAGTGGTTGACGACCATTTGATGGGAATATCGCACATTATGAGAGGCAACGATTGGCTGCCCTCCACACCAAAACATGTACTGCTTTATAATGCGTTTGGATGGGAGTTGCCTACGTTTGTTCATCTGCCAAACCTGAAAGAGCTAGGAGAGAACAAGAAGCTATCAAAGAGATTTGGGGCTGTTTTTGCTGAAGATTTTTTAAGAGAGGGTTATTTGGTGGAGGCATTGTTGAATTTTCTAATGTTGTTAGGCTGGAATCCGGGCGGTGAGAAAGAAATTTACACTTTAAAAGAGTTTGTTGAGATTTTTGACATAAAAAGGATCCATAAAACTGATTTAGTCGCCTTTGATAGGGAGAAGTTATTGTGGTTAAACGGCACTTACATTAGAAATATGCCTTTGCCTAAATTATGTAAAGCCATAAGAGATTGGTCGGAAAAATATACCATTGACTTGCACTGCGGTGATTTTTCGTTAGACTACCATCTACAAGTTTTAGGTTTGATACAAGAGAGACTAAAGACTTTTTCAGAATATGTTGGCATTACCCACTATTTTTATCAGGACCCCCAAGTTAACAGTGAGCTTCTAACCAAATATGCAAAATCTCACAAAAGATCAGTGGAGATCACACAGGGATTTGTTAAGGTGTACGAAGGTGTAAAAGAGCATGATTGGAAGACTGGGCACCTTGAGAAAGTTTCTCATGATTTTGTTGGAAAACGTGAATATAAAAACAAAGAAGCCTTTATGACTCTTAGAGTTGCCGTTACGGGAGAGCATGCCACACCGCCAATTTTTGATACGTTGGAGGTGTTAGGTAAAAAAGCTGTGATAGAACGTCTAAAAAAGACCTCATAGTTGTACATATCTATATTAATTAGAGTAGTTTCTATTGTTAAAATTTCTCAAACTGATAGAATTGAGTTATAAAAAAAGTTAGCGAAAGATTATATTATGGCCTCGAGAACCTCCACTAAAAACAAGGTCGACAACACTGCCAAAAAAAATAAAGAAATCGCTTTAAATTCAGCCTTAGAGCAAATAGAAAAGAACTTTGGAAAAGGTTCTATTATGAAGTTGGGTGATAGGCCTGAGCAACGGGACATGCCCGCCATATCTACCGGTGCTATTGCTTTAGATATCGCTTTAGGCATAGGCGGTGTACCTAGAGGTAGAATTGTTGAGATATATGGGCCGGAATCATCAGGAAAAACTACTCTTGTACAACATATTATTGCTGAAGCCCAGAAAGCGGGAGGTACGGCCGCTCTTATCGATGCAGAACATACTTTTGACCCAATATATGCCGCCAAAACAGGCGTAAATGCCGAAGAATTGTTAATTTCTCAACCTGACACAGGAGAACAAGCTCTGGAAATAGCAGAAACCTTGATCAGATCAAATGCAGTAGATGTGATAGCTATTGATTCTGTGGCTGCCTTAGTACCCAGAGCAGAAATTGAGGGTGAAATTGGTGACAGCCATATTGCATTACAGGCCAGGTTGATGAGTCAGTCTTTAAGAAGGTTGGCGGGCACCATAAATAAATCAAAGTGCACCATTGTTTTTACAAATCAGCTTAGAATGAAGGTGGGCGTAATATTTGGTAACCCGGAAATAACCCCCGGAGGTAAAGCTTTGAAGTACTACGCCTCAGTTCGAATGGAGATAAGAAAGATCCAATCCTTAAAAACAGGTGATGAGTTTTCCGGTATAAAGGTTCGTGTGAAAGTGGTTAAGAATAAGGTAGCCCCGCCTTTTAGAGTTGCTGAGTTTGATATCATGTTTGACGAAGGTATAAGCAAAGAGGGTAATATTTTAGATGTTGGAGTAGACTTTGATCTGATCAAGAAGAGCGGTGCCTGGTTTGAATACGAAGGTGAGCAACTTGGGCAGGGAAGGGAAGCTGCCAAAACTTTTTTAAGGAAAAACGTTCGGATTAGAAATAACATAGAGAAAAAGATCAGATCTAAACTAAACAAGGAAGAAGTTCCTATGGAAATTGGCGGCGATCATGGAGAAGAGTAGCCACCCGGATGATATCGATCAGGCAATAAAAGAAAAAGTAAACCTGAAAATTCTTAATTTTATCTCTTATAAGATTAGAAGTGAGAGAGAAATTTCCGATAGATTAAGCCAATATCTATACAGATATAAAAAGATGAAAAAATCCCAAAAAGACGAGATCAAAGCAGAAATAATGGCAAAATTGGAAGAAATCAACCTTATAAATGATATTTATTTTGCCGAGAGCTTCGTTTCCCAGAAAGTAAATTCTCCAAAGCCAGCCAGCCGTATGAAAATTAAGCAATTCTTGATGAGAAAGGAGTTTCCGGCAAAATCATAAACGAGGCTCTAAAGCTGTATACGGATGATGAGGAAGACCAGAAAATTACCAAAGACGCTAAAAAGAAATCTGCTACGCTTAAAAAGTTTAACAAGATGCAAAAAAAGAAGAAGCTTTACGACTACTTAGCTAGGAAAGGTTATCCATTTGCAAAAATCCGGTCCGTTGTTGACAGAATAATTGAGGTGGAATAGAATCTGCTTGGGAAATATATTGAATTTGGCTTTTATTATTTCTAATATGAACACGTTTTTACTAAAAAACCGGATACCTTTAGAAAAGTAAGCTGTATAGTCCTCAGCGGAATACGGCTTTTTCATGCTGTGACATTTTATATTTCCCTTTGAAAAATAATTAATTTGTAAAAGGAGTAATTTGTGTATGTTTAAAGGAATAATGGGAAAGTTTCTTACTAGGGAAAAAGAACCCTCAAAGGTAGTAGAAGCGCCCAAACAAAAAGTATCTTCTAAACAAGTAGAAGACTCAAAACTATCTGAAATACGTGCTAAAGCTAAGGAAATAGTTTTAGAAGCTAAAGATCAAGCTCTAAAGGTGAGATCTGAGGCTGAAGATGAGGCTAGAAAAATAAAATCAAAGGTTATCGAAGAAGAAAGAAGGCTAGCTTCACAAAAAGGTGAAATTGAGTCAAAAGTAAAAGATCTAGAGGAAAGATCAAGAACATTAAAAAAGGCTAAAAATACTATAGAAAAAATGCAGGAAGAGGCCGAGAACCTGTTAAGAACTAGAAAAGGTGAGTTGGAAAGAGTGGCTTCATTGACAAAAGATGAAGCTAGAAACCAGTTGTTGGCGCAGGTTGATAGGGAGCTCTCAGGTGAAAAAGCCAAGAGAATTAAAGGTATGCAGGAAGAGGTTAAAAAGAATGTAGAAGAAGAAGCCAAGCAATTATTAGTCGAGGCTATGAGGTTTGGTTCAACTGATTATGTGGTTGAATATACAACTTCAAAAGTTAAACTTCCCGATGAGGAAATGAAAGGAAGAATAATCGGTAAAGAAGGTAGAAACATTAGAACCTTAGAAGAGTTAACAGGTGTGGAGTTTGATCTTGATTCAACCCCGGGCGAGATACTGTGCTCCGGTTTTGATCCTATTAGGAGGGAGATTGCCAAAGTATCTTTGGAAAGATTGATCAAGGATGGAAGGATACAGCCGGCTAGAATTGAAGACACCGTAAACAAGACTAAAGGAGAGATAGACCACTTGATCTACAAAGCAGGAGATGATCTTTGCCACAGAGTTGGAGCTTACAATGTGCCTAAAGAGCTGGTTTCTATGTTAGGAAAATTTAAATATAGGTTTTCTTATGGTCAAAACATGATCGAACATACTTTGGAAGAAACCAAAATGGGAATTGCTATTGCTCATGAACTTAAGATTGACGTGGATACGGTTAGATTAGGTTGTCTTTTCCACGATATAGGAAAGATAGTTACAGAAGACGAGGGATCCCACATAGAGTTAGGAGTTGATCTGTTAAACAAGCACAACATACCAGAGGCAGTTGTCAACTGTGTAGCCGAGCACCATGAGGATAAACCATTTAGTTCAATTGAATCAGCAGTAGTGAATTTGGTTGACCATGTAAGCGGTGCCCGACCGGGAGCTAGGGGCGAAGACTATGAATCGTACATCAAAAGAATGAAGGCTTTAGAAGATGCTGCCAAGCAATTTGACGGTGTAGAAAGATCTTATGCCATCTCCGCCGGTAGAGAGGTCCGCGTTTTTGTGGAACCTACAAAGGTTGATGATGAATCCACAGAGTTCTTGGCTAGAGAGATTGCTAAAAAGATAGAGCTTGAACAAACTTACCCCGGCGTGGTAAAAGTAACTGTAATAAGAGAGACTAGAGTAACTGAGACGGCAAAGTAATTACAAGCTAAGTAATTTATGTTTTATTTACTGGCATTACTACTGTTTATAATTTTGTACTACGTTTTTGTAAAGCTTCTTAGCAGTATTGTTAAGGGGTGTATGATGGCAGTGTTCGTAGTAGTACTGATATTTCTAGTGGTTGTTTTTGCAAAATCTTCCCAGGAACCTGTCTACTTGTTTAATATGTATAAAGTTGACAACTTTAATGTAGTCAAGCTTAGGTAAATATGAAAATACTTTTTATTGGTGATATAGTGGCCCGTCCCGGAAGGGAAATGGTTAAAGAGTTATTGCCCGGTTTCATTAAAGATAAAAAAATTGATTTAGTTTTAGCCAATGCTGAAAATATGGCTCATGGAAGGGGTGCCACTAGGGGTACGATCGAAGAA
>CBFDCV010000016.1:0-18902 GCA_965603395.1 uncultured candidate division WWE3 bacterium
TTCTTATCTCTCAAGACAGTTTCGAACCGGACTAAAGATGCTATGAATATGGTTAGGGTAATAGGTGATAGCTTAAAAAAAGTAACAAAATCATAAAAGAATAGTTTATTAAGACTGCTTAAACCTATACCTTGATTGGATGAGTTCACCACGTTTTTCCCCGCCCTTAATATTTCTGCGGTTACATAGTTGAAATTTGTTAACAAAGCAGGAAAAAATAGAAAGAGGGGAATTACTACTGCACCGGACAAAATAATCAAATAGTTAAGCAGTATTTTGTAATTTTTTTTCTTGTTTTCGAAAAATTTATACAAAATCACAGTTAAATATAGCGGGGCAGTGAGTACGGTCGTAATTTTTGATAAAACAGACAATGTAAAAAATAAACCTGAAAGTATTAGTTTTTTATTACGTGGTTTTTCATACCAATAAAGCAGGTATAAAAATGATGTAAAACCAAAATATGTTTCCAATGAAGTGAGATGAAACCATCGGTCTATACCGATCAAATAAGGTTCGACTGATATTAAAAGTCCGTATAAAAAGGCTGTGTTTTCTCCAAACAAGTTATAGATAAGCCTGATCTGCAAAAATAGTAATGCTGCCAGCACCAATACCAACGCAGCTTTTGAGATCCCATGAATAATAGGGTACCAATCTGCATTTTCCAATGTTTTTGGGCTGTCGTTTCCTAATATATGGTACTGAGTTGTAAATGATACCTGCTTAACAAAGGCGTTAATCCACATTATGGTCACACCCGGTTGATAATGCTGATAGGTGCTTTTAAAATCACCGCTCTTAACGGCCGCTAGAAAGTTCTGACTTCTTTTGTGCCACCTATATGCGTCTGTGTTAGAAATGTCATTTCCCAAACCTACTACTCTCGTAACTAGAAAAATGGAGAGTATTAATGCCAAATATCTTTTATTTTTCATTTTTTCTAGCTACTACCACTAAAGTTGTTCCTATAGGAAGATATATGTTTTTAATAATTTTTGACTCGATTTCTAATATTTTTGTAAGAATATTGTTAATTTTTTGTGGCAAAGGCAAATAGTGAGTTTTTGGATAAGCTCTTCTTCGAATAAAATTGTTTAATAGCCTTACAGAAGCGATGGGGAAAAACAAAGCAGCTACAAAATGTGTAGATTTTAAAATCTCAAATCCTGAATCTTTCAATTTCTGGTTGATTTCAAGAGAGTGGTATCTTCTCAGATGGTGCAAAGCCTCGTCGTGAGTACTCCATAAAAATTTATAAGCCGGTACTGCTACAAAAAACAGTCCGCCGGGTTTTAATAGTTTTCTTACCTTTTTCATGGTTTTTACGTCATCTCTTATATGCTCTAATACATCCAACGCCAATATTAGATCAAACTCACCATAATCTTTTGATAAATCCAATATGTTTATATCGTCACAATACAAATTATTAAACCCTTTTTTCTTACATGCCTCTATGGCTTCCTGAGAAAAATCCATGCCAGTTATCTTCCCCCAATTTTTTAGTAAGGTTAAAACCTCTCCGGTGCCACAACCTATTTCTAAAATGTTCAGATCCTTTTTACCTTTTAGATATTTACTGTATAGGGAGGTGATGAGACTAAGTTTACCCTTATGCCACCAATAATGTTTCTCAAAATCTTCTAATTTTTTATACTCAACTGCCTCCATATGCCAAATTATCTCACACTTTTATACAAGTAGATTTTAGGATTAATGAAAAAATCAATCTGCCTGGATAAGGGTATTAATATTATAAAAAGGTTTTGCGGGTTTCATTTTTCATCGTACAAACAAGAAGGGCAGATTTACCTTTCTTCAACTCGATAGATTCTTACCACCGTCTCTCCATACTCATTTTTGACCTCATGCACAACTCTCTTGCCTCCAATCTGAGGAAATTTATAATCATTGACAAAAGATAGCGGTTTTTTTATGCCCACAATATAAAAAGGTCTCTCATTACCGTAATCTGCGTCCATATACCATTCACTTATGGTTTTTACTTCATTAGTGGTATATGTAAGCTCTTCCTGATTGATTTTATTTTGTTCGTTAATAAAATTGTTGATTTCACTCCAGTATCTTTTGTGCGGAAATCCGAATAGAGGAAGTTTTTGTTCTAGTGTGTACTTAGGTGTAATTATTTGATGGTAAATCCTATCTCTGGTTTTAACCTTCTTTTTAGAATACCGCTTATCCTCAAATTCGGTGAAATCATAAAACAATTTCTGCTCCCAAGGATACTCCTCCAAATGATCGATGAACATGTATTTTGTTTGGTAAGAAAGAAATGCAAGCATCACTACCACTAACCCGGCCCAAATCTTGTTTATGTATCTTGGAAGAGTCCTATAAATAGTAGATATTGCAATAGCGCTAAGTACTGTAAGCGGAATAATAAAATTGTAAATGTGAGTGCCGGGTTTCCGGACAAAAAACTCAAACATCAGATAGGAAAAAAGAAACCAGGCCGAAAAGACATAACTTTTCTTTACGAAAAGCATGCCCAGAAAGCCTAATACAGAAAGTAGGTAGAAAGTAATATACGGGTTATATAGATCGATCATTAACCTATACCTCTCATAGTTAACATGACCAAACTCAATTCTTCGTTCAAAATATTGCACGTTTTCTGGACTGCCTAATTGATACTTTGTATAAGGTATTAAGAAGGGAAGTAATAATAAACAACCGAAGGTAATATTATATAGCACTAGTTTAATTTTTGAATCTTTTTTTACATTGCTATTTTTTAAAAACTTCACAAAAATGATTACCACTACGGGAATAATAAAAATGGCGTCCCAGTGTGAGAGTATAGATAAACTCCAAAAAAAAGTGCCTATTAGTGAACTGTTACGTAATTTTTTAAAATCTTTTTCTTCAAATAGGCTAACATAAAAATACAGGGCTAAAAAAGAAAGGAGTAGATTCAAGTTTTGGTATTGAGCTATTCGACCAAAACCAACTATAAAACCATTTACCGTTAAAAGAAAAGATGCTAAAAACGCCACCTTGTAATTTTTCAGTAATCTTTTTATTAACAAGTAAAATACCGAGATTGCCCCCACACTTATTATGGAGAAGGGGATTCTTTGGGCTAATTCATTAGTAAAATCTCCGGTAATCAAGTAAGGTATATGCGAAACTATAAACTGCATGGGTCCTTTTCTTCTGCTCATGAAAAAATCTCCCACCGTTTGATCGCCTGTTAACTCTATAAAAGCTTTATGCTCATCTCCTATATAATCTGAGTATCCTAGGTTGTTAAATCGGGTAAATATAGTGACAATTAGTAATGTAGAAACCAATATAATTTCGGTTAATTTTTCAGGTCTAATTTTTTTTAATATCTCTTTTTGTAATTTCTTTATTTTTTTCATATACATTTTAAGGCAGTTACTCCACTAGGTATATTTTCGCCAATGTATTACCGTTAACGTCTTTCACCGTTTTCACCGTTTTCTTACTCCTAAGCTGTGAGAACTTGTAATCAGTAACAAAGCTATACGGATCTTTCACCCCAATAACATACATTTTACTACTTCTTTCATATGTCATGTCTAAATAAAATGCAGCCATGGCGCTGTTTTCGTTAGTAAAAAACGTATGTTGTTTGAAACCTTCCTGAGAATGAATAAATTCCCTTATTTCTGTCCAATTTCTACCATAAGGAAATCCGATTATGTTGTTAGTAAGATTTCCGTGGTCGTAATTTTTTGTTTTGTACCTAAACACGTCTTCTTGCTCCCAAGGATACTGCTTTCCCAAGTCAATAAAAATCAGGTAGCTCTGGTAGTACAGAAAACCGCCAATTATCAGAGCAAGTCCAAAAGGTATTAATCGATAATCTTTTGGCAGCAGTTTCGCAACCTCCACAAAAGCTGCCGCAGTTAAAATCGTCAAGGGGATTACCATATTATAAACATGCGTTCCCGGGGCCCTGACAAAAAAAGCGAATACTGCCAAAGTAAAAATAAACCAAATCCAAAAAATTAAATACTTTCTCACCCATATTAATGATATAAGCAACATTACTAAACTAAATTGTAAAAACAAAAACGGGTTGTACAGGGCGTTTTTAAACCTTATTTCTGTGAGATTAAATTCATTTCTTAAACCAATCCTATTTTCAAAATAGTTATCATGCTTCTCACCTGAAAAATAGTTAAAAAAGGCAAATGGTACAAAAAAAGGCATATACAAAACTAAAGTTAATAAACCGCTAAAAAACACCAGTTTCAGATTTTCCCTTTTTATAAAAACATAGATTATATAGGGAAGTATAAAAACTGCATCCCAATGTGCCAGCAGAGAAAAAGCAAAAAACACAGTTCCATATAAACAGTACTTTGCGTCCTTTTCATTTAAGAACTTGGCGAATAAATACAAAGAGATGGAAGAAAAGAGCAAGTTCAAACTCTGATACTGAACTATTCGTCCAAAAGCTACCATAAAACCGTTAACACCAAACAAAAATGCGGCAAAAATTGCTAAGTACTTATTTTTTGTGTGTTCCTCTAAAAACTTGTAGAAAAAAACAATGCTCAGCACACTGGCTAATGCAAAGGGAATCCTAAAAACCAATTCATTAAAAACATCCCTATACAAAAAATTTGTAGTGAGCACGATCAACCACTGCATGGGACCTTTTCTCTGTTTAGCCAAATACACCAAATCCAAAACCGGACCGTTGTCTTTGTAATGATCCATGACCGTGGTTTCATCGGGTATGTAGTCTGAGTAGCCAAGATGGCCGAATCTTAAAACCGCCAACGCTAATACCACCAACACCAATAATCCCAAAAAAAGCTTGTCCTTCACTTTTAAGACCATATGTTAATATATAATATGCAAATTATCACTAACTTAATTATAAAGGAGTAGTTGTGTCTTTTTTACTACCAAAACTATCATACGCTTACAACGCCCTAGAACCTGTCATTGACGCTAAAACCATGGAAATACACCACTCCAAACATCATGTGGGTTATACAAATAATTTAAATTCCGCTTTGGAAAAGCATCCGGACCTGGATTCCATAAGTATAGAAAAATTATTATCCCGTTTGGATGATGTTCCTGAAGATGTTAGACCAGCTATACGAAACAATGGAGGAGGGTATTATAATCACTCTTTGTATTGGAAAGTCATGACACCGGGTGGATCCGACAAACCATCAAGTGAATTAAGTAAAATGATCGATCAAACATTTGGTTCTTTAGACGAGCTTAAAGAACTTTTTTCCAAGGAAGCAGTGGGAAGATTCGGCAGCGGATGGGCTTGGCTGGTTTCAGATGCTAATAAAGACCTGGATATAGTATCTACTCCCAACCAGGATTCGCCTATAAGTTTAGGTTTAAAACCAATATTAGGTATAGATGTGTGGGAACATGCATACTATCTTAACTACCAAAACAAAAGAGCCGAGTATGTTAAGGCTTGGTGGGATATAATTAATTGGGACGTAGTTTCCCAGAAATGTCTTAAAGTATGATAGAAAAAATAAATTTAAGTCCGGAAATAATCGAAAACCTTGTTAAAACAGGGGCCATACTGTTGGGCGCGTTCGTGGCCAGAATAGTGGCGGAATTTGCAGTCAAAGCTGCTGTTAAAAGATTCGAAGATAGTAACACCGAAGAAGACAGTTTGCTGGAAAAAAGGATATATACCCTCTCCAGCATCATAAAAAACGTTTTTAACATTGGTATTATTGTCATTACCGTACTTACCATTATGTCTCAGTGGGGAATTGACATCGGTCCCTTATTAGCTGGGGCAGGAATTATTGGTTTGGCCATTGGATTTGGTTCTCAGGCCATTGTCCGTGATGTAGTTACCGGTTTTTTCATTCTTATGGAAAATACTTACAACATTGGTGATGAAGTAAACCTGGCCGGAAAAACAGGCAGGGTAGAGGAAATGAATCTTCGAACCACCATCATCAAAGACAACGAAGGCAATAAATACACCATCCCCAACTCTAATATTAGTGTGATTCAAAATGTTTCGCATAAAAAAGATATTGAAGGTAGTAATTGACCTAAATGTGTTTAAAGTGAAATAATGTATTAGTTATATGAAAGCTGTTTTCAACAAAGTTTTTAACTGGACAAAAAATAATAAACTTCTAACTGTTCTCATTATTGTTATTTCATATTTACTGATGCCTAGGGGTAGGGTAGTGCCCCAGCTTTTAGGTGGTACCCAATACAGTAAATCAGCTAATGTTGCCATGGAAATGGCAGCCCCCGGCATGGCTGTATCTGATAGTGTAAGTAGTTACGGCAGGGGCGGCGCTATGCCTTCATATGAGGCAGCCCCAACACCTGATGTTACTGATCGAAAAGTAATCACAAGATCCACACTATCATTACAAGTAAAAAGTGTGAGAGCAACTTTGGATAGCATTAAGGAAAAGACCAAGAGTTTGGGAGGCTATGTAGTAGAAACTGATATCACCACCCCGGAATTTGGTGAAGACGGGTCAGTAGTAGTCAGAGTTCCCTCAGCCAGTCTGGATGAAACTTTGGCTTATTTCAGAGGTTTGGCTGTTAAGGTTGTGTCAGAAAATATTTCGGGAGATGACATTACAGATCAGTATATAGACATTGAAGAAAGAATTTTTAGATTGGAAACCACCAAAGCTATGGTAGTAGAGGTGTTAGACAGGGCAGATACTGTAGAGGAAATCTTACAGGTCCAAAGGCAGATCTTTAGCTTACAGGATCAAATAGACAACTATAAGGGCCGACTAAAGTACATGGATGGTGCTTCCAAGACCACCTTAATAAGAATCTACTTATCCACAGACGAACTGGGCCTGCCTTACACACCATCCCAAGCATGGAGACCAAAAGTAGTCTTTAAACAGGCCACCAGATCACTACTACTTAACCTCATAA
Source organism: uncultured candidate division WWE3 bacterium (assembly GCA_965603395.1). Taxonomy (GTDB): domain Bacteria; phylum Patescibacteriota; class WWE3; order UBA101185; family UBA10185; genus CAYSWS01. Next base: position 6,913 of record CBFDCV010000016.1, read on the forward strand.
GTATTGGAAATGCTGCTATTTGGATAGGCGTGTACTTACCATTAATGGCTGCGCTTTTGTTGGCGTTTATAGTGGTTAAGAAGGTCATATTCAGGAAAAAATCCCCTTCACAATAATCAAATCCGGTGTTATAATTACCCTATAGTGTAGTAAAGGAGTTTTGCAATGGTATTGAAGAATCCCGTTAAGCTTGCAGATGCAAAAAAAGCACTTGAACAAATTGGGCGAGGTACGCTTCTTGATATTGCCAATGAGCTTGATAAAGTCTCATCTAAGAAAGACGTACGTCATTGGACAGAAGAAGAAGTACAAAAGCTCATCCGTGGCGAATCTTGGGCAACAAAAGATGCAGATAACCCCCAGGAATTCGTCTTTACACCCACCAAAGCTGATCAGAATCACTATTCTTCCAGCAGATGGTGGGATAACTAAACCCCTTAAGGGAACACAGATTTTATTTATCTGTCTACCTTGGGGGTTTTTTCTTTCTACCGACTGCACAAATGAACACATTTATAAAAAACGGCTACTAATTCACCGTCAACATAAAACTCTTTTTCCGGCTGATAATGGTGCGTAAGGGACTTATCATCCAACTCGATCCTCATTTCCAGAGGAATATCCACAAATTCCTGATTGTTGTAAACGAAAACAAAAAAATCGGGAAGGTAATTAGGCCCCGGTATAATGTATCTTATTCCCCTTAAATAATACTTAGCTATAGTGTCGTTGTCGTTTGTATAAACTCTTCGAACACCGCCACGCTTCTCAACGTAGTCCGCAATCTGCAGCCACCCTCTATCATAAGGAAAACCGTATAAAAACAGGTGAAGATCTTTGTTTGCCTTTGGAATATCGGTAAACCCTATGGTTGAGTCTATCCAGGGGTATCCGTTGTTTGCACTAGGTATGTACACAAACACTCCAACCATAAATAAAACAGCAAAAACATACACTAGAAAGGCATAAAACACCTGTCGAACAAATTTTTTCTCCAAAAACCCCAAAAAGTCCGTTATTCCAATAGATATCATTATAATAAGAGGTATGAAATAGTTATGTATGTGTGTCCCCGGATTAGTAACAATAAATTCAAAAACTATAAATGGTACTAAAAACCAGAAAAAAAGTAGATGCCTATCCCATTCTGCTCGTTTTAAAAGGAAGGGTACAATAAAAACAGTCAAAAAAGCCCAAATTAGGTGCGGATTATATATCCAAAAAGTGTACCAACTGATATTTTTAGCATATTCAAAGCCTGTTAAGCGCCTATTCACATAGTTAAAGGTATTCGAAAAGTAATAACCGTATAAAAAATAGGGTATATAAAACAGCCCTGCCGTTATGACAAAAGGAAGGATGTAGTATGTACCAATCTCTTTAATCACACCTATTAGGTCCTCTTTGTTATCCAATATCTTTTTTACAAGGATAAAAGCTATAGCAACATCAAAAAATATGGCATCGTAGTGGCTTAAATATGAAAAAGCTAAAAAGAGAGCTGATAAAATTGCGTAATGTTTTCTGGTATTATTCTTTGCTGATTCGTAAAGGAGAGCAAAATAGATAGCTAAAAATCCAAACAATAGCATAAAGCTCTGATACTGAACCGTTCGTGAGAAAGCAATGAAAAAACCATTAAATCCGTACAAACCCGCAGCAATCAAAGCAGCTTTATTACCGGCAATTTTTTGTACGATCAAAAACAAGACTAATATAGACAGGGTACCCGCAAAGGCAAAGGGTGTTCTAGTTAAAAGCTCGTTATAACCACCGGTTAATTTTTCAACTGTCCACCCTACCAAAAACTGTACAGGCCCTTTTCTCTGGTTCAGCAGGAATTTGGTAGCAGGAGTTGTTTTGTCCAGATAAAAAGCTTTAGTTTCATCACCATAAAAATTTGAGTAGCCCAAATCCCAAAACCTGAGAAAAAAAGAAAGTATTAAAATAATAAATAGAATATATTGGTAATTTTTCAGTTGGCGGATGCTTTTAAGTAATTTTTCTACCATGATGTACTTGATTTAGTCACTGAGCCGTATTCCGCTAATAGTCTTTCTGCTTCAAGCGCCGCGGCACAGCCACGTCCTGCTGCTGTAATAGCCTGCCTATATCTATAGTCTGCCACGTCCCCGGCAACGAAAACGCCTTTTTTAGAAGATATAACTTCCTTTTCTACTACAATGTAGCCTTTTTCGTCCAGTTTTATGAAATCTTTAATGTAGCCGGTGTTTGGTTTGTGACCAATGGCAATAAAAAGTCCCTGTACGTCCAAAGGAAATTCTTCGTTGGTTTCGTTGTTAAAAACTGTCAAACCTTCCACTTGGAATTGCCCCAGCACCTCTTTAACCTCTGTGTTACACATAAATTCAATTTTTTCATCAGCGAAGGCTCTTTCCTGCATGATTTTGCTGGCTCGTATCTCCTCTTTACGTTTTCGAACTAAAATATAAACTTTATTGGCAAATTTAGTTAAAAATATGGCCTCTGTCATGGCTGAATCCCCTCCACCCACCACTGCCACATCCTTACCTTTAAAGAAAAAGCCATCACAGGTGGCACAAGCTGATACACCCTTTCCTCTTAGATTTTGTTCACTTTCCAATCCCAACCAACTGGCTGATGAGCCGGTAGCAATAATTACAGTCCTGCTTTTATATTCATAGTCTCCTTCAGTTCTTACAGTAAACCCTTCCTCAAAGGATCCGCTAACTTCTAAAGCATTTTTATTTTCAAACTTGGCTCCAAATCTTTCGGCTTGCTTTCTCATACCTTCGATCAATTTTGGGCCCATTACTCCGTTAGGAAATCCGGGAAAGTTTTCTACGTCTGTAGTAGTTGTAAGTTGCCCGCCTGGAGGATTTCCGGCTATCACTAAGGTTTTTAAATGGGCTCTGGAAGTATAGATAGTGGCAGTTAATCCTGATGGACCGCTACCTAAAATGATGGTGTCGAATGTGTCATTTTGCATTTATAAAGTATAGCATCGCAGACAAGAAGTTAGTTATGAAATACTTTATAGTTGTATAATGAAGTCATGTCCACACTGTTGCTACACATCGCCGGATCAAGAATATATAATTTCACTTTATTTAGACCCCATTTTTACATTTTCGACGATAGGGTAGTGTATAAAAAACGCCATATTCTCACCCACGATGAATTCAGCATCTCATATAATCATATGGCTCAAGTAAATCTTATTAATTTTATTTACCTTTTTGCTCACGTAGAGATTGATACAACCGTATATACTAGGATTATAAAAGTGCATTGGGTACCCAAAAAAAAGGCAAGGCAAGCTAAAAAAATCATCGATGAAAAGATTAACCAGGCACACAGAAAGAATCAACACCTACCGGATGACAGCTCACAAAAGGGAATATATGTAAAAGACTTTGAACTGTCCTTAAAACGGCTTAAGGAGCTTCTGAGCACGGGTAGAATAACACAAAGAGAGTTTAATAAGAAAAGAAAAGGTCTTTTGAAAAAGCATTATTAAAAGTGTACAATGACTTTCGTAACTTTTACTCTGCTTTGACGAGCGGGAATAGCTCAGTTGGCTAGAGCGTCTCCCTTCCAAGGAGAAGGTCACGGGTTCGAATCCCGTTTCCCGCTCCATTAAGCGCCTGTAGCTCAGGGGACAGAGCAGTACCCTTCTAAGGTAAAGGTCGGGGGTTCGAATCCCTCCAGGCGTGCCATTTTAACAATTTTATTACCTTAAAAATGGAAGATTGTATTTTTTGTAAAATAGTTGAAGAGCAAATACCGTGCTACAAAGTGTTCGAAGATGAAGAGGTGCTGGCTTTTTTGGATGTTACTCCTGCGACTAAAGGACATACGTTAATCATCCCAAAAGCACATTTTAAAAACATTTTTGATATTCCAAAAGATTTGTTGGGACGAATTTCAATCGTAGCTCAAAAACTAGCTCAAGAATTTGAAAACAAACTAAAGGCTGATGGTTTTAACTTAGTTCAATCATCTAAAAAGCACGCGCAGCAAGAAGTAAATCACTTTCACATGCATCTTTTACCAAGATATGCCGGGGATAAAATGGATCTTTGGAAAACAAAAAAAGAGCACCCAATTGAGGACGACTTAGAAAAGACCCACAAAATATTGTCCTAGCAATCCCTGCTTTGTATAATACCTTACGTATTAATTTCCTGGGCGAGTGGCGGAATGGCAGACGCGACAGACTTAAAATCTGTTGTCCTCACGGACGTGTGGGTTCGACTCCCACCTTGCCCACCATTATTATGACTGATCTTCCGGTAATAAAAACTTTAAAAAACGGTTTAAAAGTGGTCTATATACCCTTTCCGGGAATAGATTCCGCTACTTTCAACCTTATTGGTAGGGCCGGCGGTGTATGGGAAAAACAAGAAGAATATGGCATTGCTCATTTTATCGAACACCTGGCTTTTGATGGTACAGAGAAATACCCTGATCCTGACGATCTAAGAGGCCTCATAGAGAATGTGGGCGGACTTCTCAATGCTTATACATCAGAATTTGAGGTAAATTATTATGTCAAAGTTTTAGGTACAGAATTAGAACGAGCTTTTGAAATGCAATCTCAACAAATAATGCATCCGTTGTTTAGGAACGAAGATATAGAAAAACAAAGATCTGTCATAACTCAGGAATATCATATGTACAGAGATAGCCCGGTAGAAAATTTCTATCTTAATTCTGATGAGCGCCTCTACGCAAAAGGTAGCAGACTACGAAACCCCCTTATAGGAACTCTCGATACTTTAAAAATTATAAACCGAGATATGATAAGAGATTACTTTAGAAGAAATTATAATTCCAGTAACTTTGTGCTTTGCGTATGCGGAAATGGCTTAGAAAAGGATGTGTTCGAACTAGCTGAAAAATACTTTGGCTCTCTACAAGAAGGAGAGAAAAACAGCTACGCAGCTGAACACTATGTTGATGAGCACATGTTCTATGCAGAAAAAAATATAAAAGTTCAGCAGGCCACCCTGTCCGTAGTCTACCCGGCAGCAGAAATCTACACAAAAGCCTATTACGCTGGAAAAATAGTGTCAAACACCATAGGAGGAGGATTTCTATCTAGATTTTTCAGAGAAATAAGACAAAAACACGGCTTGGCCTATAATGTTCGTTGTGAATACTTGTCTTTTTTACCATTTGGACTTTTTAACCATGAAGCCCAAGTAGACCCAAAAAATATAGAAAAAGTATTAATGCTCATGAAAATAGAAATAGATAAATTAGTAAAAGAGGGAATAACCCAGGCAGAATACGATAGAACAAGAAAGATCATTACTTCAAGGTTTGTTTTTAACAATGAGTCACCGGAAAAAAGAGCTTACATCCAGGGCAAGCTTGTCTTGGAGGGTAAAAAGAACGAAACTTATGAGACTCAGCTGAACAAACTGATGGACGTGAAGTTGGAAGATGTTAACAAAGCAGCTAAAGAAATTTATTCGCACCATCCAAAATTTAGAATACTCTCTAATATACCCTTAAATGAACAGGTCCTAAATGCTTGGCAAAGTTAACTGTGCTAACATGTTTTCGTGAAGAAAATTAAACTGGAATACCTACTTGTTGTTGCCATATTCACCCTTGTAGCTTTAGCCGCTGCTATAAACATCCAAAAACAGCTGTCCATAGATCAATCAAAACTACCTGAAAAAGTAGAGGAGGCTAAAGGATTCCAACGCTGGATCACTAATTTAAAAAACTCGGGTTTGGAGTATGTGAATGCTGATGATTTTTTCCTGGTGGAAGAAAATGAGATCTACAACACAAGGTGGATGGAAGTATATTCATTAGACGAAGAGGGCAGGCAGGAGGAGTTCGAAAAAACCATAGATGAACATAAAGATTTAAAAAAAGTAATTTTCTCGCCCAGTGAAAGGTTATTCATTGATTATCGCCATGAAATAAGAAATGGTGCTAAACCTAATGAGGTACATTTTTACGGCGCCCGTGACGATAAAATCATAGACGCCCGTATACTTGATTGTTCGATTAGAGCCAATTGCTATTTTGACCGTGCCTACTTTCTAAGCAATGATGTGTTTGTAATTTCCGAATTTTCCAGAGACATGCATAAGAGAGACACCACCACGCCTGAGTGCCCAAAAGACTCAGAATGTACCTACACCATAAAAATTCACGTTATAGATTTAATTAACAACTCCCGTTTGGTTTACGAATCAAAACCATTTAATATTGTATTAAGCCAATTGATTCCGGAATTATGATCGAACAACTGCCTGAAAAAGATAAACGTTGGGAAACCATTAAAGGGCATAAGCGCTCCATTCTTGGGGGTATCGTGCTTTTTTTTGTGATAGTTTTTTTCCTCATGTTAATTTCCGGTAGACAAGATTGTGAAATAACGTCACTTCAAGATGGTGTTGTTCAAACCTGTGATTGTAGGGGATTAATAATTACAGTTAAAAGTACTGTTAATAGTGGGGAGAAGAAAACTGTGTGTTTAGGTAGAATTGTCGAAGTTTTACACCATAAAGAACGTTAATTTTTTTGTCTTTTATTATGCTAAAATATGCAGTGCTATCTCGGGGTGTAGCTCAGTAGGAAGAGTGCACGGTTTGGGACCGTGAGGCCGTCGGTTCGAGTCCGACCACCCCGACCAAAAATGCCAAAATACAGTTTTCCGTACTATAATTAACTAGTGAAAAGACCAAACTCAGAAGAATATAGAAACTTTATTTTCGGAGCAGAGGACAGCCTTGTTTCCACCTTAGGAATCCTATTTGGCATAGCCTCCGCCGGGGAGTTCACCAAACACCAAATATGCTTAGCAGGCATTATCGCCATAGTAGTAGAAGCAACCTCAATGGGTGCCGGGTCTTTTTTATCTGAGTCATCTGTCATGGAAATCGATGAAAATACAAAACTCAATCCGGTGAAAGACGGTGTCATTATGTTTTTTTCCTACTTTCTTTCAGGTTTCATACCGCTAGCACCTTATCTACTGCTTGAAGTCTCCACTGCTAAATATGTTTCTATAGCCGTGTCACTATTTGCTTTATTCTTCCTAGGCTATCTGCCAACCAAAAAACCCAGATCAGGCTTGAAAATGATGCTCATAGCAGGGGCTGCCGCATGTATTGGATTTTTAGTAGCACATATTTTCAGTGTTTAGCATCTTTCACCTTTTATAAAATTTTGTTATTGTAAATAAGTGCCAAGGAAACTTTCGAAAAATTTTTTTAAACAAAAAGGCCGCATATTAAACCCCCTAGGCGAGATCATTCCTTGTAATACGGCCGTTCCCAGAGAGGCTATTTCAACTCTATCCACTGTTAAACCAACTAAAAAAGATATTGTGCTCCAAAAAATCTCAACGGCGCACGACAAGATTAAAATCGCTACTTCAAAGCAGTTTTTGTTGGCAAACTCTAGATGGGCAGGGGCTACACTAGTTATAACAATATTTTTGGCAACTTTTATCTTTAGTATACCCTTATACAAATACAGCCCAACCGTTCCGGACAAATACTCGCTATTTTCTTCCATACCATTAACTTTGGATTCCGTTTCTCAAGAACTTGATTATAGTGATTCCCGCTCTATTAGGATCGATAAGGTGTTTGAGGTATTTAATTGCCCCATGACAGGCTTAGGAGAAACAATTGTTAAACAAGCTGATGAAAACGATATCCCTTATTGGGTAGTCGCCGCCATAGCCTTCCAGGAATCAAGCTGTGGTAAAAATACACCGACTATAGATGGCGTGAAAACCAAGAATGCCTGGGGGTGGGCCACTTACGGAGAAAGTGTTTACGAATTTGATAGCTATGAGCAGGGAATTCAGATTGTTTCTAAGTATTTAAGCAAGAAATTTTACTCCAGGGGCGTTACTGATCTTTGTGAAATAATGAGAACTTATACACCACCATCAAACGGTAGTTGGTGTAAGGGAGTGCAGTATTTTGGCGATTTTATCCAAAGCTACAAATCTCCTACCAGCTCATAGACAAAACCTTTAAAAACACCCGTTTTATCCTTTTTTAACAACGTTTCCACTGTTTGCCAGGACTTGCATCATGTGGTAGAATACTCTCTTGTCCGTATGAAAAAATAGCTAATTAACTAAATCTGCCAAATTTCCGTATATGAATTATATAAAAACACTCATTTCAATATTTGCCCCTTTTGTCGTGGTCTTTTCTATGTCTATATTTGCCCAAGGCGTGTCTAATGCTAAGGAAAATGAAATAGATAAAGAAGCCGGAATTTTTTATTCCATAGGATCGGCACAAGTGGATAGGGCAGAGGTATTAAAACAATTCTTAGAAAAACACAATTCGCCTTTGGTGGAAAATGCTGACACTTTTGTAGTGGTAGCGGATAAATATGGATTGGACTACAGATTACTGGTAGCTATCAGCTGCTTGGAATCCGCTTGCGGTAAAAGATTAATTGCTGAAAGTTATAACGCTTGGGGCTGGGGAGTCTACGGAGACAATTGCATAAAGTTCGATAATTTTAATAACGGAATTGAAGAAGTAGGTAAGGGTATATACGAAGGCTACTTTAGTAAAGGTCTGGATACTCCTGCAAAGATGGCTCCTGTCTACACACCTCCCAGACCGGACTACTGGTTAGGCGGGGTCAGACAATACATGGGACAGATGGACGATATATCAAATCAGATTGCTGACGCTTCACTATAAACCATAAACAAACTCTATAATCAGGTGTATTTTTTGCTAAAATAGGGCTACTTGGTCAGCAGACACAGGGGCGAGTGGCGGAACTGGTATACGCGTACGGCTTAGAACCGTATTCCTAACGGATTGAGGGTTCGAGTCCCTCCTCGCCCACCAAATGACTTAGTGAGTACTCGAACTTAGTCAGTTGGGGTGCAACAGGAGCGAAAGCGACGGATTGCCACCAAAATCGTGTACAATTAATCTGTACATGATAAACGACTACACTCAATATAAAGAACTTATCCTAAACTACCTAAAAACCCTTGAGGACTTAACCCATTCAACAAAATACAAGGACAAGGATGCAAAATTCCTATCCCAACTCAGATCCGCAGAAAGATCCTTCAATTTCTTATTGGACCAGTTTCCACCAGGACAAGTTGCGGCCATGTTCGGTAAGGAAAAGTGGGATGACATAAAACACAGAAGAATTAGGGTAGCTTCTAAAGTTTCCCACGCCATTGACACCAACCCGGAAGTGAAAGCCCGTTATGTTGCTTACTGTGAATTTCTAAAAGATACTAGAAGGTTAAGTAATTCTTTGTAATAATAATAAATATGTGTGTATTCGAACTAGTAAAAACATCTACTGAAGACGGTCTCTATTTACACGGATTTTTCAAAAAGGGTGAAAAAAATAATTATGCGGTATTACATGTCCACGGGTTTGAAGGAGACTTCTTTTCGAACAGCTTTATAACTGTAGTAACTAACGCACTTAAAGAAAATGGGCACTCTTTTTTAAGTGTCCAGACCAGAGGTACCGGACAGGAATACGAAATACAAACTACTGAAGGTGAAAGCAAAACATACGGCTCCCACTACGAATTATTGAAAGAAGCGCATATGGATATTGATGCCTGGATAGAGTTTTTGGTGGAGAACGGTCATCACAATATTGTTTTACAGGGTCACTCTTTAGGAGCAATCAAGGCTGTTAGATATTTGGCTGAGGGCAAACATACAAAATACGTAAAAAAACTAATACTTTTGTCCCCTTTTGATGTTCACGCCTTAGTTGAGGTCATTACAGATGGCAAATACAAGGAATACATAAGGATGGCTAAACAAAAAATAGAGCAGGGGAAGGGTCAGGAAATAATCCCGGAATCGTATATAAATATGAGAATGTCTTATCAAACTTACGCGTCCTGGCTTACCATGGATCACTTTGGAAAAATGTTCCACTTTGCCGATGAGGAAAATAGTTTCATGTTACTAAACAAAATGGATATTCCAGTCAAGGCTATAGTAGGCAGTGAGGATGAGTTATTCCATCCTATAAATCCCGGAGATCCGGAAGAAGCTATGGGAACTATGAAATTAAACATTCCGAATTTTTCTTACAAAATAATTGAGGACGGGGATCATGTTTTTAATGGTAAGGAACATGATCTAGCCCATGAAGTTTTGGTCTTTTTGGATAACTAGTACCTATTCTAAATCGTTTACTTTCACGTTCAAAGAAAATCCGTCACTTTCAAATCTTAATATTTTCCCTAATACATCTTTGCCCCTATTGTCATCAATAACATCAGAGTTAATTTTTTCGTCCAGAATTATTACTACCGCATTGTAATTTTTTGCGTAGTTTACTAAATCGTTGAAAATAATCTTAGATAGATTGGGGTCAAGTTGGCTAAAAGGCTCGTCTACTACTAATACCAAACCTTCCATGAAAACATCTATGGCATACAAGAACCTTAATTTCATATCTTCTGAGATAGGGGGTTCTGACAAGTTTGCGTCCATATAATAGATATTGGCTTCCGGAACGTAGTTTTTTAAATGGTTATAGGAAATATACTCTGCCACAGCAGCTAGAATAAGCCCTTTATTAAAAATATCTTCGTTTACTTTATCCTTCAGCTCCTTTAGCGCTGTAAGCACAGACGCCTGGTGAGAAAAGTTTTGGTATAAATTTGCCACTAAGTTAAAATAACCACCACTTAAATCTTTCTCGCCAAAAACCATATCTTCTTTATCTAATAAACCGGAGAGTAATACATGCAAATCACCATAATAATCTTTGTGATCGATAAAGTGTTGTTTTACATCCTTTAGATCTCCTTTAAAGTTAAATACTTTTTTCACAAAGATGTTTGTCTGCTTGGCATCGTTTATATATACACTGAGGGCATTTCTGTATGATGTGGAGATGTTTCTTTGGCAACTGTAATGTAAATACTTTAAACCTTGTTCTAAAGATTTGAAGGTTCTTATGTCCTTATCTCCAATGGCCAAAATGTCAGCATTAAAGTTCGAGTACCTGAGGGTAGCCACCCTACCGAATAAAGTTTTTCCCATCCCGTAATCTCCAACCAAAAAAGAAATTTTTCCATAGGGTAAGCTAACTTTATCAATATAAATTTGTCTTTTATTTTTGCTCCACCCCGTATAGTAAGTTAATCCTTCAATATTCAAATTCCCCCAAATAATCCTATCACCAGTTTTTAATCTAGGGTTTTGATCTATGAGTTCTTTTCGAATTTTCTTGTATGCGTGAGGGGTGATTTCCGAACCCTTATCTAAAATCGTGTCCAAATAAAAATTCAGTTGTTTTAGTCTGTACTCTCCTTTGACCACCTTGGCTCTATTTAAAACCGGGTTGTTTATGGAAAACAGCCTGTTAGATATAAACAAACCTACTACTAATAGAAAAACGCCTTCGGCCATGTTGCCTAAAAGCAGAGGTAAAAATAATAGTAAAATGGGCAGTAAGCTTTTATTTACAGTACTAACAACATTTATATTATCGAAAAGTATAGAAATGGGTTTTAAATTTGCTGTGTATGTGCTTTTATCAAAATTTAAAGTTGTTCTGGTGAGCAGTGGGTGAGAGTGCACAAAAGAGTCATCGTACAGTTTATTTTTCTTTTGATAGCTATGCTCATAAGCCAAGTGCATGGCCTCAAGCATAGTATGTACTGAATACAAAACAAGAATGACAGCTACTAGCAAAGCCAGGTGGATGAACAAAATATAATTCATGGTAATACCTAAGGCCATTAGTATTATTAATCCCAATACAATCCCTATCATTTCTTTTATAAATCTAAGGTATTCCCTTAACGAAAAGGCGGTCTCAGCAATGTCTTTAGTCATTTCCTTAACTTGGGAAAAGCCGGGAAGTTTTTCTCCTAACGAGAGCCTGTAATCATCGAATATGATACTTAAAAGATTGTCTCCCAGATCTTCCATTACTTTTGTATATTTGTTTAGATAATGAAGCTTTACTAATCTGAAAAAAATCACCAGGGC
>CBFDCV010000017.1:0-16482 GCA_965603395.1 uncultured candidate division WWE3 bacterium
TAAAATAACCATATGGCATATCCCATTACCCACATAGTTTTATCCCAAAAAGTTTATAATAAATATTTTAAGGACAAAGACAGAAAAAAGTTTTTTGTAGGCACTAGCTTTCCTGATATTCGAACCCTAGCCCACTTTAAGAGAGAAAGAACTCACTATAAGAATCTTGTTATTGAGGACATCACTAGTGAAGATTCTTTTATGGTAGGTGTAAAGTTTCATTCTTATGTAGATGAAGAAAGAGAGAGATATCTCAAGAAGAGCGTTGTTTTTAAGCTATTCCCAAAGTCTGAGTACCTAATTCACGGGCTTAAATTCTTAGAAGACCAACTTTTATATGAAGAAATTGATAATTGGGCTGAGTACGTGGGTTATTTTAATGATGTATTAGATGAAGAGTTAAATTTTGGAACTTCTAGACAAGAAGTGGAAAAGTGGCATGAGATTTTACGCACATATTTAAGAAATAAACCTGATCATAACCGTTTAGTAAAAATGCAAAGTGTAATAGGAAGATCTAAGGAGTTTTCAGACGGTATAATTGACTTAGTAAGGAAGTTAGGAAGAGATGAGGGGGTTATAAGGTATGTAAGCGAGCTTTACGATGACTTTGAGTGAAAGGAGAGGAGAATGGTTAGGAGAAAAAAGGACGAGATTAGTTTTAGAACTCACATGAAGTCGGTCAGTGAAGCTTGTAGGGAAGAGGGGAACGATAGGCTTGCGGATGCCTTGATAGAGCTTACGGAACTAGCTGTGCGGTGTCAGAATGGGGATAGGGAAATAGAGATCAAAGATGTAAAAGTTTTCTATGGTTCTTTGCCCACTTTTTCTAACCCGTACCAATTTATGGCCGTGGCGAACGCTAGGAACCTTGTAGACCATTTCATCGGGCCATAGTGTAGAAGGATTTTTGGGTCGCTGCCTTTTTAATATTTGAAAATATATTAATTGTAGCGGCCCTGTTTTTTTTGTAAAAAATGGCTGGGGAGATGACACAAGTGTCAAAACTTACCCCAGCCGGGCTGCCAGCCATATTTCAGATTAGGGAAGATTTAGTGCGATTTCAGCTTTTCGACAAAGACTAGCACCTCCCGCTTCAAGCCAAGCTTGAAGAGTTGGGCTTTTGTCAAGGCCAGAGCTGATGTCTTGCAAAATGCCGGTTCCCCAGTGTACATAACTTTGAGTTTCCTCAGGCCAGGTTTCCGGGTTCCATTGGATAGCTAGGTGTCCCGCATTGTATCCTGCCAACGTCTTTGGAATATCCCCTTTTGCTAGTTCATATGATCTTTGGAGATAGTCCAGTCCTTTCTGAGCGTTAGTTTCAGGATCTAATCGTTCTACTTTGCTTTGATGTGCTCCAAAATGGAATGGCATTACTTGGAAAAGGCCAAGCGCACCGGACGGAGAAACAGCTTCTAGGTACCCGCAGCTTTCTATCTGCATTACCGTAGCTACCAGATTTGGATCCAGGTCTCTTCCCAGGGACCAGTTCAAAATTTGGTTGCCCCAGCGTAGTACTGAGGGTGTAAAAACAGAAGCTAGTTGTCCTGTGTCTTGGCTACCAAGAAAGGGCCTTCGAGTTCTCCTTGTATGGTGAGAAAAAGGACTTTATCTTGATAGTCGAAGGTTCCTTGGCCGTTGGTAAATTCCCACTTTTCTATCTGGTCCGTGTTGGGATTGTCCAGAAAGACCGCAGCCACATTACTGAGGTTGCAGGTGGGAATTGGGGATTGGATTGTTCGTAGCCGACCTACAAGCATTCCAATTGCGAACATAAGAACACCCATCAGCAAAAACATGCGTAAACGCACCGGAGTTTGTTTTTCCAGTTTGTTGTGGGCTACTTTTGCGATGGCGGCAGCGGTGTCCCTCATTGTTACCTCCATTCATTATTGGCTGGCAAAAACCTTTACGCTATGGGGTATTATACTATAGGCTTGATATTACGTAAAGCCGGATATTTACACGTTTTTAGGTAACAGCTTTTCTATTGTAGCAAAGGGGATTCTGACGAGTTACTCTTTTTAGCATTTCTCATCAAAAGAAAGGATGAAATCATGACGGAAATCATTAACGTTTGGCATAAAAAACAAATAGGGCAATACTCACCAAGTTGGAAGATCTCAATAAGTATCAATCTTAAACAAAACAAAAAGCCAAATGTAGCTGCCCCAAAAGACACAACCGGTTTTTTGAAAATATTCGAAAATAAGATCATAATGAAACCTGCCATACCATATAAAGGTGTGGGTATGCCTAAAACCTTAGAAGATTCACCAAAAAATACAGCGTTACAGTTAATTATGGCGTTTACATAGCAAATTGTTGTGGGCGGATCGAAAACTTGCACGTAAATAATGTAGGAAGCCAAAGCAATTCCTACTATGCTCATGATCACGTTTAGTTTGTATAGGCCTGAGTAATTAGTTTTCATTTTGAAAAGTTTTCTTTCGTATCATATTCACAACCATCTATGCATTATATAAGAAGTTATCATGTAATCTCAAGCAGTAACTTAGGAGTATAATTTAATAGTGAACATTAAACAGAAGCTAAAAATATACTTTGTAAGCTTTTTCTTAACCCCGTTTGGGCTTTACTGGTTTTTTAAATACTTCAGACACGAAGACACCGCCTATAAAAAGGAGGGGTATATGGCTTTATTTCTGACTTTATTTGCCTTAGGTCTTTCATATTTTATTGTGGCAAAATATATGCAGGTTTATTCGGGATATCTTGATCTATATAAAGATAATATGGACGTTTATCGACAGATGGGATACTAAGCAGGTTTTCGAACCGCAATTTTGTTTTTGATCAGACTTCTTTTCTAGCTATTAAAGAGGCTACTTTTGCTTTTTTTGCTATACCCTCTTGATATTCCATAATTACCCAATCTTTATTTTCGTAAAAACCTTTTAGCTCATTGTGTTCAAATACATGCGGAAGATCTTGCCTAAAATTTTGTACCATTCTGACAGCTATTACGTTAAGACCCCCTTGTTTTGTCCAGCCTTTCATTTTGCCTATGAGCGAATTAACGTATTTTGTGTTTAGGAAATGAAGAAGTCCTACTGCCAAAACTAAATCAAACTTTTCTTTGGTTTCAAACTGAGACACGTCACTAACTTTAAGAGTAAGTTTCGAATTATCGGGAACGCGCTCTTTAAGAATTTTCATACCTTCTTTTGATATATCAACTCCGGTTACTTCGAAAGATTTCGATAACAGATAAATTGTATTTCGCCCGTTACCAACACCAAGGTCTAAAGCCTTTCCACTTTGGATGTAATCCAAAGCTTTTTCTAAAACAGGCATTGGTTTGACACCAAATATGTCAGGTGAGTACTTGTATTTTAGGTTAAATCTGTTTTCGAAACTCATAAGCTAATTATACCCTGACTATTAGATAGAGCTTTGAATCTGTGAGATACAAAGCACGGCTTGCTGTGAAAAGCTTCTAGACTATCAACTACTTAAGTTTTAAGATACAAGTACTGTGTCTGCAATAAAACAAAAGAAAATTGGTTTAGCACTGGGTAGTGGAGGAACAAGGGGCTTTGCGCATATTGGGGTTTTAAAGGTTTTAATATCGGAGAAAATTCCCATCGATTATTTAGCAGGGTCGAGCTCTGGAGCAATTATTGCTGCATATTTCGCCGTTCACGGTGAAATAGAGAGCTTTGAAACTTTGGTATTAAAGATGAAAAAAATTGAATTTGCCCAACTTATTGATTTTATTTCTCCTAAAAAAGCCTTAATCAGAGGAAGAAAAATACAAAATTTTCTTGATAATCTTTTTATGTACAGTAATTTTTCTCAAGTTAAAATGCCTTTAAAGATTGTTGCTACCGATTTAAGGAGAGGGCAAGAGGTTATCTTAGAAAAAGGTAATATTGCCCAAGCGGTTTTAGCAAGTGGAACTCTTCCGGGAGTTTTCCCTCCGGTAAGTCTTGGGAAAAAGTTGCTTGTTGATGGGGGTGTTACTAATCCTACCCCTGTTGATGTTGTCAGAAAAATGGGAGCAGATATTATCCTTGGGGTGGATCTTACGATGAAGGGTGAAGTTAGTCTTAATGATCCCAATACCATTGAAGTTCTTGTTCGTTCTTTTGATGTTTTGCGGACGGAAGCTACAAAATTAACTGTCGGTAAATTTGGTAAAAATTTAGTAGTTATAAAACCAAAAGTTAGAGGAGAATTTAACTTTCTGGACGGCTTTAATAGAAGAAAGGAAATGATTGAAGAAGGAGAAAGGGCGACCAGAAGAGCATTACCCAAAATCAGAAAATTATTAGTTTGAGTTGAGGTTTAGTGATCATCTAAAAAAGAGTGTCGAAAGTATTTTCAACGATTATATCTATGAAATATATAAAATCAATAAAAAATTACACGGAAACATACAAATCTAATATGGGTATTTATCCAAAACTTAGATTTTAATTATATTATGTTCTCTATGAAAAAGGTTAAGGAGTCACATTATCTATGTGTAGTTGCATTTGTTATATTATTTTTGATCACAAGGATTCCTCGTCTTCATAACGACATTGTTAATACAGATGCTGTTTATTGGCACGACAGATCTGAAAAATTCATGAATGCACTAAGAACTAAAGATTTTAAAGAAACTTACCAAATGTACCATCCCGGAGTAACTCTTATGTGGCTTACAGGATTGACAGCGGAGGTGAGTAGCAGAATGAAAGCAGTCTCAATTGGTGAGGTATTCTCCGATTTTGTAGCCATACATTATCATGCAAAACTAGTTCTAGTTTTTTTACAGTTGGGTCTGTCTATTTTACTAATTTATTTGCTGACGAAAATATTTGAGTTTAAAAAAGCTATTGCTATGGTTTCTTTGTTTTCTTTCGAGCCGTTTTTTGTAGGAAATTCAAGATTGCTGCACATGGATGCGCAGATTTCTTTGTATATCCTAATTGGTTTGTTACTAGTGTATCTAAGTTCAAGAAAGTTTAGTTTCATCGGAGTCGTTTTTGCTGGCTTTTTCTTTGGTTTGGCTACCCTATCAAAAACGTTATTTTTTGGAGGAGTTTTATTTGGTTTATTTTTTGGAGGAACATTATCTCTTGTAAACAACGGATTTAAAGTATCTCTGAAATATGCTATTACATTTCTTTTTTCATTTGTTCTTACCTATTTTTTACTATTTCCAGCTTTTTGGGTTGCTTCGGTTGAAACACTTTCTACAATTATTAACGATAGTTTAGAAGTTGGAAATAAACTTGGTCATAAGCAAATATTTTTTGGTGTGACTAAACGTAACCCCGGTCCTATGTTTTATCCTATTCTTTTGCTCCTAAAGTTATCATTAGTCACGATAGTTGGCTTTATTTTATATTATTGGAAGAAGGTTAAGGATTTTGTAAAAATATTGCGCGATAATAAATTGGAAATCAACCTTACCAAAATATCCTTTGCAAGTTTTATTGGGCTGTTTTATTTAGTTTATTTTCTTGCAATTTCTTATTTTTCGAAGAAGGTAGATCGCTATACGATACCCATCTTTCCTTTTTTTGGGATCATTTCGGTACTTGGTTACTATTCTGTTAATTTTAAGAAAAAAATTCTACTAGTGGTATTAATACTGTTTTCAATAATATACCCGCTTATTAGAGTTTTTCCGCACTACCTAACTTATACAAACCCAATTATTGGAAATGCCGACACTAGCAACAGAATAATCGGACAAAAACTTTTTGGCATAGGCACTTTTGATTTAAGAGACTTTATAGTAGATAAGTATGGCCCGAATACTAAAGTGTCTATTAATGACCACAACACCTTAAAGTCAATATATGGTGAGAATAAGGTTTACAATATATCTGAGGAACATCCAAACAGTTACAAATTAATGATTCTCGGACCCAATAAAGAGCCTCCACCGAGCGTTGTTAACTCCGGTGTTAGGTTCAGATATAAAGATTCCATTTACATAAATGGGTTGGAGTTTTGGCGTATTTATAAAAAAAGACCTTAAGTTTTTTTAAAGTTTGGACGGGAGACAGCAGATCACAAATTTTCTATTTTCGAACCTTAAGCTAAAGGGTGGAAACTTTATACCTACGTTCCATATTGGATTTCAAGTAGCAGCGAATTGAGCTAAAACTGGTAATTGGCTAGATTCGGTGGGCTGTGTTGGAACTTATTATGGCGGATGGGGACGTTAGAGGATTGCTATGTGTCTCTGTCCTTTAAAGACTGTCGTACAAAAAGGCTAGTTGCAAAACTGACCATTACTATATAACCAACCGTAATGTACCAACTTATAAATTCATAATGATAGGCAGACTTAGATATTTTCTTAAAAACAATATAAACCCATGTGCTTGAACCATAAACGTGTCCTAAGTAGAAAGAAATGGCTAAAAAGACGGACAAAAACAAAGGCAGCTTTCTAAGAAGTATATAGATAAGAGAAATATAGATAAGTATAAATGCTACAAAGAACCACGGATTTTGGCTTAGCGTGACTACTCCCAACGGACTTCCCTCGTTTAATTTACTGAAATCTTGCCAATATTGTTTTGGCTGTCCAATTAGTGTGAAGGCTAGGTCTAACAAAACAATTAGTATGACGGGCGCTATTAAAAGTTTTGGAAACCTTCTCATATATCTAATATTACTACAAATAGAGACGGCATTAGTTAGTTGTAGTGTCTGATTTTCTAGCTAACTATTTTATCATTGAGGACAAGAAAGTAAGGTACAACCTGGTTAAAATGTATAAAACTTTTGGAAATAATCTTGCCTAAAAGCCTCTATATGCACATTATTTGCATTTGGGTTTGCTCTAAAAGTATAGTCGAAAGCACTGCTTGTATCATTGCGGTTACTAAATAAGAGGTTTTTGGATTCCCCGGTTTGAAGGTTTTTGATGACAACAACGCTTCCTGTTGGCCTGGTGTTGTCGCAGGTTATAGTGTCATCTTCTTGGGAGCCAAGCTTAAAGCAGTAATCTTTGTAGTTATATTCCTTAAACTCAAGCTCTACTTCATTCCCAAATCTAATATTCTTTTTTCTGTCTAAACTAAAAATTGCCATACTACCTAAAGAGTTTTCTATTCTGACATCTCCTTCAAAAGAAGGATCTGCTGAGAGTGGCGGCGTTGTGGTTTGTGGATCTAACCTGGCAATTGTATCCAGTAATAAGTCAATTATATCCTCAGCATTAGTTTCCAATCCTCCTTTTTCAAAATTAGGCTTGAGCTCTTTTTTAATAATAGGTAGAAGATCAAACTCTAATATTCGTGAACTTGGGACATCACTACCTTCATTACTACACTCTTTGAAATCTCTCATAACAGGATCTACAAGAGCTGTGAAAGTTTCCCTGTCATTGACGAAGATTCCATCCGGAAGTGATTTAATGTAGTCCTCAGTAAGCCTTATGTGAATATTTTCAAAATAGATATTTTCTCCTTCTTTTTCTATGCTAAGGTACCTGTCATTCCAATCGTATAGAGGTGCCATGGCAAGAGGATAAAAATCCGTAATTTCTTGAGGGGCGTTAGGCGTGCTGTAAAGGATCATAGTGCCGCCAAAATTTACAAATCTCAGCTCATTTTTGTCTTTGTCTAAAATGCTGAATCTATACTCACCTTCACTTTCTTTATCAAATTTTAAATCCGGTCGGCCGTTAGAAGCTCTAAACAAAGGTAAAGTTTCAACCTTATTTTCTTTAGTAATAAAACCTCCAATAATTAAAATCTCACTTTCCAATTTAGGGTGCGATACTTCGGAAACCAGAGTATCATCGAAAATCTTACACGTAGAGAAAATATTTTTATAATGTTTTTCTATTTCTTTTTGAGTTGGTTCCGGTTGTGTTAACTCTAGTTCCCGTACTGATTTTTCCATCGATGAGATTTTTTGAGCTATAAAATCTTTAAAAAAGAAAAAGTATCCTAATGATACTAAAGAAGCAAGTATGAGTATAAGGAACAGGATTATAAAAAACTTTCCCTTTTTGGGTTTTTCCGGAGAGTAGGCAGCATCAACAACTTTTTCATGGGGCGCTTCCTGCTGCGCTGTGTTTTCAAGGTTTTCACCAGCAGTATTAAATCCTTCTTGGGGCATACTAATATGATATCAAACTAAAGAGTTAGCGTAATATGGGAAAGTTAGGTTTTTCGGAGTTTAATTTTGGCTGGCCCTAGTGGAATATGTTGGAATCTATTACCTCTCTGGTTACGAGATTTTTCCTGATAATATTAAAATATGCTAAATGTGAAATACGATTTAAAGATGGATACAAACATTTATAGATGGTTTGGACCTGAGCTAGACGACATCTCTTCTAAAAAGCTAAAGAAGTTTTTACCCAAGAGACTTTTTAATAGTTTGATTGCTAGTGATTTTTCCAAAACTGATAAGTTGCAGATATTCCTAAAAAACTACTGGGAAGTCAATAATAAAAAAATAGAGAAAGCTATAAGTACCATGAAGGGAGTTTGGAATAAGGAAGGGCAAAGCATCGTTGATGATCTGAAAGGACTTTATGGAGTGAAAATTAAATGTAAGAGTATTACAGCTTTTTTAACTACCCTAACCATATTTCCCTATAATGATGAAGAGTGTTGGTATGCAGTAAGCGCTTTTGCTCTAGAGGACGAATTATTATCAACTACTAAGCATGAGCTGGCTCATTTTTATTTTCACAGAAGGTTTGATTCTAAAAAGAGTGGATTATCAAAAGATGATTATTTTAAGATAAAGGAGAGTTTTACTGTCTTGACTTTACCAAAGGAAGAAGGTTATTCAGGGCATGAAGAATTACGGAACCATATTCAAAAGTTAAAAAAAAAAGGAAAGGATATTGAACAGATTTTTGAAAGTTGTGTGGAGTTTGTTGGCTATCAAAAAACTACTACAAGCGGAAGCGTCTAGTTTCTTAGCCATTTTTTTCTTGGCTGGCAGTCTTGTAAGCTATTTGAACATTTGCTCATCTACAGGTTTTATTGATCTTAATCTTACAGCGTTGCTGATAAGCGGCTAAGAAACTATAATTATATTAGTGAAAAAGAATAAAATAATTTCAATCGATCGTGTTGTTCTAACTTCGTTTATTGTGGACTTATCCGATGTTTTAATAAGTTTGCTTGGAGTCATATTGACTGGTAGCGTTACTATGATTTCTCAAGTCTTGGAGGGTTTTTCAGACATCTTTTCTTCAGGGCTTTTGTTATTTGGAAATAAGCGGGCAAAATTACCCTCGGATGAAACACATCCCTATGGATATGGAAGAGAAACTTTTTTTTGGGCGTTGATGTCCGGATTAATAACTTTTTCAGTCACAGCAACCATCTCAATTTACCTTGGTTATCAAAGGTTTTTGCATCCGGAATCCATAGAAAATTTATCTTTTGCTTTGTTTGCCTTAGTTTTTTCTATTTTTTCAAACGGCTACTCCTGTTTTATAAGTTATAAAAGGTTAGCTGGTAAGCATAAAGCTAGGACAATGTTGCAGACTTTTCTTAACTCCCCATTGATTGAGGTTAAAACTTCTTTTATTTTAGATTTGATGGGTACAGTCGCGGCCATTTTTGGCGTGATAGCGCTGGTGATTTATAAATACACAGATGATATTAGATTCGATGGAATTGGTGCCATACTTACCGGTTTAGCCTTGGCCTTTTTTGCATACTTTATATTAATTGGGGCAAAAGATTTATTGATTGGAAGATCGGCATCAAAGGATGTTATTAAAAAAATTAAAGAGGCAGTAATATCTTTCGATCAAGTAAAAACAATTATAGATATTCGCACTTTAATTATTGGAACTAGAAAGCTTTTGATAAATCTTGAGATTAATGTAATAGACGAATTAAACACTACCGAACTTGAAAAATTAATTGACAGTATTGAAGAGGAAATTAATAAGCATGTGGGAATAACTTCTTTTATTCAAATTGAACTAGAAACTGAAAAATAAGATTAATTTAAGTCTTTTTGCATTCAGTATAAATAAGAAATAAGAGTGGCTGGCCGTCTGGGCGGATATTAGAACTTTTACAACATAACTTATAGATTGGACCTATAGCTATATATGGTATACAATGGGCGAAACAAACAACCATAATGTAGATTAGGAGGAGATCATGTGGATATTTGGGCTTCAGTTTGTGTTTATTTTAGTTTTAGTGAGTTGGTCCGTAGACAAAGAGAATAAGCATACCTCAACCTTTACAGAGACACTAGCCGGCATTGTGTTTACAATTTACGTTGTTTTACAAGGAATGCTATTTCTTGGCAGCATAGATACCATAACTGGGGGAGCTTTTGTTTTTGATAATTTGGTTGATAAGGTGTATGCGTCTGAGGTTCTTGCTTTGTTTATCACAACATACGTACTAGGCTACTTTTGTATTGGTGCCTATTTTTGTTATAAGAACTGGGTAAGGCTATTTAGCAAGCGCTATACATTAGAACGGCCAGCGAATCAAGCCAGGCTGCTTATGAGTGTTTTTGTGATAACCATATCAATTTACGTCGTGTGGTTTTTCATCAAGTTTTGGGTTAATTTTGCATACACTGGCGTTTAAGTAAATTTACCCGTTAGGGGAAGAATACCAAAAGTATCTCTTCCCCATTTTTTTGCTATTTATAAATGTTAGATTGAAGCTTTTTTGCTGTATATTTTGGCTGGGGAGCAGGGATTCGAACCCCGATCTCTGCATCCAGAGTGCAGTGTGCTGCCGTTACACCACTCCCCATCAAAAACTACTAATAAAAGCACCAATATTCTACCAAAAAACACAATAAAATTTAGCTTATATCTCAAAGCTAAATCTTAAAAAGTATTAACCCACGCGCAGAAACACAGCTCTGCTTAGCGGGCTCCGCCAAAATATTTAGTTGTTTTTACTCAGTTGGGAGTTCTTCTGCAGCTTCTTCTGCCTCTTCTACCTCTGCGGTTTCCTTTTCTACTTCAGCAGTAGCCTCAGGAGCAGCGGCTTCTTCGGCGACCTCTTCTACTTCAGCAGGAGCTTCTGCAGCAGGCTCTTCTTTTGCTTGACCGCCACCGGCGCCAAACAATCCCAAGATTGAATCTAATATACCCATGTAGCTATCATATGTTCTTATTAAGATTGTTGTCAAGCTATATTTTCGATACAATGGTTTTATGAATCCAAAACAACATGTAGAACAGAAGGTAGCGGTGTTTGTGGATGTGCAAAATATGTACTATTCCGCTAAAAATTTATTTAATTCCAAAGTCAATTACACTAATTTACTCAAGGAAGCTGTAGGTGAAAGAAAACTGATCCGTGCTTTTGCCTATGTAATTAAGGCAGATGTAGAAACAGAAAAGGACTTTTTTGATGCCTTGGCAAAAATAGGATTTGAGGTTCGAACAAAAGATTTGCAAATCTTTTATGGAGGTTCTAAAAAAGGTGACTGGGATGTAGGTCTTTGCATGGACGCAATCAGAATGATGTCCAAGATGGATGTCATGGTGTTAGTGTCCGGTGATGGAGACTTCACAGAACTACTTGATTATGCCCGCTCGCAAGGTGTTCGAACAGAAGTCATATCTTTTGGAAAAACCGGATCCAGCCGTTTATTTGCCGAAGCCGACGATGTAATTGACATGAGTGAAGATCGCAAAAAGTTTTTAATTAAATCTAATGCACGTCCCGCCCGAAAACCAGCTAATAAAGAGAGCTAAAGCCCTCAATCTTAAAGAAGTAATAGCTATGTTTAAGCCCTACTATATTGGGTTGCTTATTTTGTTGATCTTAGTTTCCGGTTATCATGTTTTATTTTCCAGAAGGCTGATTCCCGGGGTTTATGTGGCTGGTTTGGACTTGGGCGGGTTTAGTTATGATGATGCGGTGGCTAGGTTGGAAGAGTTTGAAGGGGCTACGGAAGAAACCATCACCATTACATATGGTGGTAAAAGTTTTGCATTAGAGGGAGAGGAAATTAGCTTGGAGTATAGTTGGGGCTCAACTGTAAACAGAGCGTTTGAGGTTGGCAGGACCGGTAATTTTTTTGTAGATACTAAGGAAAAACTGGCCGGATTGGTAGGAAAAAACTTATATATTCCGGCTTTTTACGAATTCGAAGAAAAGCCATTTAACAATTTTATGGCTACTGTAAAAGGTGATTTGAATTCTCCGGCTGAAAATGCACATTACTTTTTAAAAAATAAGGCTAACTTGGGAATCAGTACTGAATTTTCCGGACAAAAAATAAATGATCAGAAATTTTATGAGTTGTTGATCGAGTCCTTTGACAAATTTAATTTTGGGACTAAGGTGATTAGCATTGAACCTGATGAACCGAAAGTTTTCATTACTAATCTAGAGAAGAAACTTACTGATGCCGAGAGGATAGTCTTTAATCCTTTGAAATTAATGTACGAAGTACCAAAAGAGGAAAAAGTGCCGGAAGAGGAAGTGGAGGAGGAGGATGCGGTGATTGATGAGAAGACTGTGCTTGGGACTGAGTTTAAAGAGTGGGTACTTACTCTGGAACAAAAGCTGGACTTTTTATCTTATGATCCTAATAAGAAAAACCTGGGTTTTAACAAAGTCGCTTTCAGATCTTATTTGGAGGGCATTGCATCGGGAGTAAATGAGCTGCCGAGGGGTAAGGTAACAAGTGTGAAAGGGGATAGGGTACTGGGATTTAGGTTATATCAGGATGGTGTAGAGATCGATGTAGATAAAACCACTGAGGACTTTAAGGATGCTTATTTTGGTTTGGAAGACATGTCTTATGTGCAAACAAAATCTATTTCAGGGCCAAGAGATGCCCAACAATACGGTATTTTTGCTTTATTGGGTGAAGGCGTTTCCAAATTTACGGGTTCGGCTACCGGTCGAATAAATAATTTAACCTTAGCTGCTAGTAGAACAGATGGAGTTTTGGTGCCACCCGGAAGTATATATTCCTTTAATGATGCGGTTGGAGAAATTAGTGCCGCTACCGGATACGATTCGGCCTGGATTATTTATGGAAATCAAACTGTTTTGGGTCACGGTGGAGGTGTTTGTCAGACCTCGACTACTATGTTTAGGGCTATTTTGGACGCAGGCTTACCGGTTGTTACCAGGCACCCCCATGCCTACCGTGTTTATTATTATGAAATTGAGAGCCCCATTGGCATTGACGCATCTGTTTACCAGCCCACCTTGGATTTACAGTTTAAAAATGACACGCCTAATTACATTTTAGTGCAAGCAACCTGGGATCTAAATGAGTATAAACTGGTTTTTAGGTTGTATGGCACTCCTGATGGCCGTGAGGTGGTAATTAGTGAGCCGGTAGTTACTAATGTTACAGGCGCGCCTGCGGCTGAATATAGAGATGATCCTGATTTGGCCAAGGGCGTAGTAAGGCAGATAGACTTCGCTGCCGGAGGAGCCACAGCTTCATTTACCAGGAAAGTAACACGTGACGGAGAGCTTTTGTACGATGACATGTTTAAAACCAACTACCGACCATGGAAAGCTGTTTTTTTGGTGGGAACTAAGGAATAAAATCGAAAAAACTATTATTCAAACAGCATGATCTCAACGCTGGCAAAGGTTAATAGAGCGTCTTTATCATAATAAGACCACACTGTAACTGAAAGATTGTCTTTTTTGTATTCTGCAGTGTAAAAATTATCAGTATTACCTTCTTTTTTAAGTTTCCAATCGTCCCCTAATAATATATTGCTATAAAAACTTTGCACTTCTTGGGGAGATTTATCAGTTTGGAAGGTGAACTTCTTGGTATTTAGTGTCTGATCTGTAGCTAACCCGGTGGCGTATCTGGGATAAGGTAGGTCAAAAACATCTGTCTCTTGCTGCACTTGATATCCTCGAACTTCTCTGACCTCACTTAAAGCCTTGGGTTTGTAACTGGCAAAAAACCAGTAGGACCCCGCAAATAATACATAAATGAAAGCGGAACCGACTATTGCTTTTACTTTGAGTTTATCGTTGTGCATAGCAAATTTACTTGTTCGAACATATTATACTTTGGAAATTTGGTTTGGTAAAATAGCTGTGTTTATAATGACATTGATAGCATTTTGCATGGCCCCTTCGTCTAGCGGTTAGGACACCGGGTTCTCAGTCCGGAAACACGGGTTCGATTCCCGTAGGGGTCACCATAATCTTTTTTGATTGTTATTGCAGTATGTACTCGCATTTCTAAATCCTTCCGGTTTTATGGTTCGAGTCCACTAGGGGGAGCCAGACATTTTATAGCTCTCGACTTTTCTACATCTGCGTTACAAAAGCCTCAACAAAGCGGCTAACTTGTAATATAAGCCCATAGCTTGGTACACTTACGGCATGGGTATTAACGAAACAAGAGAGGGTATTTCACCAGAACAGCTGGAATTTGAAAAGATAATAAAACCCGAAACTGAAATACCAAGAGTCGAATTTCTAGATAAAAAAATCACTCCGCTAATCGCTGGTTTAGGTAGGATAGGGGGAACAAAAATAGAGGGCATATATCATGCTCGTAAAGGCACGGAATGGGATGATGTGAAGATAATTAGAAGTTCCTATGAACACGGTATTAACTTTTTCGATACTGCAGAATTGTATGGATGGGGGTATGGAGAATCGCTACTTGGCACAGCTTTAATAAATAAACCCCGGGAAAGTTATGTTGTGGCAACTAAAATTTTTAGGATAGAAGAAGAACCCGACATTAAACAAGCTGTAATCAATAAGGCCTTGCAAATGAGAGAAAGACTTGGCATAGAACAGCTAGATCTTCTTTATCTACACGAACCATACGAACCTCTAGAAGAATATATTGGCGCGCTAGATAAATTAGTAACGGACGGGGTAACTAAAAGTATAGGTTTAAGTAGGTTCAACCTTGAACAAGTTAAAAGAGCAGAAGAAATTCTAGGGAAAAACAAAGGTAGAATATCTACATTACAAGTATCATTTTCCCTCGCCGAAAGAAGGTTCCTCCCACCAAAACTACAAGAACACTGCAAACAAAACAATATTACAGTGGCGGGCTTTAGGCCCCTACTTAATGTAATTGGCAATGAAAGCTTAATGCCAGAATTAGAAGAAGTCGCAGAAAAATATGAAGCCACATCTGCACAAATAGCCATCGCATGGGTAAGAAGCCATAATGTTTTACCAATTGCCAGAAGTCACAACACAAAACACATGGAAGAAAACATCGCAGCACTCAACATCCAGCTAAATGATGAGGACGTTCAACTTTTAGACAACCTGTGCAATTGGGTACAACTACCCAAAACAATAAGGATTAAAACTAAAGGGTATGATGCGAAAACCCTCAAAGCAAACTGCTTGTCCCTTTTTTTATTCCACTAAAATTAACTTCTTTATGGTTCGAATAAGCACTGCTGAGGGGAGCCAACACCCTATAGTATTGACTTTTTGGTAATCCTATTATACAATATTCATCAGAAAATATTCGAACGATAATACACAAGGAGGAGTGCGGTGATGACGTACATAAAAACTCTTTTTAACAAACTACGCAAAGCTTTGTTTGAAAAGAAATATTTACTCATACATAACCCTAACGCGGGATTTGCAGGTAAGACCTTCAGGACAAGGGTAAAACGAGAAACTATAACTTCGTACGTTGTTGACATCCCGCTGAGAGTTTTTGACTTTGAATGGTTCGAAGAAAAGTTCGTAAGTAAAAACGATCCAAGAATACTCGAGGTTTTTACTCGTTTTCGGGCAATATGAGTGTGTACTTGTATTACAAAGGCCGCCGTAAGGTAGTGAGAAATCAACATTTTCTCTCACAATCTACGGCGGTTAAGTTTTTCTACACAAAAACACACTTTTTCACATACTTTTTATCCCAATAAACTCCTTTTTCAATTTATGCAAAACTGAAAAGTCCTCTATGACAGCCACAAAACTAGTTATATTAAACTGATGACTGGGGAGCCAACATCCTATAGTATTGACTGTTTTTTGTTTTTGTAATATAATAACCAAGAACATTATCCGATAGTACGAGCGCATTCGTAAGGAGGTCACTAATGACTAGAATCGAGTTTGTTGCTGGTTTTTTTATGCTTGCTGGAACTGTGTCATTACTAATTGCATACGGTAGTTGGATTACCCCAGATTTATTAAAAAAAGTAAAGCGTGAAAAATACACACAAGAGCATAGCTATATCAAGCCTTTTGCTTCTTATGTCACAACTGTAGCTGGATTTGTTGCCTTTATCTCTCTTCTCATTTTCTTCCTGCTTAGTTTTTTTTGCTAACAGAGCTAGATATGAGCATAGAGAAAGATGCCCGCCGTAAGGTATATGTGGAGACAATTTGTCCTCCTTTTACCTTACGGTTTTTTCTTTCTATAAAATCCACTCTTTAATGGTTCGAGTAAGCGCTGCTAAGGGGAGCCACACATCCTATAGTATTGACTTTTTGGTGTTCTCATAAAATAATGCAAATTAGAATAAATGTAGAAAAATGATACATAGATTGAGATCAT
>CBFDCV010000018.1:0-16371 GCA_965603395.1 uncultured candidate division WWE3 bacterium
GATAGATTTTGAAGGCATACGTTTTAAGGTTAAGTTCGATCAAATCAGAAAAATACCGAAAAAAGACAGGAAGAAGTGGAGGCCGGATTTGGCTTGGAGAAAAAGACTGCCTGAAAGGGTGATACTTGACCTAAAGTTTAGTAAAAAGCCCCCTTTTTCCGTGTCTGAAAACGACAAGTCGGTGGTGAGGTTGGAAAAAGACGAACTTACATTGGATTTGTACAATCAGGGCGTAATTTACACGTTAGCCTATGAAAAGTCTTTTAACCGCACACCTCTTGGTTTTGCCCTATATTATGTGGTTAGTGATGTTATAGGTTTCGTTCATCTGGATAGGAGTGATTACAAGAAAGTGGCAAAAGCCATAAAAGACGCAAACAAAGAGATGATACATGATAAATATCCTAAAAAAATAAGTAACAGACATTGTAGATCATGCAGCTTTTTGATTGATTGTTTGGGAGTTGCAGGCGCGTTGCAAGATGTGTCGGTTAAGAAATTACCCGTAGTACAGAATGGCGCGGCTTCTTGGCAATTAGAGAGAGGTGTATGTGAGTCTGTACAGACAAGGTTTCCAGTCTAAATGTTGATCAAGGCAGAATCTTAAACGGTTTATATACCGAAGGTTCTGCCTTTCTTCATTACCGGATGATCAAGAAAGCTTATTCCCAAGATACTCAGTTAAATCATCCAAACTTACACGGGCCTGCTCACCGGAACCCATGTCCTTCACAGAAATTGCGTTGTTTTGTAGCTCATCGGCCCCTAAAATTCCTACGTACTTCACACCAATTTTATTGGCGTAATCCATTTTTTTACGTAACTTATCATCTTTAGCATAAACTTCAGTAGGAATGCCTCCTGATCTGGTTTTGGTAGCCACACTAAAGCATTTTTCTATAGGAACTTCTACAGGAATTATTAAAAATTTTGTTGGTTTTAAACGGTCTTTTTTCACAAGATTCAGTTTATTTAATTGATCGAATAATCTGGTCAGACCAATGGAAACTCCTACACCGGGAAGTTTTTCCTTAGAGAAATATTCAATAAGGTCATCATAGCGACCTCCTGAACAAACAGAGCCCAGGTCCGGGTACTCAGTAAGATAAGTTTCGTATACAGTTCCCGTATAATAATCCAAACCTCTGGCAACAGAAGGTTTGATTTCCCAGCTACTTTCAGGAATTTCCATGCTTTTTATGTAGTTTACAACTCTCTCTAGCTCCTCTAACCCCTGCTTGTACCAGTCATTGTCTGCGCCCACACCTTTAAGCAGTTCTAAAACCTCATCAGAATTTCCGGAAATTGATATAAAACTTATAATTTCAATTATTTTATCTTCTTCGATTTGCAAATCTCTTAGGTCCTTTTGCAGCTGCTCGTTGCCGTATTTGTTTGCTTTATCTATGGCTCTAATAATTTCTATTGATTTTTCTTCCAAACCTAATTTTTTAACAAAACCACTGATAAGCTTTCTATTGTTTAGGTAAATTTTAAAGTCCCCAATGCCCAAACTATTGAAAACAAAGTACATAACAGCTACAATTTCCGCGTCATTAACCAGATCAAGATTTCCCTTGTCGATAATATCTATATCACACTGGTAAAATTCCCTAAATCTGCCTTTTTGTGGTTTCTCACCGCGGTAAACCTTACCTATTTGATATCTCCTAAAGGGAAAGACCAGCTGTTTGTAGTATTGAGCTACGTAGCGGGCCAAAGGAACTGTTAGATCAAATCGTAAAGCTAAATCATTGTCGCCCTTTTTGAAGTTATAGATCTGTTTTTCTGTTTCTCCGCCTGATTTAGCCATTAAGATCTCAGCCTTTTCGATGATTGGTGTGTCCATGGGAGAAAAGCCAAAAAGTTCAAAACCATTCCTTATTTTTGCCATTATTTCATCAAAAGCTAGCTGTTCATTTGTTTGTAGCTCCATAAATCCGGGCAATATTGAAGGTTTTATTAAATCTCTCTTGGCCATAGAAGTATTATAAAGGAATTTTATGGATTAAAACATACGAGCCGTACACTTGGTATAATTATTTATATGGATAAAGTCATAAAAGTGTTAAAAATAGTTTTTCTATCAATTGGCGTTTTAGTAGGCTTGGCAATATTAGTCGGCATCTTCTTTGTTTATCAAGGTGTTAAGTCAGGTGATTTGTCCGGTTATATCCAAAAAACGGCTGTAGAAAATGTTATCGATGAAGATAGTCTTAGTCCAACCCAGCAACAGCTGCTTGAATCGGGTGACATTGACGGTTTGGTCGGAGATTTACAGGAAAATGTTACTGAAGAACAGGTAGATTGCGCTGTACAGGCGGTAGGAGAAAAAAGAGCCCGTGAGCTCATGGTTACGCAGGATCCCTCGCCCCAGGAGCTGTTAATCCTTTCAAAGTGTCTTTAAACTCCATTTGTACTATAATACCCCTACAAATGCAGAATAACTGCAGGAGGTGAGATGTGAGAAGAGTAAGGGCAGAACAGCCGAACCAGCTTCTTTCAGTGTTGGCAATCGTGGCTATTATGATGCTTATTGTCGCTTTTTTCATCGTTGCGACACCAGAAGTGTTAAGCGAGATTGTGAGTCCAATCACAAATCCTTGTCAGTCCACTGAATTGCTTTCGCAGACACTGCTATGTAGATAGTAAGAAGTTTTCGGTTTTTGCACCAGCTCCCTTGGTAAATCTATAACAATAGACAAACCCGGGGAGCTTCTCATTTTTAGATTGATTACATAAAGCATAATTCGTACAATTAATACATGTCAGAAATTATTGATGTTACTAACACATTAAGCGCAGACAAAGTTGCGGATACTGATAACCTGCTTGATGTTTACAAGGCGGGGAAAGAACGGGAAAAGCCGGCAAAACCTAAGAAAAAAACACACTTATTCCTTTTTATTTCTATTTTATTGTTATTTTTCCTCATTGGCGCCATATTTTTCATTTTTACAAGGGCAAGAGCTATGGATAGAGCAACAAGCGATCCTCAGTTTGAAAGTATGCTTGATAATTAAGTGCATATAATTTATAGCCAACACTATTTAAAATATTACTTTTTGCCGGGACATCCTTTTTGGCCTGAAAGAGCTAAGTATTTTATGGAACTTCTCGATGAAAAGAAGTTTAAATATGATCTGGTCGAAGCGCAGAAGGCTGTTGATGAAGACATTTTATTGGTACATACCAAAAACTATCTGAAAGGTTTAAAAGAAACTGTAGAAAAGGGTATTGGGTATTTAAGTATAGATACGCCGGTTCATAAGGATAATCTGGAAGCTGCTTATTATTACACCGGTGGAACTTTACAGGCGGCTGAGTTGGCTTTGGAAGGTAAAAAGGTTGTGAATACCTTGGGTGGATTACATCATGCGGAAAGTGATAGATCGTCAGGGTTTTGCATATTTAATGATCACGCTGTAGCTATCAAAAAACTGCAAAAAGAAGGCAAGATAAAAACCGCAGCCGTTTTAGATTTGGATGTGCACGCAGGCAACGGTACGCAGGAAATTTTTTACGATGATCCAAGTGTTTTGAAAATTTCCATTCATCAAGATCCTTCCTCTTTCTACCCGGGTACTTGTTTTGAGGAGCAAACCGGTGCCGGAGCCGGAGAGGGTTTTAATTTAAACGTTATTCTCAAACCGGGCACACAAGAAGGGGAGTATTTGGAGAAATTAGACTCAGTTTTGCCCAAAATTGAAGAGTTCAAACCGGATTTACTACTTACTGTGCTAGGCGTGGACACCTATAAAGGAGATCCCTTGGCTTCCATAGAGCTTGAAATAGAAACTTACGGGAAAATTGCCCGGCGCCTAAAAAAGTTTAAAAACAAAGCTGCCCTGTTTGCAGGCGGTTACTCAAAAGACGTTCCTCAGCTTTGGTTTGAGTTTGTGAAAAATCTATAATTTGATATTCTTATTATCGAAGATATTCTCATTATCGAAGATATTCTCATTACAAACATTGTCCTAATCTAAATCAGATAAAAAAAGGAGAGATACTATGCAAATCAGAACATCGTTTTGGGATAAGGGATTGATGGTAATAAGCGGATGTATGTTTTCAGGCAAAACGACTACTTTGCGTCATATGTTGAGTTTAGCAGAGATTGGGGGTCTGAGGACGCAGTTGTTTAAACCGCAGAGTGATAACCGGTTCAGCAATAATGAAATAATCACTCACGACAAGCTCAAGAAAGAGGCAATATCGGTCGTTGATCCGGTAGAGATATTGGATCTTGTTGACGATGATACCGTTATTGTAGGTATTGATGAGATACAGTTTATTCCGGAAACTTTAGTTGGCGTGTGTAAGGAATTAGTAGCGAGAGGTATTAGCGTGGTAGCGGCCGGTTTAGACACTGATTTCAGAGCAGAACCATGGACCACGACCAAAGAGCTAAGTGCTATTGCAGACAAAAGAGAAACTCTTTACGCAGTTTGTATGGAATGTAGCAGATTGGTGAAAAGCGGTCAGATGGAAAGACCTAGTCCAGCGTTTAGAACTCAACGCATCATTGACGGAAAACCAGCACCATTGGAGTCACCGCAGTTTTTGCTTGGTGGGGTGGAAGCTTATGAGGCAAGATGCCTTGATCACTACCAACCTCCACAGTGACCCAAAAAGGGTGTTCGAATTGCATTAAAATGCAAAAGAACACCCTTTTTATCATTTTCTTGAGAAATTACTCTCTTTTTGGTCTTGCCTCGTTTACTCTTAGATTTCTACCTTCAGATTCTTTACCATCAAGTTCTTTGATAGCTTTGTCAGCTGAGGCATCCTCCATTTCCACAAAACCAAATCCTTTTGATCTTCCGGAATCTCTGTCGGTAATGATAATTGACGAAACTACTTCACCGAAATCGGCGAATAAGGTTGTCAAATCTTCATCATTGAAAGAGTAAGGCAAATTACCTACATATATTTTTTTCAAGTGGAACACCACCTTCCATATAAATTTTCTGTCTTTAACGAAAGGTGATCATACGAAACAACTAAACGTTAAGAAACACCCGATATTATAGCATACGCGACTTAAAAATCAACTATCGGTAGGGGTATGGGAGGAACAGGTTTAGGTTGGTTTGAAGGATTATACTCGATTTCTTTAACTAAGGCCCAAGTTTTTTCATCCAAAACCACAATTTTGCTATCTGTGATTATGTAAAGGTAGTCATCAAGGTAAATAGCCCTCTTAACGTTAACAGCGCTGTCTGTTTTGGCCAAAGAAAGTTTGTTGTTAGCGTAGGAGAATATATAGGCACCTTTACTACCGGGCAGAAAGAAGATCTCATGCACGGGATCCAAAAGGAAAGCATGATGATTGTTAGCCACCTCGGACCAATATTCATCGAGCATATACTTATCAAGCTCAGCAGGATTACCAGGGTCTGACACATCGAACATGGACAATTTAACTTGAGACCCTTCCTTGCCTATGCCTAAAATGACATTATCCCTAAGCGGGTGCAGATAAGAAGAATACCCCGGTATTTTCAGCTCTCCCTTCATTTGTGGATTTCTTGGGTCAGATAGATCCAGTACATAGAAAGGATCAATTTCTCTGAAGGTAACAATGTAAGCCTTGTCTCTAATGAACCTAGCAGCATAAATTCTTTCATCCTTACCCAGATCAGTGACCTTGCCGATTTCTCTCATATTGCGGTTTAGTATATAAACATCATTAACGTCTCCCATAGCGCCCCACATAGCTCCTCCGGAATTAGTGGCTATTCTAAGATTATTGTCATATTCGTCCAGGGAAAACTGGTTTAATGGGTGTCCGGGCACAGTTCCGGTAGCGTCAATATCCAAGTCTTTTCGACCAATTTTTACTATTCCTGTGGTCTCATAATCTCTTGCATGCTCTTTAGTGTAAGAATCAAGCCTATTTTCAAGCTCATTACTCACCCTCATCATTTCATCTTCCGATAAAGAAGCTGTATAAGATTCGATTCTATACATCAATTCCATCATTTTCACTCCTGAAGATAGTTCATAGGACACAAGATCCTCCAACTCTTTGACAAATTCTTCTGAGAACAGATCTAGCGCCGCTGTATTAATGAAATCCAAATAAATTTCTGTGTAATCTTCACGGTACGAATAAGATACATATAAGTTATCTTCCGACATGTAGATCACGGCATCAAACTCAGAGCCTACTAAGGATACGCTATCTTTCACCTCTCCCGATTGAGGATCAATGTTGAGTATGGAGTAGGTAACGTTTATGGGTATATTTCTTTTGGGGTGGTAAATCTCTGTGCAGGGGATAGAAAAGTCTTGTCCTTCCAAAATGACCGGTCTAAGTGGGCAGGGATCATGCCTATTTACAGCCGTGGCTGTGATCAGATAGATTTCGTCTTGGTACATTCGGGCATCTTTATAACCGGTTTTTTCCTCATAGGGCATTTTCCATAGCTCTTTAGGGTTGTAGGGATCCAAAACATCGTAACCAAAAACTTCCTTGGCGGTGAATATGATAAGCACATTTTTGCTCAGTAGCAGGTTTCCGATCTTATCTATACCACCTATTTTTTCCAACTCACTTGGCGGGAAAGCCTTAATAATATTTGTTGCGCTGTTGGCAGTGCCGGAACGGTCATAATAATAACCTTCTTGAATGGATGTAAATATGTTTTGTCCATCTGTTTTGACAATATCCGGCTCATCAATACCTACCACTTGTACATTGGTAGTAGAAACTCTGGAGGGACTAGCTCCTCCCGGAGCACCAAATGAGCCGGTAGTAATAGAACCTCCGGGATCTATGCTATCGGTGGCCTCTCGTGCCATTAGCATTTGTGGCATCAAAGCAGCGCCAAAAAGCCCCATTTCTTCTGAACCGGCAGATTCGATGTACTCTATAAACTCTTCTTTGGATCCAAATGCTTCAACCCCAAAGGAAATACTGTCCAGCTGTGTACCAAAAGGGTTGAATATCTCTAATTCCTTTATTTCACAATTTATACAATAATATTTAAGGCTTAATTTATGAATAATGAATGAATAACCGGCCAGAACTAACAGGAAAAACAATGGTATTAGTCCAAATTTAGATATTTTTTTGAAATCAGTACTAATTTTGGGGATTTTTACTTTAGGAAATTCTTTTTTAGGCTTGTCCTCTTTAGGTTCTTCCTTAAACTCCTCAACGGGCTCTATTTTAGGCTCTTCCTTTTTGTCATCTTTTTGTTCTTCTTTTGGAGATTTTTCTTCCCCGTCTACATTTTCAGTAACTTTTAACCCATACTTTTTTTCAGTTTCTTTTTTTAAGGCACGGAATTTATCTTCAGGCCGATTCTCTTTGTCTAATTGGGGGCTATTCTCTTCCACAATGAAATTTTACCATTTTTTACTAATAAAACGCTCTCTGACAATGTGTATAATAACTTAAATGAAAATATATCTGGATATTAACGGTACGATAATTCACAGAAAGCTTGAGAAAGGAAAAGCGGTGGTTAGATCAGCTTCGTATCTGGAAGATTTTTTAAGAAACGCCTTAGAAAAACACGATGTTTATTGGTTATCTACCATTTGTAACGGAAATATAGAGGAAGTGGCGTCCTATTTGAAGACTTTTTTATCTTCTAAGGAGTTGGATTTGGCTGCTCAAGTAAGGCCTACTAAGTGGGCTAGATATAAGGTTGACGCCATTGATCTGGGAGAAGAATTTTTATGGTTCGATGATGTTTTATTGCCAAAAGAAGAGGAGATTCTTAACAACGCGGGTAAATTAGATAGTTTTGTAAGTGTAAGCCACTATAAAAAAGACGATTTTTTCAAGGATTGGATAAATATCTAAAAAAATATGTATAATTTATCTATGAAAAAAGATACCCGGAAAAATTCATATACAATATACGCTTTCCAGTACCCCATTTTATTGCTGATCGCAACACTTTTTGTGGCTACTCTAAACGGATCAAAAGTCATGAACATGCAACAAGGGTACGCTGAAGGGGATGTATTAGGAAAAGAGAACTCTAATAGCGCTGATAAAGATAAGCCGGATAAGGATGTAGGAAAGCCTGCAGACAAGGGAAATAAAGGTTTGGAGAGTCCTAATGCCCTTCTTCATAAGAAAAAAATCAAAGACGTAGTAATTAACCTAAATGAAATCTCAGATGAGGAAGATCAAATAGGCAATGAGGAGGTTAGTGATGAGATAGAAGAGGTAGCTGTTGAGGAAGAAGAAAATGTAGATGACGTGGCAGATGCTATAGACGCAGTAGAAAAACGCCCAAAATGGAAAACCCTCCTGTTTGGATCCGACTACAAAAATTTAGGTCAGCTCAGAAGTTCTTTAGCACACAACACTAACAGCATAAGAAAGCTTCATAAAGCTCAGAATGAAGTGCAAGCTTACGGCAATGAGGAAGATGTACAAGCTCAGCTGGGAGAGTTAGTACAAGAAAGAGATAGAATCAGAAGTGTTATTACTGAGCACGAAGATGATTTTGGTATTTTAGGTTGGGTGTTTAGATTTTTTAATGGCTACTTGGGTGGAGGTTTAGACGATGATATAGGAGATGATGTTGACGTACCGGAAACCACCGAATCAACTGAATCCACCGAATCTGTAGAGCTATAACAGTTTTAAAACAAGATATTTGTGTTAACCAAGGCCTTTTCCAGCCTTTGCAGGTGGTCACTCTTGACCGGGTTTCCCCTTAAATCTAGAGTTTCCAGCCCTTTAAGATTTTGCAACTCATTGGGAAATTCATCTATATCATTATCAGACAAGTCTAAAGTTTTTAAATTTCCTAGCTGACCTATCTCAGCAGGTAAATCGGTCATGCCGTTTCCGCTTCCATCAAGAATTTCCAGTTTAGACATGTGTCTGATCTCCCCCGGAAAAGATTTTAAATTATTATTTTCGATGTAAAAGGAGGTTAAATTTTTCCAATTTTCAATTTGTGAAGGCAAAGACCCAATGGAATTATTAGAAAGTATAAGCTTTGTCATACTTTTATTATTGATCACATTGTTGGGGACTTGAGTAAGACCTTTATTGCTTAGATCAACTGTGCTTCCTGTACTAAAAACATCCAGGATACTGGATTTTTCATCTTTTTTTTCCTCTACAACCACTTCCTCTACATCCCTTTCCTCTACATCCCTTTCTTCCGCAGACTCCGAGTGTCCGGTATCTGTGTCATACACTGTTTCTTTTTGAGAGCCCAACCTAAAAACACCAACAACTAAAACTATCAGCAATCCTACGATTATTATTTGAAAATATTTCATCCGAGTATTATAACAGTGTTGGCAAGGAAACTTCTAATTGCCTCTAGTTCCCTGAAAGCCCACCAAGGTTAATAGTTAGAATCGTATATAATACGACCATGAAGAAATCATCATGGTCATTGTACTTTATTTTTTTGGGAGCATTCTCCATTATTTCTCAATCTGCTTTACTTAGGGAAATTACTACCTCTTTTTATGGGAATGAGATTTTTTATGGTTTATCGTTAGGAGTGTGGTTTTTCTTTACGGGATTAGGAAGCCTGATAGCTATAAAAGTAAAATCTTTCAGAAATGAAAAATCGTTGCCGTGGTCTTTGTTGGTAGTTTTGATCGGCCTATTTCCCGTCATGTTGTTTTTAACAAGATATTTAAAGGGCGTGTTCCTGCCCGTAGGAGAAGCTCCGGATTTAGGAACAAGCATCTTGATGATGTGCTTAGTTTTAGGCGGTTATTGCTTACTTTTAGGGATGTTATTTACATTCGGAGTATTGGCATGGGATAAGAAAGACACAAATAGGGCGTATTTTTGGGAAACAATAGGTTTTGGTATAGGAGGTTTGGTATTCGCATTTTTTCTAGCTTCTACAAATTTTCCACTGAATGAAAAACTTAATTACTTATCGTATGAAAAACAATATGAGAATCTGGTCTATAGCAAGAATTCAAAACACAATCATATACTAATTACAGAGTTATCAGGAGCAAGAAATTATTTTCTAGGCGGAAGACTAGCTTTTACCGGTGAAGAAGAATACCAATCGGATAAACTTTTGGCCACGTTGATGCCCTACGCTAATAAAACTCAAAACGTACTTGTATTAGGGAATCCAAATCTTGCTAAGGAGTTAACAAAAAATGAAAAAGTAGAAAACACGGGTTTTTTGGAAATCGACGAAGATCTTTATGAACTGGAAAAAGAAATCGTCGGTAAAAAGGTTGACGTATTTTTAGGAGATCCTAGAAAATCACTATCTCGAATGAAAAATAATTGGGACATGGTGCTTTTTGACTTGGGAAATCCGGAAACCTTATCAGCTAATAGGTATTTTACAGTAGAGTCTTTTAGGCTTGTGCATAATGCTTTGGCAAAAGATGGAGTTTTTTACCTGATTTTATATCTTCCTTCCAGCTATCAGAGCCAAGAAGCTCTTCACTTTGCTTCTTCAATATACCTGGCGTTAGATGAGGTTTTCCCCCATGGGAAATTGTTAATGTTGGAAGATCAGTTAGCCTTTATAGCTGCTAAGCAGGCGGTTAACGTAAATTCGGCACTAATAGAGCAAAAATGGGAAGACCACTTTAACTACGTTAACAATGATTTTAAGCATCAGGCAGTGTTTGAAAAAATTAATACCTTAGATTCAGAAACCAATAAAGACTTAGAACCCACCGCTTTCTATCACCAACAGCTTTTTTGGCAAACAATATTTAGCTTTAAACTACCTCGTGTAATTTTTAAATACTCAATTTTTGTACCGCTTGCATTGTTAGGTACATATGCAGCTTACTACCTGACATCAAAAGAAAAACGTAAAGTGGGATTGTTAATGTCCGCCGCTAGTTTTTTGCTTATTACAATTGAGGTAATCATTATTTTATTTTTCCAAGTAAAAGTTGGTTTTCTATACAATCAGCTAAGTTTGATCTTTGCGGCCGCTCTGTTAGGTATGGCGTTAGGTGTTCGAATAGGGGAGAGGTCAGATAGTACGCTAAAAAACGTGGGAGCTATGTTTTTTGCCTTTTTATTATTTTTATTCACTTTTTATCTTGGTTCTAGTACTCCGATAGCCGGGCTTTCCGTGTACTGGTTTTCTGCCATGTTTGTAGCAGGAATCATTGGGGGAGCAATTTTTGCCATACTTAATAATATTTACTTAAAAAATGAAGAAAATCCCGGTTACATTTATGCTTTCGATCTACTGGGAGGCAGCCTGGGGGCTTTTCTGACCAGCACGATCTTGCTACCTGTATTTGGAGTGACAAAAGTGTTATTAGGATTAGGTGTTTTAGTGATTGTTAACCTGCTTTTTATTGCCAAACACCGTTAATTACGCTCTCACAGCCCTCTACGGACCCATCAGGATTAATAAGGTTTTTCTCAATGAAATAACCATTTCTTACTAAAACAGCCTCACCGGAATCCGGGCAATAAGTAGCAGAACCGGCCACATCCTGAATGTTTCCTGTATAAACATACTTCAAGCCTACATCTAAACAAATTTGCCTAGCTTCTTTTACTGTTTCTTCGGGAGTAGGGGGTAGATTAGTCAACTTATACTGAGGATGGAACCTGGAGAAATGCAAAGGCACCTCATCCCCTACATTGGCCAAGATCCATTCGCACATGTCATTGATCTCATCCATCTTGTCTGTGTAAGTAGGTACGACCAAGTAAACAAGTTCTAACCATGTTCCGCTTTCATGTACGGTTTTAATGGTTTCCAATACCGGACCCAAACTACCGCTGATCAAGGTTTGGTAAGTTTCTTCATTGAACGATTTTAAGTCAACTTTATAAGCATCCATATACGGTAACAACTCCTTTAAAGGTTTCTGATTAATGAACCCGCTGGAAATAGCCACTGTTCTCAAACCTTTTTCTTGCGCTAATTTTGCTACATCGAACATGTATTCATATTGGACAGTAGGCTCATTATAGGTGAAAGCTATTACCTCGGACTCTGCTTTTATAGCCTCAGTCACAACTTCTTCCGGTGTCATGGAAACGCTGTCTAAATCATCATAGTCTCGGTGGGCAATATCCCAGTTTTGGCAGTACTTGCAATCAAGATTACACCCGGCGGTAGCAAAAGAATAAACTTTACTACCGGGCAAAAAATGGTATAAAGGTTTTTTTTCGATAGGGTCTACATGGATGCTAACCAGGTTTCCATAAGATAGGCTATACAACTTTCCGCCAATATTTTTTCTTACCCTGCATATACCAACCTGCCCTTCACCAATAGTGCATCTATTAGGGCATAGGTTGCACCTCACCGCGCCGTTTTCCAACTGTTCGTACCAGCGGGCTTCTTCATAAGTAATCTCACCCTTCTCAATGGCCTCTTCAATTCTTTTATTTTTGGACATAATATGATTAATCACTAAAATAGATAAAAAGATTCCGACGAATAAAATAACAACACCTATAAGTTCTTTTTTCATTACTGACATTTTATCACTTTGTAAATCTTGGTAAAATTCTTATATGGAAGTGCCTTGGGGAGAATGCCCTTTTGGGAAAATTAACGATCCTTATCCGGGGTCTTGTTTTAGGTATACTGACTCTGATGGGGACCTGATTTGTGATAGAAGCCAGTCTCCTCCGGAGGAAAGAAGTATATTAGCAAGCACAGACACGTCAAACTTGGTTTACAATCCTAATATGACTTATTTATGGGCACTATACATTCCCATCGCAGTGTATTTTATTTATTGGTATGTGATGAAAAAAGCAAATTTGAAAAAGAAGCGCGCGTTTTTTACAGAAAAATACTTCCGATTATTTTGGAATGTGGTGCTTTTTTTATCCTTCTTCGTTTCAGCTGTCACCGCAACAATTCAACTTTACTTTCCCGGTTACCTAGCTTCAGAGATCCATAAAAACTCCGGTTTGGTAATGATGGTTGTAGCTGTTTTGCACATCTTTGTGAGAAGAACTTTTTTCCAAGGATTTTTAAAAAGTTTACAAAAAAAGTAAAAGGCTTTTGATTATAAAGTAGATTCCCACCAACACACCGCTTACTTGAGCTATTTTTTGTATGATGTTCGATCTGGTAAAGGTGCCGAACAAAGCCATAGGTATTATGTAAACGCTGGTGCCAAAAAAGAAGAGCAAAAAGTAGATTAGTGCCCACAACGCGCTTTTCAGATTAAAAACATAACCTAGTGAAGCTAGAAAAGGTGGGCAAATATTCACACCGGTGAGAAAACCGATTAGAAACGTCCATTTAATCTTTGAAAAAGGAAGAAGAGCGCAAAATTTTGAGTCTATCGAACCTAAAGAATAATAAACCAGTAAAATCCCGGCCCAAATAGTGCCCAAAGCCACTATGATATGGATCCACTCGCTTAAAATTACCTGACCTAAATAACCAATAATAAAACCGAACAAAACATAACCCACTAAGCGGCCCAAGGAGAACTCCAGTACCAGTAAAAAGCTGCTTTTTGTTGTTCTTTTGTGGGAAAGCAAAAGGGGAATGAAAAGGGGCAGGCAGGTACCAATACAATAAATACCCACGGATAAGCCGGCCAAAAATCCGGAATAAACATTGAACATGGATATATGTTAGCAGAAATGTTGAGGGCCGCATTGGTTTGGTCTGTATATTTCTATACAAATTAACCTTTGCGGCCCGAATTCAGTTTTGACACCCTTCGATTAAGTAACTTATCAACAGAAGAGCAGCCTTTTGGTTGTCTCCATTTTCAATGGCAAGATCGTCAAAGAATATGGACGATGATTTGCTTGAACCTAGATTACTTGCCCTTACTGTTAGTAAGAAAGTAACGCTTTTGTCCGGAGTACTGAAGAAAACAAGTTGGTTTTTTCCTGAAGACATGCTTTCAATATAACTTTCTTCTCCGCCTTGCAGGTCAGTTTCAAGGTAGGCTCCGCCTAAGATCCAGGCTGTTCCCTTAGTAAATACGTCTAGATTTCCTAAGAATGATGGAAGTGTGTCTTGCAGGGAGTATTCTCCACCGACGTTGATCACCTCTTCTCTTAGGATGGAAACGTTAAAAAGATCTTGGAAGGTGTTGCTTAGTGGCTGCCATCGATGATCGTACAAGAAAAGCATATTTCCGCCACTTCCTACAAAGGAGCCGGTTGCTTGTAGATCTTCCTTATTAGCTCCGCTGTCCGCCGGTAAAATAACTAAAGCCACATCAGGCTTAGCCATCTCATCCAGAAAATCATTTCTGGTTGAAACCATAGTTATTTCAATTCCCTCCGCTGCTGCAGCGCTAACTAACGTTGTGAATTCCACATTGTTGGAAGCGTTGACAAAGACAACTCTACTGCGGAAAACCGGAGTGGGAGTTAGTTCTTCTGCGGGACTTTCTGTTGGGTTAGGAAGGATTTCTTGGACCTGTGTTGGGGGTAGTTGTGTGTTGGTTGGTTTAGATTTCTGGATGGCAGTTTCCATAGGTCCGTAGTCCAGGGGAAATTGCTGGAAGTTTGGTACAAATTTGAAGAAAACAACCATAGTAAGACAACAACAAATTGTCGAAACCAAAAGTACAATCAACAAAATTTTTATTGTTTGTTTCACATCGCCCTCCTTAAAAGGTTTTTATATTTTAATGAGCCAAAACTGAATTGCCGCAATTATAACATAACACTATAGGTTTACAAGTTTAGCTAAGGAAAAAAATAGAGGGCAAACGAGAGGATTTTAGGCGGTGCGTACCCCTCGTTTGCCTTTGAAGGAGGAGAAACAAAGCAAACTTTGCTTTCTAACTTGATTATACCTAAACCTATTCACGTAGATGTAATAATAACCGAGTTTTTTCGATATAATATATGACAAGGAACGCACCTGAAAAACTTAGTCGGAGGTGATGCTGATGGAACCTTTAAAACCCTTGATCAACATATCACCAATAGTTAGACAAACACCAACAGAGAGTGTTTTTGGGGGCTATGGGCAGTCTCACTTTAGTCATGTGCAAGACCACGGATTTCACGTGACTACTCAAATTCCTGGCATTGGACCATCCATGGGTTTTGATCGTGGTTTTTCGATTCATGATCCTGTAAGACCTATGTTTGATCCGTTCAAACCGCCAGGTCCATAATGTTTAAACAAAAGGCGCGTTCCAGTTCGACGTGAGCAGAATCACGCAAGTGGTTGTCGAATAAAAAATAAATTTCTGCTCATTTTTTTTGGAAAAAAATAGAGGGCAAACGAGAGGATTTTTGGTGATACACACCCCTCATTTGCCCAAGCCAGGAGGGAGAGTGGTCCGTATGACCACAATCTGGATGCAAGAAAATTATAGCATGCAGACCTTTAAAAACATGGGATAATACAGAAAGCCATGA
Source organism: uncultured candidate division WWE3 bacterium (assembly GCA_965603395.1). Lineage (GTDB taxonomy): Bacteria > Patescibacteriota > WWE3 > UBA101185 > UBA10185 > CAYSWS01. The sequence continues at coordinate 15,314 of CBFDCV010000018.1, forward strand.
AAAACTACTTATGAACAGAGCCTATAGTATTGACCAAAACGGGATCTCACAATATAATAACGCAAATAGCAAATAGTAAACACCAAATAAAACAAAGGAGCAGACAATGGAAAACATGGACTGGGTTAGATATTTCTGGATAGCTCTCTCGTGGTCGTTTTGGGGATGGTTTATGTTGTTGGTAGTTTTTCTGGTTGGACTGGTGATAAGGTTTTTTTGGAAAATCGTGTTTCCGCCGTATAGTAGTCCCAGCACGAGTTTCAGAGATCATACGAGCACCATTGAAGAGAGTGATACGTGGGACGATATTCGTTGTGAACTTAAAGAGGAACAAAAGAAAGAATGGGAGGACGATGACTACTTACTTGTCGACGATGATGGTGATGATGATGATGAAGACGAAGATAATTGGTATAGACCATGGAATATTTTTAGGTAGGAAGGCAAACTCGTTTATTTGTAAAGCTACTAAGCAGGTTTTCTTTTCGGTTTCGTCGACGATGATTAAAAAGAGAAAGACGTTTAATGGCCACTGTGGTTATAAATAATTAACCTACCACAGTGGCCTTTTCACTTTAAAAACATGTGATAATATAGAAAGCTGTGAAAAAACTACTATTCTTACTGCTTTTATTAATATTACTTGTCGGTGCTTTATACCTGACAAAAACAGAAACAAATGTGAGTAGTGCTTACACTGATGAATTATTGGCTCCGGAAGTGGTTTTAAACATCGCGCCTAAGAAAAAATTCATAACCTCTATAGATATTGATTATCTGAGATCTCTTGATTACGTATCCGGCGCCCCTGTTATCGAAGAAGAGCTTGAGCCCGGGGTTAACTACAAAAGATACGTTGCCAGTTATGAAAGTATGGGCAACACAATTTACGGCCTGCTTACTATTCCTAACGAAGATCCCCCCGAAGGAGGTTCCCCGGCCATTGTTTTTAATCACGGTTACGTCCCGCCCCACCAATACGAAACAACAGAAAGATACGTGGCTTATGTGGATAACTTGGCTAGAAATGGCTTTGTAGTCTTTAAAATTGACCTTAG
>CBFDCV010000019.1:0-15809 GCA_965603395.1 uncultured candidate division WWE3 bacterium
CAATGCTGAAAATATGGCTCATGGAAGGGGTGCCACTAGGGGTACGATCGAAGAAGTGATGGGAGCTGGTGTTGACTACTTTACTAGCGGTGACCACATTTTTTGGCAAAAAGGGTTCGAAGATGAAATAGATAGCCTTCCCGTAATCAGGCCGGCAAACTTTCCACCCGGCCATGCTGGAAAAGGACACGTTGTTATAGACACAGGTAAGCACGGTAAGGTGTTATTGATCAATTTGTTGGGTAGGGTGTTTTTAAATGAGAGAGTTGATGATCCTTTTAGAACTGCCGATGAAATTTTACTCCAATATAAGGACGAAGACATTGCTTATACCATTGTAGATTTCCATGCAGAATGTTCCAGCGAGAAATATGCCTTGGGGTTTTATTTGGATGGTAGGGTTGACGCTGTAGTAGGAACCCATACTCACGTTCCCACTTGTGACCAAATGATGCTGCCCAAAAAAACCCTTTACCTAAGCGATATCGGGATGACAGGTATAGTTGATTCAGTCCTTGGGGTTGAAAAAGACATAATCATTAAATATTATTTGAGTGGTTTGAATCAGAGGTTCGAATGGGAAAACGCTGGTAGAAAAGCCTTTAGGGGTGTAATATTGGACACACAGAAAAATTCTATTGAGAGATTAGATAAAATGCAGTAGGTTTCTAAGTAGAGTTTAGTAATTATTAAAAAGAAAAATTTGTTAAATAAATTGCCACCAGGCAACCCAAGGGGCAGTAGCTTACTAGGGTAATTTTGAGAGGGGGTGTTTTAAGTGACAAAGACAGATTTAATCGCATCCGTCGCTGACAAAGCAGGTATGACAAAAGTAGATGCTGCAAAAGCATTGGAGGCTCTTTCTGACACACTCAAGTCTGCGCTAAGCAGAGGCGAAAAAGTTACTTGGACCGGAGTCGGAACATTTGAAGTGAGATCCAGAGCTGCTAGAATGGGAAGAAATCCTCAAACAGGAGCTCCTCTACACATTCCTGCCAGCAAAACACCTGCTTTCAAAGCTGGTAAAGGTTTGAAAGACGTAGTTAGAAATTAAGTTTTCTAGCTTGAAATATTTTTAGCTCCCGTTTAATACGGGGGCTAAATTTTTTGTATTGATTTTTCTAGGACACCTTGCACCATAGTGCTAAAATACCCTCATGGCATCAAACAGAGACTATTATGAAATATTGGGTCTAAATAAAAATGCTTCAGACAGTGATATAAAACAAGCTTACAGAAAGCTGGCCAGAGAGCATCATCCTGATATGGTTGATAAGTCTGACAAAGCTGCTGCAGAAAAAAGGTTTAAAGAAATCAATGAAGCATACCAGGTTTTAAGTGATCCCCAAAAAAGAAAAATGTATAACCAGTTTGGACGTGTCGACACGAATTTTTCCGGTGCAGGCCAAGGACCGTTTGGTGGAGGGTTCACGGGCGCAAGCGGGTGGGGACCTTTTAATTATACTTATACAACTCAGGGAGGCGGTAGTGTGAATGACTTTGACCCCTTTGATATTTTCGAGGATTTTTTTGGATTTAGAGGATTTGGTAGCCGTAAACCCAGAAAAGGCAAAAATCTTTATTATGAACTACATGTAGATTTTAAGGACGCTGTTCACGGGTTGGAAAAAACTATTAATGTGGAAAGCGGTAAAGTCAAAGTTAAGATTCCAGCCGGAGTTTACAACGGCACAGAAATCAGATTTGCCGGTAAAGGTATGCCCAGTCCCAATAACGCTCCTGCCGGAGACTTGTTTTTAACTATTCGAGTAAAACTGCCCAGCCAATTTAGGAGATTGGGAAATACTCTAGGAACGAAGGTAGAAATAGACATGGTACAAGCTGCTCTTGGAGATACAGTAGAGTCGTGGGTTGTCGATATGGATAGGGACGATGGTTTGGGTAAGGTTAAGGTGAAAATTCCGGCCGGTACACAGCCTGGGACGCAGGTAAGGTTAAGAGGAAAAGGTTTGCCCATCATCAACAGAGAAAAAAGAGGTGATGTTATTGTTCAGGTGTTAGTGAATATTCCAAAAAAACTCTCTAAAAAACAAAAAGATAGTCTCAAAGATTATTTAAAGACTATTAAATAGCTTTATTGACCCAAACCCACTTTTATGTTAATTTATCAGGTGTAAACGGTACATATTTAGTAGAATTTGGTGGGGTTTTTCCCACCTTTTTAATTAACGTATATGGCAATAACAGAATTTAACGCAGCTTTAAACCAAGTAGCCACTGAAAGAGGCATACCGGTAGCGGCAGTTGTTGAGTCAATAAGGTTGGCTTTGGCATCTGCCTATAAAAAAGATAGAAAAGAACAAGGAGAAATCGTGGAAATAGAGGAGGTAGAGGTTGATCTAGATCCGGATACAGGGGAAGCTAAGATACTAAAAGACGGAAAAAACGTTACGCCATCAGGTTTTGGACGAATTGCAGCTCAGACTGCTAAGCAGGTTATTTTGCAAAAGATTAGAGAAACTGAAAAAGAAGTTACTTTTGAGGAATTTAGGGAAAAACTGGGTACAATCATTACTGCTAATGTGTTTAAGGTTGATCCTAACGTGGTAATTCTTGACTTGGGTAAACCCTTTGCTTATGGGGTCATGACTATGTCGGAACAGGTTTCGACAGAACAATACAGACTGAACCAACGCTTAAGGGTGTTGGTTAAGGACATTAGAGATTCCAACAAAGGACCGGAAATTATAGTCAGTAGATCGGATCCAAAATTTATTGAGAAATTGTTCGAACAAGAAGTGCCTGAAATTGCTTCCGGAGTGGTAAAAATAGAAGCCATTGCCAGAGAGCCTGGTTCAAGAACAAAGATGGCAGTATCTTCTTCTGACGAAAAGGTCGACCCGGTAGGTAGTTGTGTAGGTCAAAAGGGTGTAAGAGTGCAGTCAGTTATTTCCGAGTTGTTTGGAGAAAAAATTGATATTATTCCTTATTCCACCGGTACAGAGAGATTTATCGCAGCTTCTTTGTCTCCTGCCATCGTAACCGAGGTTGTTTTGGACGACGAAGCCAAACGCGCAACTGTTTCCGTACCTGAAGATCAGCAAAGTTTGGCTATTGGTAAAGAAGGGCAAAATGCCAGATTAGCTAATAAACTTACCAAATGGAAAATAGATATCAAGGGAGCAGCGGGGATTTTTGGTACAAAGGATGATGGTGATGAGGCTGAGGGTGAAGAGAAGAAAGTGAGAGGTGTTTGGGATGAGGTTATTAAAGAGAAGAAAGAATCAGAACCCGAACCGGAGCTCGAAGCGGAGCCTGAAATCGGTGAAGAACCGGTCGTAGAGGAAGAAAAAAGCAAAGAACCTAAAAAAGAGACTAAAGAAGAGGAGGTAAAGGAAGAAGAAAAAGAAGAAGGACTAGCTGAGGAATCAAAAGAGCCGGTTGAGGACAAAAAAGAAAAATAAAATGCCAATAAGAGCAAAAACAATATGCAAAAAAGTAAACAAAACGAACTTAATGAAATATTTAGAGCGCCTATCGTTACCATTATGGGGCATGTTGATCATGGCAAAACCAGCATACTCGATGCCATTAGAAACACAAAAGTACAAGAAGCAGAACACGGAGGCATAACTCAGCATATTGGAGCTTATCAAATCACCCATCAAAATAAAAAAATAACCTTTATTGACACACCCGGACATGAGGCTTTTACACAAATGAGGGCTCGAGGTGGAAAAGCGGCTGATATAGTGGTTTTAGTAGTGGCTGCGGAATCCGGAGTGCAACCTCAGACTAAGGAAGCTATTGCCCACGCTAAAGCTGCCGGAGTTACCATTATAGTAGCCATTAACAAAGTAGACTTGCCCGGTGCAGATGTACAGAAAGTTAAACAACAACTGGCGCAGGAAAATATTATGGTTGAAGATTGGGGTGGTGATGTGGTAAGTGTTGAAGTGTCCGCTAAAACAAAAAAAAATCTTAACGAGTTACTGGATGCTATATTGCTAGTGGCTGAGCTGCAGGAGTTGAAATATGATGCTGAATCTGAGTTGGAAGCCATTATTATTGAGTCAAGAAAAGATAGAAAAAAAGGAGTACTGGTATCTTGCATTGTTCGAAGCGGCACACTGAGATTTGGAGATAAGATCATGGCCAGCGGGCACAGTGCCAAAGTGAAATCCATGATGGATGATGAAGGCAACATGCTTAAAGAGGCAGGACCAAGCGCCCCGGTGGAGATCCTCGGCTTCAAAAAACTTCCTCAAGTTGGCGATCTGATAGTGGAAGAGGGTAGTGACTTGGCTGAGCTAACCGTAGATCTTTCCAGGGAAGAAATTATAGGGCAGGATACAAAAAGAGTGGTGGCTATTGTGGTAAGAGCTGATACTCAAGGAACTTTAGAGGCGGTTAAAGCTAGTTTAGCCAACTTGGTGACCTCCACTGTGGGACTAACTTTCTCCATTAAATTTCTACTCACTGCCACAGGAGATATCACAGATTCAGATGTTATGCTAGCCCAGAACGGAGACGGTATAGTATTAGGTTTCAATGTAAACATTTCCGCATCCGTAAAAGACCAAGCACGAGATTTTGGTGTAATTGTTAAGTCATATAATACTATTTATGAGCTAATTGACGAGGTAGTTGACCTACTTGAAGGTACAGCTGAGTCCGAAGAGCAAAAAATAAAAGGTAGGGCTAATGTGCTGAAACTTTTTAAACTACCCTCTGGAGACAGGATCATTGGTTGTAAAGTGGAGGCGGGAAACCTAAAGGTAAAAAACCGTATAGCTTTTTATGACAAGAATCCGGTAGATTTGGAGGACGATGACGAGCCCTTGTTTGTTACTAAAATAAAGAAATTAAAGATAGACAAAGATGAGGTTGATGTGGTAGGGAAAAATCAGGAATGCGGTATTCTAACCAAGCCTCAGTATGAAGATGTGCAAAAAGAGATGTGGTTAGAGGTATTTTAAACGATAAGGGGCGTAAGATTGACGCTATAGGGTTATTATTGTATAATCCCCAAACTAGAAGCACTTGTAATTGTGTTGTTTTTTTTGCCCAAATTTAAACCGAATAGTATATGAATGGTGAGAACAAAAATAAAAATCAAGTTGCAATGTTGGTTGAGGAATCAAGAAACATTGCCATTATACCCTCTAAAGTTGTAGGACTGGATGCTTTTTGTGCAGGTGCCGCTTTGTATCACATGCTAAAGGCTCAGGATAAAAATGTAAGCTTTCTGTATACAGGTAAACTTCCCGAGAAAAGCCAAAACATTATAAGTTCAGAAGATATCACTTCTGATGTAGAAAAAAGAAGTTTAATGGTTTCTATTGATTATTCAGGTACAGAGGCATCTAAAGTCAGTTACTCAACCGAGGATGATGTGCTATATCTTAGAATTAGTCCCATTTCGCCTGATTTTAATAAGGAAGCAAAAATCAAATCTAAGATAGCCGGGTTTGATTTCGATGTTATTTTTGTAGTGGGGGCACAAAGAGTCTATGATCTGGGTAAGATGTATGATAACTTAGATACCATTTCAAAAGTATCTAAGATCATAAACATAGACAACACAGAAAGAAATGAAAGATTTGGTTTTGTGAATGTGATAGATAATAGTGTTAATAGCATGTCCCACTTGATTATGAAGAAGGTTGAGGATTGGGACCTAACGATCTCAGAAAAAGCAGCTAAGGCGTTGCTTAGGGGGATAGTTTCCAAAGAGGCACCTCATATTAGTTGATTTAACAATAATATTCTGATATTATGGCTAGAGATTATGGCGCTAAAAAAAGAAAAAAAGGCAAAAATAATAAAAGGAAGTCAGGTTCACACCGAAGATACCGGATCACCTGAAGTACAGATAACTTTATTGAGTGAAAGAATCTCCATATTATCCGATCACTTAAAAAAGCACAGAAAAGACAACCATTCCAGGAGAGGATTGTTGCAAATGGTAAACAAAAGAAGGAGACTTCTGGCGTATTTGAAAAGAAAAGACGAAGAGAGATATAACACAGTTTTAAAAAGACTGGAACTTAACAAGTAAATATTTGAAAGGAAGGGTATTTATACCCGTAGTGATTAGGGAGTGGAATATTTTTTATGAGAAGTTCATAAGAAGTATCTCAACCCTTAATCCTATATGTCTAGATACCCCAACAAAAAATGAAAAAAGACAATTTAATATATAAAGAGATAGATTTCGCAGGGAAAAAATTGAGTCTTGAAACAGGCAAGCTTGCCACTATGACCAATATGTCTGTAAAGGCAAGTTTTGGTGATACCGTACTGCTGGTTACAGCCGTAGCCGGTGAATACAATGCCGATATTAGCTACTTCCCTCTCAATATTAATTACAGAGAAAAGTTTTATGCCAGTGGAAGTATAAAAAGCTCAAGATTTATGAAAAGAGATGGTAGACCCACCGACGATGCCATAATAGCTGGCAGAATGATAGACCACGCCGTGAGGCCCCTTTTCCCAAGTGATTACTACAACGAAACACAAGTAATTGTAACTATTCTATCACTAGATCACGAAAGCGATCCCAAGTTTTTAAGCATGGTTGCAGCTTCTGCTGCTCTTCACGCTTCTGATATCCCTTGGGCCGGACCTATGGTATCGATGAGGGTTGGGTACATTAATGAAGAGTACACTTTATGTCCAAGCAGAGCTCAGCTTGATGAAGACAGTCAGTTGGATATGACAGCGTCCTTTGTAGGTGAAGATAAAAGATTTTTAGCGGTAGAAGCAGAGGCAGACATACTCCCTGAAGAAAAAATTATGGGGGCCATAGAGTTTGCCCGAAACAGTATCGATCCAATCTACAAGCTAATTGAGGAGTTTGCCAAAGAAGCTAATCCGAAAGGTGAAAAAATGGAGTATGAGCCAAAAACCTTACCGGAAGATTTGGTTAAAGACGTAGCTGACATTGCAGAAAAGAAGATATACAAGCTAATGGAAACAGGTTTTGATAAAGATGGCCTGGAAGAGAAGTTTACAGCAATAGCGGAAGAAGTATACAAGGGCTTGGAAGGAAAATACAAAAAAGCAGATATGCTTATGGCTTTGGAAGATATTAAAAAGAAATCCTTAGGCAAGATCATATTAGATACAGGTAAAAGACCTGATGGTAGAGGAGTAACTGAAGTCAGACCGATTACATGTGAGGTGGGAGTTTTACCAAGAACACATGGCAGTGCTCTGTTTTCCAGAGGTCTTACCCAGGTTATTACTACTGCAACCCTGGCTTCTCCCTCCAAGGAATTATTGATCCAGGACATGTATGGTGAGAGATCCAAAAAGTACCTACACTACTACACATTTCCTCCTTATTCTGCCGGAGAAACAGGTAGAGTAGGGTTTCCTAAAAATAGAGAGATCGGGCACGGTATGATAGCTGAAAACGCCATGAGACCGCTAGTTCCTGCTCAAGAGAACTTTCCTTATACGGTTTTACTAGTCTCAGAAACAATGTCATCTAGCGGGTCTACTTCTATGGCGGCCACTTGTGGTTCGTCCTTGGCTTTGATGGACGCCGGTGTGCCCGTTTCTGACATAGTAGGAGGTATAGGTGTGGGGTTAATGGCTAATGAAGATTTCTCAAACTACCTTATTATGACAGATCTGGCTTATATGGAAGACGCGTTTGGTCTTTTGGATTTTAAGATGACTGGGACAAAAACAGGCGTAACTGCCATCCAAAGTGATATGAAGGCAGAAGGAATACCGTTTGAGTTCTTGCCAAAGATCATCGAACAATCCAAAGAAGGTAGACTTCATATTTTGGAAATAATGGAAAAAACCATCTCCAAACCGAGAGACAACGTTTCTGAATATGCTCCCAAGACAGCCAGCGTGAAAATTGAGCCGGAAAAAATTGGTATAGTTATTGGTTCAGGAGGTAAAACAATCAGGGAAATACAAGAAAGAACCGGGACTGAGATTTCTATCGATGAGGACGGTACTGTAGTAGTTTCTTCGACAGATAAAGATAAGGCGCAAGAGGCGGCAGAAATTGTAAAAAACCTGGTTAAAGATGTGAAAGCAGGCGAAGTTTACGACGGAATAGTACAGGAGGTAGTTGATTTTGGAGCTTTCGTAGAGCTTTTACCCGGAAAAGTTGGTTTACTGCACATAAGTGAAATCTCTAATGACTTTGTGACCGAAATCGATGAGGTCATAAAAGCCGGAGATGAGGTTAAAGTTAAGGTTTTAGATGTTTCTAGAGATGGAAAGATGAGCCTCTCCAAAAAGATCTTAGAACCCGGTGGAGATACCAATAGAGATACTAATAGAGATAGCAATAGAGACAGCAGTAGAGATAGGGGTAGGGGAAGACCGGATAGAGGAAGGGGACGCCCTAGAAATGATAGAGGTAAAAGACCTAACAAGAGATATAATTGATGGTAAAATTTGGTAGATGAAAAGAATCTGCCCTAACTGCAACCAGCCTATTAAAGACGATGCCTTGTATTTTTGTTCGTCTTGTGGTCACAAACTGGGAGAAGGTTTGGTCAAACGAGATCACCCCTTTAAATTAAAAGTTTTAAAATTCAATCCTGAGAAAACAAAAGGAGAAAAAAAGAGTTTTAATATTAAGGACATCCATCTTAAGAACATCCACCTTAGCAAAAAACTGTTGGTGGCTTTTTCATTTGTATTGTTGGCAGGTCTTTTTTCCGTTGCTGTTATACTTTTTACTATGTCAAAAGCCAAAAAGGCGTCTAAGGAGTCTCAAGCACCGCCGGAAGAGGCTACACAGGGGGTTGTGTATCCAAATTCTTTGGATTTGGACTTGCCTCAAAGCAACATAGATTTAGTTGATGAGGACTACACTAAATACATTCCTTACGGAAACTATTTTTACATTTTTGGCAGCGACGCACTTGGTTTTCACAAAAGCTTTTTTGCTAATACAGGCGGTGAGAGCATACTTACGGACCTAGAAGGGTTTATTGAAGGTAAGTTCATACTTATCGGTGGTAAAGAGGAGGGAACTTGGCACCTCACCTCCGTCCTATTTCTAAAAGACGATGAGTCCGCCGATGAGACATTTGTGGACGTGGTCAAAGAGGGTTGGTATATTCAGAAATTGGGGGATGCGCTAGTGATGTCTCAAAAAGAAGAAATGCTGACTGAGGTTATGGAATCATGGGAAGGAATCTCAAAAAATATATCTCACCACCCAAAGTTTAGGATTGAAAATACTGAGGTTCCAAAAGAAGGTCAGTTACTTTATGTAAATTTAGACAGCAGTGTTAATCCACTACAGGAAATGATCGAAATCTACTCTCCGCCTCATGATTTTATAGAGTCTGTGAAAGACATAAACGCTTTAGACCCCACAAAATTTGTCATTAGGAATAATCGTGAGTGATAATGATGTTCAAGTACAGGATAAAGATCAATATATTTTCGAAGAGTTAGAAATTTTATCAAAAACTATTGAAGGTATTCCCGGTCTTCCTCCCCTGCTCAAAGATAGGCTGGAAAGAATGGTACGAAGATTAAACAGGATGGCCCAGCTTGGTCATTATTCTTCCGAGTTTGATATTCTGTCCCGTTATATTGAAATTATTTCACAAATTCCTTGGGATAAAAGGACTGAGGACACCTTAGATTTGGAGCAAACTAAGCAACTTTTGGATTCTACCCATCACGGTATGGGGTATGTAAAAGAAAGAATTTCAGAATATCTGTCTACACTTATCCTTATTAAAAAAAGAGGTGGAGATATGTTTGCTAAGACTCCGGTACTGCTTTTTGTTGGTTTGCAGGGTGTGGGGAAAACTACTTTGGCTATGTCCATATCTAAAGCTTTGGGAAGAGAATTTATTAGAATTGCCATGGGAGGAATTGGTACTACTTTGGAGCTTAGAGGAAGAAGCAAATCGTACCCTGAGGCTGAGCCGGGACAAATAGTAAAATCTTTAATAAAATCTCAGGTAAGAAATCCGGTTATCTTATTAGATGAGATAGATAAGGCTAGCGGAGAAAGAGGTTTACTAAGCGATATCATGGCTATTTTACTGGAAATACTTGACCCAAATCAGAATCATGAGTTCAGAGATCACTATGTAGATTTCCCGGTAGATCTTTCGGAAGTATTGTTTATTTGTTCAGCTAATAATACAGGCAGCATAAGTACAGCTTTGATGGATAGGATGGAGGTAATAAAGATGCCGGCCTATACCGATGATGAAAAACTAATTATTGCTAGAGATTATCTTCTGCCTCAGATTTTTGAAAAGTCAGGTTTAAAGACAGGTGAACTAGTCATTGATAATGATTTATGGCCGGCTATAGTACGTCCTTTTGGTTATGATACCGGTATTAGGAGCTTAAGCAGAACCTTAGAAGCTATTTGCAGGAAAGTAGCAAAACAGATCGTTGAAGGTTCTGCTCAACAAGTTCATTTGACAGCTGACAACCTAAAGTATTATCTTCCTCAGTAACATATGAATATGCCAAATTTAGAACAGCTGGATAAGTACAGACAGGAGGGATTCCGTCCCGGAGTTGTGATGTGTTTAATATCGAATAAAAAGATCCTTATGGTATATAAAAAGGATTATAAATTGTGGCAAATACCACAAGGCGGAATCAATAACAAAGAAGAAGCTAATAAAACATTACCGAGAGTAGCGCAGGAAGAAATGGGGGAGGATTTTGCCGATAAGATCGATTATGGATTAGCTCAATATGTAGACCTGGACCAAATGGAGTTTAAGCCGGGCAGGCACCAAATTGCAGCTTTGATTGATGACCGAGGGAAAGAAATCACCATGTTGGGGAAAGTATATTTTTTTGTTGCTTTACAGTGCGAGGATGAGAAATTGGACATCACACAGTCCCAATTTGATCAACACTATTGGATGTCATTTAGGGAAGCCTACTTTCTTGCAGAGAGAATCTATCAAAGAGGAAAAAGAAGAATCACAATGAAAATACTTAATACTCTATTTAGTCTGGAATTGATCGAATGAACAAAGACGCCTTGATGTCACAAATTGAGAAGAATGTTATTAACTGTAAGAAATGCCGTCTATATCAAGAGGCCAACAACAGCGTCCCCGGAGAAGGGAATATTAATTCCCCTTTAGTATTTATAGGCGAAGCTCCCGGTGCTGTGGAAGACCAAACAGGTAGACCGTTTGTGGGGCGTGCCGGTAAATTACTGGAAAATTTACTAGGGAGAATCGGTTACAAAAGAGAAGATGTGTGGATTGGTAATATAATCAAACACAGACCTCCCGGAAACAGAGACCCCATGCCTGATGAAATAAGAGCCTGCGCACCCTACTTGTCCCTTCAGCTAAAAACAATGAACCCACTTCTTATAGTTACACTGGGTAGGTTTGCTATGCATTACTTTTACAAAGAAGGTACCATCTCTAATAACAAGGGAAAGTTGCTAAAAGCAGAAAAATACTACATTTACCCCGTATATCATCCGGCAGCAGGTTTAAGAAATCCCGGCATGCTCAAAAGCTTGGAAGAAGATTTTTTGAAAATTCCCTCAGTACTAGAGGATGTAAAGAAAGGAAGCAGCAGTTTAGCAATAAATAGCAATCAGGATGATGCTCAACCAATGCTATTCTGATAGACTTAGTAGATGTCCAAGAAATTCAAAAATACTAAAAGTAAACATGGTAAATCGTTTTCAGGGGAAAAAACACTAAAATTTATAGCCATTGGTGATGGTGTTACCAAGAATTTGACTATTTACGAATATGGGGATGACATAATAGCTGTTGATTTTGGTATAGGCTTTCCGGAGGGCGATGATTTTGGTGTGGACTTCATTGTTCCTGATATGTCCTATTTACTGGAAAATTCTCACAAAGTGAGAGGATTATTTATAACCCATGCTCATGCTGATCATTTTGCCGCCGTACCTTACCTATTACAACAATTAAACGTCCCAATTTACGCCAATAAACTTACTCAAGAATATATTAAGTCTCAATTGGATGAAAAAGCTTTTAAATCTCTCAAGGAAGGTACAAAATTTCATTTATTCGATGAGACTGTTGGAGAAGTTGAGCTAGGTCCGTTTAAAATCTCAGCCTTTAACGTTAATCACTCGGTGCCAAATTCTTTAGGAATTGCCATTGATACTCCGGAGGGCTTGATGATGCATATGGCCGATTTTAAGATTGATAATTCTCCTGTCATTGATCCGGTGATTGACCTTGAGACCATTGCTGCCTATGGAGAAAAAGGAGTTTTGTGTTTGGCTTCTGACTGTTTGGGCTCGAGGGCTGAGGGTTTTGTTAATTCGGAAAGCAGTTTGAACGACACTTTTCCCAACATTTTTAGAAAATATCCTCACCAACAGGTATTTATTACTACCATTTCGTCCAATATTGCCAGAGTGTATCAGATCATAGAGGCGGCCGGTAAAGCCGGAAGGAAGGTTGTTCCTACAGGGAGATCCATAGACCAGTCTATATCTATTGCAAAAAACCTTGGCTATCTTCCATTTGGTGACGAGCACTTTGTGAGCCTTGGTAAGGCCAGGGATATGCCGCAAGACAAACTAGTTTACATTATTGCCGGATGTTTCGGGCAGAGTGGGTCAGCTTTGGATAGGTTAAGTTTAGGGGAGCACAGAGATCTTTCTTTACAGGAAGGTGCCATCGTCATTTTTTCCTCCGAACCTAATCCCCCGGGCGTAGATGTTGACGTGGAAAGAGTAGCGTCCGGTTTGATTTTAGCAGGTGCGGAGGTGGTAGATCATCATGATCGGGATGATTTGCACATCTCAGGGCACGGTCACAAGGGTGAGCTATCTAAAGTAGCCTCGTTAGTTAAACCCCAGTATTACATTCCTATAGGTGGAGGGGTCACCCACATTCACGCCTATGCCAATATGATAGGAGGTATGGGGGTTGATAAGAATCGAGTGTTTGAGTTATTGGAAGGGGATGTAGTTGAGTTTATCCATGGTAGGGCTAGATTAGGTAAGCGCCTTGAAGTCAACGATCTATACATTGATGGAGTAGGTGTAAGTTCGATAGTTATCAAGGATAGGGAACAGCTGGCTTCGGACGGTGTTTTGGTGGTGGTCATACCTGTGTCTCAAAAAGACAGAAAAGTGATAGGAAAAGTAGATATAGTTACCCGTGGCTTCATTTATGTAAAAGAGTCAAAGGCTCTTATGGGTGAAGCAAAAGATAGAGTTAATAAAATTATAGAAAAGAATGGAAAAAATGTAGTTGAGTGGGGTGAACTTAAGCATAAGATAGAAAAAGATTTACAAAAATTTCTGTATAAGAGAACACGTAGGAATCCTTTAGTTATAACACATTCCATTTTTATCTAAACCCTGATAATATAGGAACAATGGCCAAGAGAGGCAGAAAAAAGAAATTTAAAGTAAGTTTTAATGTCAACCCCGGTACTTTAAGGTCCATTATGGCGGTGGGGTTGTTGCTCTTTTCCGTATTAGCGTTAATTTCCTTTGCTGCACCCGATTATTTCATAAATGCCAAGATACAGCTTATATTAAGAAAAGCTTTTGGGCACTCCTCTATTGTGTTCCCCCTTATCACTGCTATTTCGGGCTTACTGTTTATTGATGCTTTCAAAAACAGAATCAAAGATGTGAGAATTGTGTTTGGATTGGTGGCATTGATGATAACAATAGCAGGCTTTTTCCACCTTTTTATCTCAAGCGAGGAAGCTCAGCAGATAGCTTTGGATGGTGGAGGAGGCGGTATTGTGGGTCTTACGGTAGCTACAACTTTAAAAAGCATGATTAGTGTTTATGGCGCCGTATTTGTTCTTTTGGCTTTGGGGGTGATAGCTATAATTTTGATTCTTAACGTTTCGATTGATGATGGTATTGAGTTTTTTAATAATTATATTAAAACCGGTAATATTTTTAAGTTTAAGAAGAGATCGGAAGATCAAATTGAAATGCAGGAAGGTATGAGTGAGGTTGGAGATGGGGAAGCTGAGAGCGTAAAACAACCGGAAATTCCTTTCGCTAAAGAGGGTGACAAGAAAGAGGCTGTTAAGGAATCGGAGTTTGAAATTATACCAACCATATCCGAACCGGCGACTGCTTTAGATGGGGTTCTTGTTGGAGTTGGGTCGGGTTTAGAAGGCATAGGGACGGGGAATTTACCACCTCCGGATAAAGTATGGAAACTTCCGGGCGTAGATTTATTAGAAGATAGTTCCAGCGGACCACCTGATACCGGAGACGTTGAGGCTAATAAAAAGATTATTACGGATACTTTACACTCTTTTGGTGTATCCGGAGTTAGGGTGGTGGACGTGCAGGTGGGGCCAACAGTAACAAAATACGCGTTAGACACACCCCCCGGTGTAAGAATTAACAGAGTCTCTAACTTGCAACATGATTTGGCACGTTCTTTATCCTCTCCTACAGGTCAGGTAAGAATCGAAGCACCTATAGCAGGCACAGCTTTAATTGGCATTGAGGTCCCGAACAAAGTTAGAGCTATTGTAGACTTCAAATCTCTCATTACTTCTGAGCCAATGAAATCTGTCAAATCTAAGCTAGCTATTGTATTAGGTACTGATGTTGGTGGAGTAACACATATTTATGACATAGGGAAAATGCCGCACTTACTCGTGGCTGGGCAAACCGGCTCCGGAAAGTCAATATTTCTTCATAATGTTATATTATCGCTGCTTTATAGAGCCACGCCCCAAGAGGTTAAATTTATAATAGTCGATCCAAAAAGAGTCGAGTTGAAGGTTTATGAGGATATTCCACATTTATATGCACCCTTGATCATAGAAAAAGAGCAGGCAGTAGCTGTGTTTAGTTGGGCGGTTAGGGAGATGATTAGGCGTTTTAAAATGTTTGAGAGTACAAGAGTATCAAATATTCAAGCTTACAACGAGAAATCAGGTTTTCAGGCCATGCCCTACATAGTCATAATCGTAGACGAATTTACTGAGATCATGCTGGCTGACCCAACTTCCTTAGAGAAACATGTTGTGCGTTTAGCCCAACTAGCCAGAGCAACAGGAATTCATCTAGTTTTAGCAGCGCAAAGACCACAAGCCAACGTAATTACAGGGCTCATAAAAGCAAACATACCGTGTAGAATTGCTTTTGCAGTGGCCGGTATGCATGATTCAAGGATTATTATCGATCAGCAAGGGGCTGAAAAATTGCTGGGTAGTGGAGACATGCTTTTCATACCTCCTGACAAACCGACTCCCACAAGACTGCAGGGCGCCTTTATTAAGCCAAATGAAAGAAATAATGTTGTTGAGTTTTTAAAGAGCCAGGGATTTCCTCCCGATTACAAGGAAGAAATATTTACTACACCTGCAGATGACGGTAGAGGTAAAAGTGTGGCCGCTGGTGGTGAAGAAACAGATCCTTATTATGATGAGGCGGCGCAAATTGTTATTTCTGCCGGGAAGGGCTCAGCTTCGTTGTTGCAAAGAAGACTGTCTGTCGGTTACGCCAGAGCTGCCCGTATCATCGATGAGTTAGAGAAAAACGGCATTGTAGGTCCCTCGCAGGGAAGCAGAGCAAGGGAAGTATTAACGGACACGCTGCCCGACAGTGCGGCCGTAGAGGATTTTGATGAGTTTGAAGACGGTGTTGTAGAAGAGGAAGATCAAAAAGATTTTTAATTCCTGCCCAATAAATCATGAAGAGCATAGGTAAAACATTGAAATCAGCAAGATTGAAGAATAACTATACTATTGAAGATGTTCATAAGTTTATAAAAATCCACCCCAGCTATATTAAAGCCATGGAAAGTGATAATTACTCTATCTTTGACGGCAAGGTTCACTCTAAAGGGTTTTTAAAAATCTACGTTGACTTTTTA
>CBFDCV010000020.1:0-15243 GCA_965603395.1 uncultured candidate division WWE3 bacterium
AGCATCTCAGAGATCTTGGCAATACGGTAATAGTTGTCGAACATGATATGGATACCATACTTGAGGCTGATCATATAATTGACTTTGGTCCCGGAGCAGGGGAGCATGGCGGTGAAATAGTGGCCAAAGGTACTCCTAGTGAAATAATAAATGATAAAGATTCTCTGACCGGGCAATATTTATCCGGAAAAAAGAAAGTAGGCACGAATGGGGCAAAGGAAGAATTTAAGTTTCAGAAGTTGTTGGAAGAGGAGTCAAACCATAAAGTGAAAAAGAAAGTTTCCGGAAAAACAATAATTATTAAAGGAGCTGAGGGCAGAAATTTAAAAAAGATCAATTTTGAGATACCATTAGGAAAATTCACTTGCGTGACGGGTGTTTCGGGAAGCGGCAAGTCAACTTTAGTAATGGATACTTTTCATAGAGCTTTAAGACAAGCTTACGGTCTAAAAAACGATGAAAGACCGGAAGCTTTCACCGGATTGGACGGAGCAGAAAACATCGACAAAGTAATTGCTATAGATCAAAGTCCTATTGGTAGAACACCAAAATCAAACCCCGCTACTTATACTAAAACATTTGATCATATCAGAGACCTTTTTTCTAAAACGGAGGAAGCTAAAGTAAGAGGTTATAAGCCGGGAAGGTTTAGTTTTAACGTTAAGGGCGGTAGGTGCGAGGCATGCCGTGGTGAAGGACAGATAAAAATAGAAATGCAATTCATGCCGGATGTTTACGTAAGCTGTGAGGTGTGTGAAGGAAAGCGTTATAACAGAGAAGCTCTAGAGATTTATTATAAAGGTAAAAACATAAGTGATGTACTAAATATGACCGTAGAGGAGGCCTTGAGATTTTTTGAGAACATACCCTCCATAAAAAGAAAAATACAAACCATATTCGATGTTGGCTTAGGTTATATTAAACTAGGGCAACCGGCGCCTACTTTATCCGGTGGAGAAGCACAGAGGGTTAAATTAGCTCTGGAACTTTCAAAAAGATCAACCGGAAGCACGCTTTATATATTGGACGAACCTACAACCGGGCTGCACTTTGCGGACCTGGAAAGACTTATAAGTATATTAAAAAGACTTACTGCCCGTGGTAACACAGTAGTAATAATCGAACATAATCTTGATATAATTTCTAACTCCGATTACGTCGTGGATTTAGGTCCTGAAGGCGGGTCCGAAGGTGGTGAAGTAGTTTTTGCCGGTACCCTCGAACAACTAAGAAGTAGTAAGCAAAGCCACACAGCCCAAGCCCTAAGAAAAGCGAAAAAATAGCCGCCCAAGGATTGATCAAATATCTTCTGGGATTTTTATCAGTAAAAATAATATTTTGGGTATGCAGCTCTCCATTCAGATCTTCGAATCTTAATACATCCCGTTTTTTAGGCAAGCTCAGAGTTTTTACTTGGAACGGTAGCAGCGTTTCCCCCTCAAGCTTATAAATGTAAGTTCCTCCCTCGTTTTTGGCGTAATACTTTCTATAACCTGTCACCAAATACAAAGGATTTATGGTGAATCTCTTATAAAGGCTGACAAAATGCCCAAAATCAGCCTCGTCTCCGTTTTCTGATATATCAACTTCTACGAGCTTTTTACTATCATCTGACCTGTAAAACCCGGCCGGTAGCGGATACTCCGAAGTTAACCCTTTGATGACAAAAGCAAAGTGGCTGTTATCCAGTTTTGAGAAAAAGTCCAGTTGGGATGTGTTTCCCCAGGTAGGATCAACCGGTACCCATCCAAAATTTGGATCATAGTACTCCGGCCAAGAGTGTAGAAAATCTCCGGACTTGAGCTTTATGGACAATGGTAAGTTAACGTTTTGATAAACATTAATAGCGTAACCGTTCAGTTCTCTGGCAGGTATGCCGGCTGATCTGGCCATGGTAATGAACAGATCAGTAAATTCCATGCAGGCGGCCGGTGCCTCTTTATTCAACGCTTTTAAGGCGCCACTACGCTCAAGATAATCTTTTTGAATGACATCAAAATCATAATCCAGGCTATTTACCACAAACGTATAAATGAGTTGTGCGTTTTGTGAAACATTTAATTCTTTATCGAATATCTTGTTTTTCAAATTTTGGATCATAGGATCATCAACTTCCCAATACTTCTCAGCACCTAGGTACTTTTCTATTAATTCTTTTGGTATCTCACTGAACTGTCCCCCCAGCTCAGGATTGATTTGTCTTCCCATTAATCTCACGGAACCGGTAAGCTCAACCTCGAGCTTGGATCTAGGTTTTAGAGAATATTGAGCCAATAGATTTCCGTCACTGTCTTGGTGCACTTTGTAAGGCTCAGGAGAGATTTTTTTGTATCGGATCTGTTGTAGATGCTCTATATCAGGAGGGAGAGCGATCTCCTGTATATTTGCTAAGAACGATTTGTTTTCCAGTTGATATGTGAGTTTGTAATTAAGAACCTGGTATTCTCCAAAGCTGGCTGAGATTCCTTTATTTTCTAAAACCTCTTTAGTAAACGTGTACTCTGTTCGATTATCTTCCTCCTTTAGAAGTTTGGGTTCCGGTGTGATAAATATATTCGGTCCAAATGAGTTTGGAATTATAAGCCTTACTTTATATTCCCGGATAATGTCAAGGTCGGCTATTTTTGGGACTCTAACCGTATAGATCTCGCCAATCTTAGTAGCAATGTCTTTTGTTTTGTACTTAAGAGTGAAGTTGTTGCTTCGATCCTTACCTATAATGTTCTCGTTAAATAAAACTTTTATGGAAGTTGTATCGTTGTCTTGTTCATTTATGATTTCCATTTGTCCAATTTGGTCAGTGGCTTGTAAGTCATATATAAGCATTTGCTTAAGTGTTAACGAGTAGTTTGTGGCAATAACATCGTCTTTAAGATTAGTGATGGTGATATCTTGAGTGACTTGGGTTTCTCCGTTTTGTTTTGAATCGTAAGTGACATCAAACTCAGTTTTGAATTCATCAGCTGACAACACATGGTCTGAGGTAACCGCTGATGTAAGTAATAATAAACAAAAAA
The DNA here is from genome assembly GCA_965603395.1 of uncultured candidate division WWE3 bacterium. GTDB lineage: Bacteria > Patescibacteriota > WWE3 > UBA101185 > UBA10185 > CAYSWS01. Next base: position 3,018 of record CBFDCV010000020.1, read on the forward strand.
CAAGTAATCGTTTCATAATAACCATTTTACAACACATCTTAATAACGTGATGTTAAAATTAGCCCATGAACGAAGAGCTGAGCACTAAAGTTAAGGATTTGCCTAGAAGCTCCGGTGTTTACTTATTCAAGAATAAGAATGGGAAAGTAATTTATGTTGGGAAGGCTAAAAATCTAAAGAGCAGAGTCTCGTCTTACTTCCAGAAAAAACTCACTTTAGAGCCAAAAACTCAAGTATTGGTAAGCAGAATAACAGATTTGGAAATAATTTTGACAGACACAGAACTTGAAGCTTTAATACTAGAGGCGGAACTGATAAAAAAACACTGGCCTAAATACAACATAGTTCACAAAGATGACAAAACTCATTTATTTATTGTTATTCGAACAGACAGTCTTACTGTAGCAGGTAAAAAAACCAAGCTTTTTAAGGTCATTACCGCCAGGAAAACAGATCTTAAAACAAGTGATATCAAGTTTGGCCCATATACAAATAGTTACACTACAAGGCAAATTCTCAGGACTATGAGAAAGATCTTTCCCTTTAGAGACTGTTCTCCTACAAAATTTGCCCGGTATCAAAGACTGGATAAGCCATGTCTTTATGGGCATTTAGGACTCTGTCCGGCTCCTTGCTTAGCAGGAACGGATCTCAAGCAAGCCCAAAAAGAGATCACGAGATTGAAGAGATTCTTATCAGGAAAAAGCTCTAGCATTATTAAAGATTATGAGAAGCTGATGAAAAAAGCTTCCCAAGATAGGAACTATGAGCTTGCTGCGCATCATCGGGACACGCTGAAAAGATTCAAATATGTACGAACAAGTTTCAAAACAGCTGATCAGTACATGGACAACCCAAATCTGCTGGAAGACATTGCCGCTAGGGCTATAAAAGATCTAAAGGAGGGTATTCCTATCCTGGAAAGCGATCCTTTGCACATAGAATGTTATGACATATCGAACATTTCTGGCAAAGAGGCTGTAGGCTCTATGGTTGTCAGTTTAGAAGGGAAAATACAAAAAAGTCATTATAAAAGATTTAAGATCAGACAAAAAGACCAACCGGATGATGTGTTTATGATGAAAGAGGTCTTAGCCAGGAGGATCAAAAGAGGTGTAGGAGACAAAGAAAAAGATTTTACCTGGAATCTACCCGATCTGATAGTGTTGGATGGGGGAAAGGGACAAGTTTCTGCCGGGTTGGAAGTATTATCAGATTTGGGTGTTAAAATACCAATAATCGGCTTTGTAAAAAGGAAAGAGACCATAGTTTATAAGGAAAATGGAGAGTTTTGTGACATAGATCTGCCGGAAACAAACGAGGGATTGAAACTTCTTATGAGGTTAAGAGATGAAGCTCACAGATTTGCCCAAATCTATCACCATCGTTTAAGACTTAAAAAAATTAAAGTATAATAATCAGGTGATTAAATCAATTATAAGACTAGCTCTGTTTATAACCATCTCCCTAAACATAACTCAATATGTGATCGGGACATTTGAGTTTAGTCATCCCAGTTCTCTTATTCTTTTTACTATGGCAATGACATTTTTGTATTTGTTCATGCGCCCATTACTGGTCTTGATCTCTTTACCTCATGAAGGGACAGGTTATTTATTTATGAGTTTTTTGCTAACCGCCATCACTAACTATGTATTAACTTTATTCATACCCTTTTTTAGCCTAAGACCCACCACCATATCTGAGTTGATGTTTTTTGGGTTTGTGCTACCATCAAAAAGCTTAAATGTCACCTGGTCATTAATTTTCTCATCCCTGCTCATTGCGGTTCTAATGACCTTTTTTAAATGGATTTGCGACAATAGAAAGAGATAGTTATGTACAGATTATTACAAACAATACACATAGTTTTATCCTTGGTCATTGTAGGTTTGGTATTGATTCAGTCCAAAGGCGGCGGTTTTGCCTCCGGTATTGGCAGCTCTATTGGTTTTTACCGGTCGCGTAGGGGCTTGGAGAAGATTGTATTCATTATAACTATCATCGTGGCCATTTTAGTGGTAGTAAATTCTCTTTTACTTGTTATTTTAAGTTGATATGTCTACTTATATTGTAGAGGGGGCTCACCAACTGGAAGGCACAATAAAACCGGCCGGCAGTAAAGACTCGGCTGTAAATCTTTTAGCAGCCTCTTTATTTTCAAATGAGGATGTGGTGTTGGAAAATGTTCCCAGGACATCGGACATAGATATTATTATTACCATAATTCAAGCCATTGGAGGTACCATAGCCTGGATTGGAGACAATAAACTCAGTATCAATGGCTCTACTATAAGTACTCATGTTGTACCTCAGGAGCTAGGTTCAGAAACCAGATTTTCCACCTTGTTGGCCGGACCACTATTGTTTAGGTTTGGAAAGGCTGTTTTACCCAAGACCATAAATACGCCCACCAGACCATACCCTATAAACAGATGGGTGGACACTTGGAAAGCACTTGGAAACGAGGTCGAAGCTGATAAAGACAGCATTCATATCGAAGCGAAGGAACAGTATGGCGGAAATATAAGCTTTAAAATCAGTACTCATATGGGGACTGCCAATGCCCTGCTGACAGCTGTTTTTACCCCGGGACAAACCGTAATAAGCAATGCCGCAGAAGAGAGTGAGCTTGATGATCTAATAGAGTTTCTAAATATTATTGGTGGAGAGGTTGAAAGGATCGAACCAAGAAAGATCAGGGTAATTGGTAGAAATGTGTTTTCCAGTGGTTATTTTGAAGTACAACCTGACAATATTGAGACTATTGCTTTTGCCACCGCCGCTTTGGTGACTAAAGGCAGCATCACCATCAAAGGTATAAAAAGACTGCAATTAACATCTTTTGTGAATTTTCTAACCAATATGGGAGCAAGGTTTGAGTATGATAGGGAAAAATTATGTGTGTGGTATGGCGGTGAGGAGTTTAAACCCTTACGCTTGGAAAGCGCACCCTCGCCCGGTTTTTTGGCTGATTGGTTACCGTTTGCTACCTTACTTTTATGTTTTGGGCACGGAGAAAGCTGCATAAATGACACTATTTATATGGATAGATATGGATTTGTGCAAGACCTAAACCGTATGGGAGCTAATATCAATCTAAAAAAGCCCTCAGAAGTAGGTTATCAGTGCGTTATTAGCGATGAATCTTACGACTATGAGAGTTTAGGAGAGCCTATGTCTTCTGTAGAAGTTAATGGTCCGGTGAAGCTTAGAGGAGCCAGACTTAACATGAACGACAATAGATTTGATTCGGTGTTGGTAATTGCCGCTCTTAGTGCAGATGGTAAAAGTGAATTAATAGGTATAGACGCTATGTTTGTTAGATACGAAAACTTTTTTGAAAAACTATCTAGTTTAGGTGCCTCAATTAGCAGTACGTAAGTAAAAGAAACAAGAGAAACTACATATGAAATCCGGTAACGTAAAAGAAAGCAGATCTTTGTTGATAGTCATCTTTTCTTTGTTAGTGTTTGGATTGTTCATAATTTACAATTCAACCGCCTACTACGCCCAGTCCACTTTTGGGAACCCGTTTAGGTTTGTGTTTCTACAGTCGGCATGGATACTGGCAGGTTTGGTAGGGTTTATCTTTTTTTCTAATTTCGACTATAAAAGGCTTAAAACTATCTCTTTTGTTTTATTTGTCATAAGTATAGGATTTTTAATGTTTTTGGGTTTTATCGGATTGGTATTATGCCGAAATCCTGAATCCGTAGGAATTCTATTTGCGCCTTGTATAAACGGTGCCAGCAGGTGGTTTTACTTTAATCCGGAGCCATTGCCGGCACTACCGTACTTTGGAGTGTTAGGGTTGCAGCCCAGCGAGCTTGCAAAACTAGCCATCATACTTTATTTATCAACTCAGTTGAGTAAGTTCGAAAAAATCAAGAATCCGGAATTAGATCCTTTTATAGTTTATTTAGTTACCACTATAATATTTTCATTTTTATTGTTACTACAACCAAATATGTCAACAGCTGTGTTAGTTTTCATGATAGGAAGTGTGTTGTATTTTGTATCGGACTATCCTATCTGGCCAATTATAATTTCTACGCCGATCATTGGAGCTCTGGGCATCATACTTACTTTAACAACGGAATATAGAAGAGCTAGGTTACTGACGTTATTGGGGATTACATCAGGTAGCGGGTACGAGGCGGGATACCACATCAAGCAAGTTCTCATTGCCTTAGGTTCCGGAGGAATATTTGGTTTGGGTTTTGGGCAGTCTAGGCAGAAGTATCAATACTTGCCGGAAGTGGCCTCAGACTCAATTTTCGCTATCATTGGTGAGGAGTTTGGGTTTATGGGGACGTCAATAGTGATATTAGTCTTTGGGTATTTAATATATCTAGGACTGCGCATCTCTAAAAAAGCTCCTGATATGTTGGGTCGAATGTTAGCCACAGGAATTACTTCATGGATAGGTTTACAGTTTTTTATTAACATTGCTGCCATGACAAAGTTAATTCCTTTAACAGGTATGCCTATACCCCTAATTTCATACGGCGGCTCAAGTATGATATTTACGTTAACCGGCTTGGGTGTTCTAAGAAATATTCAAAAGCAAGTCAAAGATTAGTATTTTCTGTTAGAATTTTAATTGATGGATCGAATTGTCATTACAGGCGGTCACCATAGCTCAGCACTTCCCGTGATAGAGGAGTTGAAAAGAAGATTTCCAAAGTTGGAAATATCTTGGTTTGGTCACAAACACTCTTTAGCCGGAAGTAGTAACCCCTCACTTGAGTTCAAGGAGATTTCAGGTATGGACATTCCCTTCTATGAGCTAAAAGCAGGTAAGTTTTATAAAACATATAATCCTATAAGAATACTTAAAATACCTTGCGGTTTTGTACAAGCATTTTTTCTACTAAAAAAGCTTAGGCCTGAAGCTATCCTTTCATTTGGCGGGTATATAGCTGTTCCCGTTGTTATATCAGCCTGGATCTTAAGAATACCCTCAGTTTCTCATGAGCAAACTGTGGTTACAGGGTATGCCAACAGATTAATTAGCGTGTTTGCAAAAAAGGTTTTGTATACTTGGCCGCAATCTCTTAAATACTTACCTAAAAATAAATCTATTATGACAGGGTTACCCTTACGGGAAGAAATATTTCAACACAACAAAAAAGAATTTAATATCGAAAATAGAAAACCTACAATACTCATCACCGCAGGTAAATCAGGGTCTCATATTATAAATACAGCCGTACTAAAGATATTAGAGGATTTACTTAAGATTGCTAATGTCATACACCAAACGGGAGACCACTCAAAATATAATGATTTTGCAAAACTTGAAGCAGAGTATGACAAGTTTAAGACTAAGGTTGAGGGCTCTTACTATTTAAGAAAATTTATTTATTCTGATAGCATAGGCGATGCCTTTAACGCTGCTGACCTTATTATTTCAAGAGCAGGAGCTCATACGTGCTATGAAATAATGCATTTAGGAAAACCCGGAATTTTAGTACCTATACCTTGGGCATCGCACAATGAACAAAATAAAAATGCCGAGGTGGTGAAAGATCTAGGCCTAGTTGAAGTTGTACCGGAAGATAAGATAAAAGATGAAAAATACTTCTTGGAAGTTATAAAAGAAGTTTTAGAGAATAGAAAGCAGTATACTTACAAAAAACCATTTGAAAAGAGTTTAAATTCCGCCAGGTTAATTGTTGATGAAGTTGTCAAAGTCATCTAAAAAAACAAAAAGAATAAGGAAGCGAAAAATAACTAAAGTTAAATACTTGACTCGGAAGTACATTCCTAGGATAGTTTTTGCCATTAAAGCGTTAGTAGTTGTTTTTACAGTGGGGGGAATCTCATACCTAATATTATTTTCGCCTTTTTTCAGTATCAAATACATTAATGTAAGTGGTACTCGTGAGTTTGTTAATCCCACAGATATAAAATTAATTGCCGAAAGCAATGCTAAGGGTAAAAACATTTTAAAATTTGATAAAAAATCTTTGGTAGAGAAGCTGGAAAGTAATTTATTGGGAGCAAAAATTTATCACATTAAAAAATCTTTTCCTTCAACCCTAAACATAACAGTGCAAGAGAGAACTCCTATTGCCATTATTTACCGTAATGCTGATGAATACTTTTTTGTTGATGAGGATGGGTATGTACTAGGTTACACTGACCCCGGTAATCAGGAGCTGCCTAAAATCAAATATGATAAGGATATAAAAATTGGTCTTTTTATCGACAAAAACCTTGTTCCCATATACTTAGAACTTACGAAACTGTTTGTTGAAGAAGAAGTGAGGGTTAGCAGTATGAGCTTTTCGCCAAAACATGTGCATCTTTATCTGGAAGACGGTCCGGAGGTTTTGATTGGTAACGATAAAAATAAAAGCGAAGCCCTAAAAACCGTAGCTGCCTTGATAAAAGAGTCAGAGGTAGAAGACAAGGAAGTACGGCGTATTGATATTAGATATGATAAAGTTATAGTATTATTTAAGTAAACTCTCTGCTTTATGGCTAAAGAAAGAATAATAACTGGGATAGATGTTGGTTCTACAAAAATAGCTACTACCGTAGCTGTTGTTAGCGATAAAAGAGTGTCAGTCATTGGTGTTTCAGGAAACGTTTTATCAAAAGGCATAAAAAAAGGTTTTGTCAGTAAAATTGACGGTGCCGTAGAAGCAATTGCACACAGTTTAGAGAGAGCTGAGAGAATGGCAGGAGTTTCTGTGTCTTCAGCTTTTGTGACAGTCAATGGCAGTCACATAGAAACCAGGAATTCACATGGCGTAGTGGCTGTTTCTCCTCATTTGAGTTCTGAGATCTCTCATGAGGATGTGGCTAGGGTGACAGAGGCTGCACAAGCCATTTCGTTACCCTCATCAAGAGAAATAATACACGTTATACCCAGAGATTTTATTGTAGATTCACAAGATGGTATCAAAGATCCCGTCAGTATGACCGGAAATAGGTTAGAGGTTGAGACTAATATTATTCACGGCTCTTCCACTGCTATTATCAATTTAACAAAGTGCATAGAACAAGTGGGCGTAAGCGTCGAAGAGATGATCTATACAGGTATTGCTTCTGCCGAAGCTGCCCTCACTGACACAGAGAAAGAGCTAGGGACTCTGCTAGTAGACATTGGGGGAGGTACTACCGCCATCATAGCCTATTTAGAAGGAAGCCCCATACACTCTTCTGTGCTGCCTATAGGAGCAAAGTACATCACAAATGACTTAGCTGTTGGCTTAAGAGTTCGAATGGAAGAAGCGGAGAACATTAAATTAAAACTTAGCAACGAGTTTACCCTCCATGCTAAGAGTAAAACAGAGATAAGAGATGAGGATTTTGATGTTTCAGAGTTTGATCTGGAAACTGAAAAAATTCCCAAGAAAGTACTCTATAGGATCATTGACGCCCGACTGGAGGAAATTTTTAGTCTCATAGCCTTAGAAATTACTAAGGCAAATCTCAAAGGCAAGCTGCCTGCGGGAACTGTAGTAACCGGTGGCGGCGCTCTGACCGCCGGCGTAGAAAAAGTTGTGGGCAGTGTGTTGAGAACCCCGGTGAGAGTCGGGAAACCATCAGGAGTAACAGGTTTGATAGATGAAATTCAAGGTCCACAATCAGCCGCAACTGTGGGCGCAGTTTTATACGGAGCGCAGCTTCACAAAAGCGGTTCTGTATTGTCTTTAGAGAAAAATCGCGGTAATATATCTAGTAAGATTAGTACAATCTTTAGTAAACTAAAGAACTTCCTGCCCTAAATAAAATTTGATATGCAGATTAAACCTGAGATTGAAAGATTCGCTAATATCCGTGTAGTTGGTGTGGGCGGAGCTGGATGTAACGTTATAAATTCCATGATCGAATCACAACAGATAAACGGAGTGGAGTTTATTGCTGTTAACACAGATGCTCAGGCCTTATCCATAAGTAAAGCATTTATAAAACTACCTATTGGTCAGAGCTTAACCGGAGGTTTGGGAGCCGGATCTGACCCTGAGCTAGGCAGAAAAGCTGCTGAGGAAGATGCTGAGTTAATTCAATCAAACTTAGAAGGATCAGATATGATTTTTGTCACTGCAGGTATGGGCGGAGGAACAGGCACAGGAGCAGCTCCTGTGATCGCTAAGATCGCTAGAGAATTAGGAGCGCTTACAATTGGTGTTGTGACCAAACCATTTTCATTTGAGGGTGTTCGAAGAATGTCTAATGCGGAAAAGGGGATCGAAGAGCTTGGAAGAGAGGTTGACGCGCTTATTACCATTCCCAACCAAAGATTATTGGAGATTACTGACGAGAAGATGCCGGTACTGGAAGCGTTTAAGCTAAGTGATAGCATTTTAAATCAAGGTGTGCAAGGAATCTCTGATCTAATAGTCATGCCCGGTTTGATCAATGTTGACTTTGCTGACGTAAAAACAGTGATGAAAAATGCAGGAACCGCTTTGATGGGCATAGGTATAGGAACAGGAGAAGGTAGATCTGTGGTTGCTGCTAAGGCAGCCATAACCTCACCGTTATTAGATATCTCAATTGATGGAGCAACCGGAATATTGTTTAACATCATTGGGGGTAGTGATATGAGTATGAGTGAGGTAGATGAGGCGGCTAAGATCATTATAGAGGCCGCTAGTCCGGAAGCTAACATTATATTTGGAACCACTGTCGATGACAGTATGTCGGAGCAAATTAAGATAACTGTTATAGCAACCGGATTTGATACAGAAGATATAAGATCAAGATTAGGTATGAGGCCTGAGCCGGCCACATATAAAAAAGACTCTTTTGAAGAATCTAAACCTATAGGAGTAAGCGGTCTCCCGGAAGATAGCGTTTCGTTTGATGATTCAGACTACGATGGCAGTGATAAGGAAGACGAAGATGAAAAAAAGGATTCTTGGGGAAAGCCAAGCTTGGGCGAAGATCCGGAAAACAAATACGATATACCCGCTTTTTTAAGAGGTAAATAAATATTCCCGTAACGGCAACTAAATACTGTTATCCATTTGTGCTGAGAAATATTATAAGTATTTACTATTATTACCAACTGTAAAGTTTCTTACCACAATATTTAATATAACAATAAATATTACATTGTAATTTAACTAAATATATGTTCTGATGAATATACACTGCCCACATATTTTTCTGAGCAATAACTGCCAAGAAAATTAGGCCTATAGAATATTAGGCTTGGTGGTTTTTTCGTTCTAAAATAATTTATGCCGGAAGACATACCGACAACAACAAAAGATACATCTCTAAAAATTCGACAACAAAAGATACGCGAGATGGAGGGCAGAAATAAAAACATAATATTAAGCGAAAACTCTAAAGTAATACTAGAAAAAAGATACCTAAGAAAAGATGAATCAGGGAAACCTTCAGAAACAGTAGAGGAGATGTTTAATAGGATCGTAAAAGTTGTAGCAGAACCTGACGCTCCCTACAAAGACATTACAAAAACTCAGCAGGATTTTTATAATCTTCTCACCACGAAAAGATTTTTTCCAAATTCACCTACATTCACAGGTGCCGGAACTCCTTTAGGTCAACTAGCGGCTTGTTTCGTATTACCAATTTCAGACGATATGGGTAAAAAGACCGATGGTATTTTTACCACTCTAAGAGACGCAGCTTTGATACAGCAGCTCGGAGGGGGGAACGGTTTTTCTTTTTCGGACTTAAGATCAAGAGGCGCCGTTGTAAAAAGTAGTTTTGGCAAAGCTTCAGGACCAATAGGTTTTATGGGTGTTTACGACAAAGCTTTTGGTGAGATCGCTCAGGGCGGGGTGAGAAGGGGCGCGAACATGGCTGTGCTGAGGGTGGATCATCCGGATGTCAGAGAGTTTATAAGGTGTAAGTCAGAAGAAGGTGAAATAGCCAATTTTAATATTTCTGTAGCTTTAACCGAAATGTTTATGAAGGCTGTGGTAGCTGATGAGCACTACGAACTAGTAGACCCAAGCTCCAAAGAAGTCATAGAAAATCCAAAAGCCAGGGAAATATTTGACTTGATAGTAGAAAATGCATACAAGAATGGTGAGCCCGGAGTACTTTTCATAGATACAGCAAATATAGATAATCCTGTACCCCATCTTTATGAACTAAAAGCTACAAATCCTTGCGGTGAGCAGTGGCTCGGACCTTATGAGAACTGCTGTTTAGGATCGATAAATTTAGCTGAGCATCTTGACGCTGAGGGCTCTATTGATTGGGGATTATTACAAGAGTCTGTAGAATTATCTACTAGGTTTTTAGACAATGTAGTATCCGCTAATAAATATGTTCCTGGCGTACCTCAACTAAAAGAATCCGCCCTTGATGCTAGAAGGATCGGCTTGGGGTTTATGGGTCTAGCAGATGCAATGTATGCAGGTGGAATTAGGTATGGCAGTGTTAAGGGTCAGGAATTTGCTTCTCAGATAACTGAGTTTATCAGATATCACAGTATGTTGACTTCTACCATGTTGGCTGAAGAGCGCGGATCTTTTAGGAAGATAAAAGGAAGTATTTACGATCCGGAAAACATCACTTGGCAGCCACCTCAACCAATTGCAGAGCATGAACATGATTTTGGGAGACCTGAAATTAACTGGCAGAAGGTAACATCCGGAATAAAACTGTATGGAATAAGAAATGCGGCGCAGACCACCATTGCTCCTACCGGAACTATCTCTACAGTCGCAGGCGTAGAAGGTTATGGTTGTGAGCCTGTTTTTGCTTTAGCTTATTATAGAAATGTATATCAAGCGGCAGGAGAAGAAGAAAACTTAACTTTAACTTACACAAGCCCTAAATTTATTGAAGCCTTGGAAAAGGTAGGAGTCAGCGGAGAGGAAAGAAAGAAAATAGTAGACCAGGTAATACAAAAAGGCACCTGTCAGGGTGTTGAAGGTGTTCCGGAAGAAATTAAAAATACTTTTGTAGTTTCCTCAGATATAAAACCTGAAGAACATGTAGGAATGCAGGCATCCATTCAAGCGTTCATAGACAACTCCATCTCTAAAACCTGTAATTTTCCTGACGATGCCAAAAGGGAAGACGTAGCAAACGTGTACATGAAGGGTTGGGAGTCAGGATGTAAGGGATTGACAGTATACGTAACCGGAAGTAGGCAGGAAGTTGTGCTGGAGACAGAGGAAACAAGAGGAACAAAAGAAGAACCGGCAGTCATACAAGAATACAAAAATGTAGAAATGGAAGAAGCTAGAGGGTATAGATTGGCAGGTACTACTTATAAGATCAGTACACCCCAAGGTAAGGCTTTTGTCACCATCAATAAGAGCGAAAAAGGAGAACCGCTGGAAGTTTTCATTAACGTAGGTAAAGCCGGTTCTGATGTGTCAGCTTTGTCTGAGGCTATGGGTAGACTAGTGTCCGGGTGGTTGAGATCTTCTAAAAATAGAGATTATACAGTAAAAGATATTGTGATACAGCTTATTGGTATTGGAGGAGCAACATCAACCGGATTCGGCAAAAATAGAGTAAGCTCCCTCCCTGATGCTATAGCAAAAGTATTAGCTGAGGAATTTAAATTAACTGTAAGAGCAAATGGTTCGAATATTGTTAACCCGGATAATAATGAAGTTTCGTACTACTCTCATACAGACATGTGCCCCGACTGTGGTAACGCCACATTGGTATTAGAGGAAGGGTGTGCAAAGTGCTATTCCTGCGGTTATAGTAAGTGCTGAAGAGGATCTGTTATGTTTAAAGCTGTCGAAAAGATTGATGGCAAGTTTGAAGATTTCCAACCCAATAAAATAACTGAAAGCATTTTTTTAGCTGCTCAAAATGTTGGTGGTACAGATAAAGAATTAGCCTTAGAGTTGGGCAAACAAGTACTAAGCATTCTGGGTGGAAAGTTTAATAAAGATGATGTAATAGTGACGGCGGACATTGGTAATTTGGTAGAAAGGGTATTAATCGAAAACGGTCACGCCAGCACAGCCAAGGCCTTTATAATTTATCGGGAAAATAAAAAGCACGCCCATCAGGATTTGGACTCTTTGGGTGTTGAAGATGATCTAGGGCTTCCGTACAACACACTCTATATACTTAAGCAAAGGTATCTAAAACGGACCAAAAAAGGGGAGATAATAGAAACTCCCTTGGGCATGATAGAGAGAGTTGCCAGTTTCTTATCTTCAGTAGAAAAAGGTAAGAAAAATCAACAAAAATGGTACCAAGAGTTTAAAAAGATAATGTCCCCTCTTGATTTTCTACCGGGATCCAGAAC
>CBFDCV010000021.1:0-14586 GCA_965603395.1 uncultured candidate division WWE3 bacterium
TCTCTTTTTCTGATTGCGCTATACTTTCTTTGATCGATTCTTCTATTTTGTTGTCCTCTTTTTTCGAAAATATGTGAGTAATCATGCTTTTTCCTGCACTGATCCAAAATTTAGGAGATTTCCAGTTTACTCCCGCTTGTTCTTTATCAAAATCCAAAAGGTGTCCGAATAATTTCCAGGCTGAATAGGTCAGATATTTAGCGTCTGCCATACTTCTTATGCCAGCTATCCTCCTTAATACATACTTGGGAGTGAAAAAAGACGCATACAATTCCTGGGTTAGCTCATATAGTCTCTCTTCCGGAAATGGAATTTTCATCACAGTTCCTCTCATATCAAAAGCTTCATAATCTTTTGGGCCTACTTTTAGCCAACCTTTCTCAACACACTCTTTGTACAAGGGAGTTCCCGGATATGGCACAACAATTGTAGCCTGCATGGTCTCCACATACCCTTTGTTAAAAAGTCTCTTTGATAAAGCAATGGTTTTTTTGGCCATTTCCTCCGTTTCCCAAGGATATCCCAACATAATAGTGACATGGGGCTCCAAACCTGCCTTCTTAGCCATACGTGCGCCTTCCTCTATTTGGTGCACTTTCATTCCTTTATCTAATCTATCCAGAGTCTTCTGATTGGCAGACTCCATACCATAAAGCAAAAACCTAAAATTAGCCTTTTTCATAAGATCATAGTACTCCTGTGTCAAGGCGTTTAGCCTCATATTACAGCCTAAAACCACTTTTTTGTTATAGCCTGAATCAATCATTAGTTGGCAAAACTTTTTTAAAGGAGGTCCTATAAAAAGAGTGCCCGCATCATCGAAAATCTCTTTTACGCCATAGTTATCTACCACATGCTTTATCTCAGCAAATAATCTTTCCGGTGAAAATCTGCGGTATGTTCCCAAGGGATTCAAAGTATGATCCCACACACAAAAGGTGCACCTATTCCACCAACAATCTTTGCCCGAATACATGTAGGTAGCCGGTGTGTACTTATAATTCCCGTTAGCATAAGCATACAATTCCCACTTAGTAAGGTCTCTATCAACAAATGGGAGATCGTCCAAATTGTGTGTTTGTTTTAAAGGGCCTGAAATCCAATACTTACCTTCCTGCTTAGCAAACTCGGATAACTTAACTCTAGCGTCTTCCTGGCGTCCCCAGACACCTCCCACTAGCTCCTCGCCCTTAGTAATTGAGTTTAGTAAATCAGTAAGCATGAAATCGTAATCACCACCGGTAATAATGAAATCTACTTGGGAATTGTCCATCGACTCCTTAGGATCATAAGTCACGTGATCACCTACCAGCACAACAATTAACCCCGGCGTGGCACTTTTTATGTCTTTTATATACTTCCAATGTCGCTTGACTACCGGAGCTTTAGTTTCGATCATCAGTAGATCCGGTTTTTCTGCTTTTAGTCTCTTGAGCCACTCATCGTAACTCCACTCCTCTGCTATACCATCCAACCACACCACCTCATACCCAGCTTCCTGAGCCACAGAAGCTGCATAAGCCGGTACCATAGGATAAATATAAGTTTTTGCATTAAAAAACTGAAATTGTCTGTTTTGGGAGAGAAGAGGAACACCTTTACCTGTCTGAATTGGAGGATACCCAATGGCTACTTTAAACTTTTTTACTTTCTTCTTGGACATAACACATATAGACTATTATAAATATGTTTTTCGGTCAAATATTTAACTCGAAACCGGCCACAACTGATTTCCATCCAAATCCTCCACTATGATGGCTGTAGTAGGACATGATTGGGCTGCTTGTACCACAGTAGCGGCATCATCCCAGGTAGTTTCCTTAACGTAGGCTATGCCGTCATCATCCAAATCAAAAGTGTTTTGGGCGTAAATAATGCAGGTGGCGGCACTTATGCACTTATCTGTTAGGATCTTGATTTTTACCTTTGCATCCGAATTTTGTGTAAGCTCGTCTTGTCCTTTTTTGAACATATTAGACTCTTTTTAACCTCCTTGGTAATTTCCTGACTCTCTATCAACTTCTCTTAGTTCAGACTTGGGTTTGAAAATGAAGCCTTTTATAAAGTTTAGTCCATAATAAATATTTGTACCGATTATACCTAAAAATATATATCGAAAAGCTCCGAAGTCCCTTTCATTCATGCTTACCTTTTGAGCTTCTGTAAAAACCATTGTCAAATATAGGAATATGGCTAACAAATAAGCGGTCCACAGTTTTGGTACAAAAAACAAGCTAAAAAGTCCTCCAATTAAACCTATTACAAATAGGGCAGGTACAAAATACATCAACTTTCTTGAGTTTTTAGGAAAAACCCGGGCAAACCACCCTCTGTGCCTACCGTAACGGGAAATTTGTTGAAAGAAGGGTTTGTAAAGTTTCCTTCTGTGATGAAATACAACGGGCATAGGATCATATAAAAACTTTCTTTCATAATGTTTTACCAGGTCTAAACAGAGCTTAGTATCTTCACCGGGCCAGTACTTCATATCAAAACCTCCCACAGCCTCAAAGGCTTCCTTTTTTACAAAAAGGTTTACTGAGGGGTAATCGTCAATCTCTCTTCTTTTGCTGGCTTTATGCCTATAAGTAGTGCTGCCTCCGGACATATAAGACTCTAACACTCTTCCGGCCATCTCTTCTTCAAAGTCAATATTCATTGGAGTTAGCGCCGGACCTCCCAGCGCATACAACTCAGGTTCGTCTCTAAAAATATTAGCTGCTGATCTTAACCAACCTGATTCCGGATATGCATCATCATCGATAAAAGCCAGCACGTCACCGGTAGCTTCCCGGACCGCCATATTTCTTTTTTCACCGGGACGCACAGGACCTGATTCTAAAACTCTAAATCTTTTTTCTCTTAAACCAAAGTTAACTTTTACGAACTTGTCTAATACTATAATAACTTCAAAATCGTAGTAACTGACTTTCTTAAGCTTGGAAACAGCTACTTTTAAATGATCATTGATGTTTCTTGTAGGTATTATGACAGAAAATTTCATTTATCTACCTGTATTAACTCTCATATCTAACTCCTCATTATATACCCATTTTCTTTTGCTACCATCGTCATAGTATCGTAAAAGCTTTAGTCGATAAAATACTGCTAGTGTGTCTTTCAGCATTCTCAGAACGATCGGATCTAAAAATAGGGGTCTCCACTTATTTATCTTAGAGTTTTTAGTGAACTTTAACTCCATCTCAACGGGAGCTTCGTGTATCTTGGTAAAACCCAAGTGGTTTGCTACAGCCAATAGTTCAATATCAAAAGCAAAGTCTTTAATTAACAACCTAGGCATAACCTTTTCCAATACCTTCCTTTTATATATCTTCAAGCCGGTTTGTGTATCTCTAATCCTCAAACCAAACAATATTTGTACTAGTCTGAAATAGCCTTCGCTATATATTTTTCTTAATAAGGAGTAGTTTACTTTGGAAGCCGAGTGCCTCTTACTGCCTACTATTATGTCCGAACCATACCACTCCATATGTTCTAGTATCATAGATATGTTGTTAGGATTTATGTCCATGCCGGCATCAATGAAGGCTATAATATCCCCTGAGGCCCTAGCCATACCATATTTTACGGCAAAGCCTTTACCGTGGTTTTTCTTATATCCTAAAACACTGAGATTACTTCTTTCCAATCTCTTAGCTTCCCGATAAGTATAGTCCGGAGAACCATCGTCAACCACAATAAGTTCAAACCTCCACCTTGTTTTTTTCATGGCCTCATGAATTTTTACAATATTTCTTTTTATAGTTCTTTCCTGTTTATATGCAGGAACGATAATGGATACCAACATAGCTTTAATTTAGCGGGCAGTCTTGTTAGATATTTTATACAAGTAAATCCCTAATGTGACAAGTACTAGCAAGATCACTATTATGTTTATTTTAATAATTGTAAAGACCGAGTCGTGAAATAGGTTGAGGGCAATGAACTGTATTACAACCGCAGGTATTAATACCATTGAGACCTTGGTCCTGTTTATTGCAATGAAAAACATCAATATGAAATAAACCAACACATGCATGGAAATGAATATTGAAAATAACGGTAAGAATTGTGCAGAAACTAACAGTTGCTCACCAAAAAATGCTCTGGCCATGAAGGTCGGAAATAAAGAGTATAACACCACACACAGTAGCAAAATAGCAACCTGTAATCCCAAAAAGAATTTGAATTTCTTAATATAGTCTTTTCCGGAAGACACTAAGGCAGAAATCTGGGGAAACATTACTATGGTAATCGATCCTGCTCCAAACAATATTACTTTACCTAAAATGACTGCTCCGGCATAGTAACCTGCTGTTGCTGCGTCAAAAAACTTCTTTACTAAGATCACGTCAATATTGTTCAGAGACATCATACCCAAATTGAGCACTAGAACAGGTAACGTAAAGGCTATGATCTTTTTATACTCACCTGTTAGATTACGCTTTTCACCTTTCACTAAGTCTTTTCGTACCATTAACGAACCAAGGAAAAAACTTATTAATATACTTAAGGCAAGACCAAAATATACTCCACCTACTTTATATCCTAGAAAAACCAACCACACGGGAATGATAAGCCTTATCAATCCCATGATAACCACGTAAAACGAAAATGACCGGAACCTCATTAAGCCTTGTAAAAACGCTTGGGGACCTACGCTTAGTAAACCTGCAGCTATATAAAGTCCCAAAAATAAGTAAAGCATAGGATCAGATATATTCATGTATTTGGCTAAGGGAATCCTTACCAGATACAGTCCCGCCACAGTAATCAGTCCTATAACAAGCAAAAATCTTACCGACCCCCAAAATAACTGAGAAAGTCTTTCATATTTTTGACGACCGGAAAGCTCTGAAATAACCTTAACCAATGAAGTCGATAGTACAGTCATGGGAACACCTAAAAGGGCAAACAATGCCAGCAAGGCATTATAAGTACCAAAATCTTCTACACTGAAGTTTCTTCCTAAGTAAACTTGCAGTAGGTAACTTAAAAAGCTGTTTGCCAGTAATCCGAGTGTGACAACCGCAGTCCCCATAAGACTTTTATTTTTTGCGGCTTTTGTTATTATGTCTTTCATTAGTTCGCCTCTGCCTTGTAAATATTGTACAAATCTACCCCTCTCAACTTGATGGTCTTTACAAATTCCAACTTAACTCTATCTTCAAGTATTGAATCATCGTTATAAACCGGATAAACAAAATAATTTGAGTTTTGAGCATGAATAGTAATGTCTTTTATAGTCGCTCTGCCGCCAATTTGGTGTATAAAGGGCCAGATTTGGGTGTAGTATTTTTCCTGAAATCCCACTGTGAGCTTATTTTTTATAGATACTTTGTTAAGCTGCGAATCCAGACTTTCGTCCGGTGCATATCTTTCCAGCTCGCCCTGTTGTAATACTTGTTCGAAATAGTCAACAACCTCGTGTTGCCCAATCATCCATTTTGGTTCTATAGCATAAATACCCTTTTCCAAACCACCCATGAGCGGAGAGTAATAAGAAAAGTAGTATGGGTGTAGTTTTACCAAGGTAACCAGAATCGGCGTGATTAAAACAATAAGAAATAACTCTTTACCAAACTTAAACTTATCCCTTAAGACAATAAATAAGTGTTCGAAGAAAAATGACGCCAACAAGACACTCGCCAACAAGGAAGGCAAAATGTACCTATCTAGCTTCTTGGCAGGAATAGTTAGCTCAATAATGTAAAAAAGCATAAAAAGCAGAACATAAACAATAAACCTTTTTTTCTTTTTATCTGCTGCTATTTTTTTATTCGAATAAACAAATCCCAAAAATCCGACTAACAACCACCAAGATGCCCTGAAAAGATAAACTACCCAATAAAATAGCGGTCCCGGGTTTTCTACCCAGTTTCCCAAATACAGTTGTAGGTGCGGCCTCTCTATGCCAATTGTAAATATTCCTCTATATAGGGTTTTTAGGGCCAGCGGAGCATGCGTGATCATACCAGGCCACAGTAATATAAAAAAGATTAGCGCGCTTCCCAACCATGTTAAAAACACCTTACTACCTGATACAAGCCTTGCTTTACAGTCCCCCTTCGCTTTATACCCCTCTAAGATCAGGATCAGCCCATACAACGGTATTAAAAATACAGACGAAGTTTTGGTTAAAAAGGCTCCGGCAGCCAAGAATGATGATATTAATAAGTGTTTTTTATTTCGTTCGAACAAAAAGTATATAAACCAAACAAAGGAGGCTAACATGAAAGCTGACATCAGCCCCTCTAAATGCATGGCTCTACTTAAGGCTACAAAAAGAGGTTCTACAGAAATTAGAAACACTGCCAGCAGAGCGTACTTCTTCCCGAACTTCTTTTTAAGGGGATAAAAGATCAGACATAATAGCAGTCCGATGACAATAACCAGCAGTAACTTTTGTAACGAATGCAAAGCAAATACATTTTGCAGCACATTATCAGCCGCCGGGACTCCTAAAATTATCTTATGATAAAAGTTAAATAACTTCACTCCTGCTGTCCCGATCCACATCAAAGTCACGCCGGGATGGTATTTTTGGATGGTTTTTTCAAAATCAAGGGTAAAAACACCGGTACTGAAGTCATAAGTTCGGGATTTCCACTTCCAGACATCAGTATTAAACATGTCATGGCCTAAATCAGGTATTCTCATTAGAACCACAAACAGTAGTATTAGTATTTCCCATTTATATTTTTTAATAAATTCAATCATTTAGTTCACAGTATAAACATTTATAACAGGTCCACGCCTAAATTTATTATCAAAAGTTTTTACAAGATTGTAGTTTGAAGTATTCTCATCACTAAGTATCAAAAGCGACCCGCTATTTAGGTTCATTTCTTTTCCACTTACTTTTTTTGAATATGAATAATTTTCTTCAATAATAGGCCGAAGAACAGATCCCTCATAATAAATGTATCGTCCTGAGTGGTTATCCAAAAGCCATTCTTCTAATTCTAGACGTGTGTCAGTTATATAAAAGGCATAAGAAGCCAAAAGAGAAAAACACAAAGGCACGATAAATATTAAAAGCCACCACATATTTTTATATTTATTCGTGAGTTTATCCAATTGCTGTACTAAGAAACCAATACTACCAACGATCACTACCGGATACACAATGAAAAAGTAATGGGCACGAAGCCTTTCCTGTCCCGCAATATAAAATATGAACCCCGTGCCAAGCAAAACAAAGAAGAGTAGATCCTTGTTAATCCAAAGTTTTTTGTTTTTTATCATGTTTACCAATACGTATATAAAAGTAATAATAAACAACACCATAATGGTATAACCAAAATTCTCCGGCAGTTTAAACACCAGTATGTCAACAAACTGTTTTATACGGGTAAAAAAATCTACGCTTCCTACATTGGTAAACTGCCATAGGGCTCCTTTTGGACCATCCATTCTGATAAAGGTCTCATAATCCAAAACTGAATAAGGTGTCCCCACCACAAAACCAGCCGTTGAAAACACAGCCGCCAAAACTAGTCTCTTCCAAGAATCTATGTCCAAGATCTTTTCATGCTTTTCGGAAAGTACTCTGATCAAATGGGCTAACACCAAACCTCCTGCCATTAAAGCGCCATTATATTTAGTTGAGGCTGCCAGACCAATAAACAATCCGGCCAAAATGTAGTCCTTCAGGCTGTTTTTGAACAAAACGCTAGCTGTAAAATACAAAGCCCAAGCCAAAAAGAACATCATCGGTACGTCAGCCAAGCTATAGTGGGAATGCCAAACATGAAAGGGGGTGATGGCCAACGCTAAACCCGCCAACCACCCGGCTCGTTGATTAAAAATCTTCTTGGCGGTTAGATATACCGGAATAACTGTCAACGCCCCCAACACAGCAGAAAAAACTCTGGTAATTAGGTAGAAAATAAGTTCATCGTCCCAGAGTATAGGCAAGGTAAAATAGGTATACTCTTTATAGCCCAACACGGCTATGATATCTCTGAACTTGGCAAACACCATATAAACAAAATGATTTAGGTAAATGTACAGATGGGGCCAGTCGAAATGACCGGGATTTAGATCAAATTTTATACCTAATGCGGACCTGACTAGGGCAGGTTCATCCGTATGGAATATAAAAGGGAAGCCGTGGGTTATACCGACCAACCTTAAACCAAGCGCTAGGGCAATTATTAATGGTAGATAGTTACTTGCTTTCCTTAACATAAAATCGCCAATATTCTAAATTATTTATATAAATAGACGAATCCTTAGTAAATTTTACCTCACTTTCCAGCACTTTTTCGGGCATAACTTCATTTACAGCCAATACCAAGACGTCATAGTCACTAACTCCGTTTACCCTTATATCCGAAACCAAGGAATTAGGATAAATTGATTTTATGGGCTTGGCATCAATAAATCCCACCTCAACGGCTGAACCATACTTAGTCTGTAAATGATTTTTCACTTCAAATATGCCTATTCCAAAAGGTTTTTGAGCTATTATCCCATTGGCAGAAGTGGCGCTTCCCAGAAACGGATTGGTGTAAGTAAACTGATAAGGACGCATTTGAATGGTTGGGATTGCCACGAAGGCAATAAATATAAGCACAAGAAGCTCCTGTGACCGCTGAAATATAACTTTTAGTTTTTCGAACAAATACAAAAATCCAAATGAAGCCAACAAACCAAAATAGGGGAAAATTATCAGCATGTACCTGTCAATTTTCTTTGAGGGAAACGTCATGACCAGAAAGTACCCGACGAAGAAAATCAGCATATAGGAAATAATCCCGACTACTTTCTCGTCTTTAAGTATTATTATCTCTTTGGTTGTTTGTTTTGTTTTAAAAATCTCGACCATAGCGGCTATATAAGACAATATGCCCAAGATTATGAAGGGCGAAAGTTTCAAAAGTAGTACTAGCGGGTAAAAAATAGGGCCTGCGTTTCTAGTGTATTCTCCAAAAATAATTTGGCCATGACCTTTTCTAATTCCAATCCTTTCTCCTTCTGCAAATATGTTTGCCATCACCTCAACCGGGCTATCCCAAAGAGCCGGAAATAAGGCAAATGTTGTTATTATGAAGACTGCGGAAGTTATCAAGCAAAACTTTAATACTTTAGAGATTTCTTTTGTTTTCAGGTACAAAAAACCTCCACCCGCACCCAACACAAATAACCACACTCCCAAACCCACACTCCTGGTTAAAAAGGCCAAACCGCATAAAAACCCACTCAAAGCTGCCCAATGCCATCTTTCTTCCTTGATGTATATGTGTGAAGTTGTCAGGGCGGCAAAAACAAATAAGGCAAAAATGATGTCCATATGAAACAAACGCGAATTACCGATAAACCACGGTTCAAAGCTAAAAATAAAGACCGTGAGCCAGGCCTTTTTGAACTCCAACACCTTAGATAACCAAAACATCAGAACCAAACTCAGTGCTAACTGTGTAATAACTAATGAATACTTAGCTATAAAATGAAAGGCATAAAAGCTGAACTGATCGTATACAATCACGTGGCTGATTTGCTTGTAGATCTCTATAGGTACGCCGGTAAGCCACATTAGCGTAACTCCGGGATGATAGTGCTGATAAGTTTTTTCGAAAATAAAGTGTTTTAAGCCCACTACAAACTGCTCTGATCGATAATGCCAATTAACTGCATCCGGATTTATGGTGTCCCGTGTAAGATCGGGCACCCTGGTTAGTAAAAATAATAAAACAAAAACAATAAGCCAAAAAAATCTTTTTTTATCAATCATCTTTGCCCAAGCCATATAGGACTCCTCCAATCAAACTTACTCCTAATCTAAAAAGATGGTAAATGATAGACGCACTTAAACTAACAGGCTCAACTACTCCTACAGTTAAGAAAAATCTCATGTATAAGGCATCCTGTACACCTACTCCATTAAGTGAGGGGATGAAAAAGCTGGCTAAAGTAATAATAGGGAAAACAAACAGGGAATAAACAATGGGCAGATCAACTCCCAGGGCTTTAAAAACAAAGTATTGAGTGAAGATGGCAAATAGTTGTATCAAAAAGGAAGTAATAAACGCCCATAAGAGAACTTTCTTGTGCTCCCGATACAGGGTCATGGAATCATAGATTTTTTTCAATTTCTCATATTTTGTTGATAAGAAGCTCAAAACTACAAATCCGGCTAAAATGCTTAATATAAAACCCACCAGTAAGATTACTCCCCACAAACCAAGTAGCTGCATCAGACTAACCACTGAAATAAGCACTAAAGCGATCACACCGGTAAATCTCTCCATGAAAGTAGCAGAAAAGGAATCGACAGTGCTGTTGATCTTTTTACCCAGCTTGTATACCTTATAAACATCTCCGCCAATAGTGGTGGGCATAAAATTGTTAAAAAAGGCACCTATGAAGTAAAGATTAATGAGATAGGGAATTCCTACTTTATCAGAGTTCTTATGAACTAAAAGCGATTTCCACCTAATAGCGCCTACTATGTAATTTAATATCAGCAGAAGTACAATAACCGGAGCATATCTAAAATCAAGTATCCTAATACTTTCTACTAAACTTTCTTTGTCAACTCTGAAAAAGATTATAGTTAGCAAGCCGCCACTTACTACTATCTTCAAAAGTAATTTCAGGGCTTTGCTCTTTTTTTCACTCATGGGCCTCGTTTTCTAACGTATCTTAAACTTTTTATTCCCAGATTTTTCAATTGATCGATAGTTATAAACTTTGCAAGTGTAAGTGACCAAACATACAAAACCATAAAAACTACGTACACGATCAGCTTCAAATAAATATTTTGTAAGTGCCCCATACTGCTGATCACAGCTACTTGAGCCAACAATAGTAGGTGCGCTTTCCCCATAAATTTGAATCTTAATTTGTTTTGCAATAGGTGAACAAGGTATGCAAAACCCAACCCGGCACCACCCAACATAGCGTAGGACATAGCTAGGGTGGGCATGAAAATGCCTCGGCTAAGCAGTAAATAAAAACCCAACGTGGATATGAACATAATAAAAAATCCTAAAATCATCTCTTTTACCATCTTAGCCGGAATGGCTAGACTTGATTTAATAATATTGATGAGAGAGAAAAAAATGAAAGCAAAAACCATAGGTATGAGCAAAGGTAAAGAATCGTTGTACTTGTCGCTACCTATCAATAAGGTAATGATCTGGTAAGCCCAAAAAATTGCCGACATAGCAAAAAACAGAATCATGGCATAAACTCTATTGAAGTTTTGTGCAAAAAGGTCTCTAAAACCCTTTATGTCTTTTACATATTTTTCCGAAAACACGGGCAGGTTCACATCAGTAATAGCATCAGAAACGTGCATTAGTTTTTTCGCGTATAGTAATGCAAATGAATATATTCCCAGTAACTCTGCATCTTTCATAAAACCAAGTAAGTTAGCACCTGTTTTTTCCCAGTTGATAATTAATATCTTCACTATATAAATGGACATGCCCAAAGAGAACAAATCTTTAAAAATAGTAACGAACTCCCTTTTAGTTGGCAGTTTTAACTTTCCAAAGTACGGATTAAGGGCGATTATTAACAAAGAAACGGATCTGAGAACCTCGTGTATGAAATGGGCATAGAAAAAACCCAGAATCTTATACTTGTAAACTAAGGGTATGTAAATTAACACGCTAACTAAAGCAATGGCAGCCTGGAATATAAAGAGCTCTTTGAATCTTTTAGTGCCTGAGATAACAGCGTTTAAAATTGCCTGTACGCCTTGTAAGAAAATGATACCGGAGAAAATCCTTAACGGAGTGAGGATTTCCGGAAAACCATAGGCCTGCGCTATTTTGGGAGATGCTAGGAACAACCCAACAGATAGAGGAATTGTTACTAGATACCTTACAGAAACAGAAGTAACAAATATTTTAAAAACGTCTGTTTTCTTTTCAGCGGCTGCTATTTCTCTGTTAGAAGCACTAGCGAGCCCTAAGTGCTGGTAGATTCCCAAGGCAGAACCAATAGAAACAACTAACTGTACCAGCCCCCATTCGCCTACACTTAATATCCGTAATATGACAAAGCTCTGGATAATACCAAATCCCATGGCCACGGCACGGGAAATAAAACTGATCATTTGCCACTTTTCTAGTGATCTCATAACTTGGTAATTATACTAATTCTCCTTTTAAAAAACTTTTGCCTTCCCAATAAACATGCTTCTTGTTCGAATATGATTACCCATACCAATAAACACTAGATACTCTCCCGAATCTACAAATTCCGGCATTACTACTTCAATATCTTCCAAGTAATACCTTCCTTCTACCCAACCTCCAGGTTCCCTTATAGCAAAGGAGGGCAAGTTAGCCAGCTGGTATATTTGTCCCGTAGAAGAATTTACAAAAGAGGTAAACATTTTGTAATCAACTAAAGAAGAATGCTTCCCTGAACCATCATCTGCCCTTAAGTAAACTACGTTTAGCGTTTGGCTATCTCCTTTTTTAAATTCAGCCGGAATTGAGTAACCTACAATTTCCAGATCCTGGAAAAATTCGTACTTAAATTTCTCCTGATACTTAAATCTTTCCTGAATTGGCAGTAAGGTTTTCTTGTCATGGGGTCCAATGTTTTCAAAAACGAAGTAATTACCGCAACCAAGACGCATGGTGTAGTTTGGGTCTTTAATGAGATTCTCGATCACATCGGTGATGGTCTCAGTGTTTATATCCAGTATTGTGAATATCTTCCTGGCAAACACATCTACTATCACATAGTCTGCCTCATTATAAAGAGCCGGGAAAATAGCATATGTTTCCCTTTGCGCTAAATGGGCCCCTAAAGAATCCGGACCGGATACGGAAACACCACCAGGCACTATATCCACAATCTTTCTGGCACAGCCTATATCTTTATATTCCAGTTCGCTCAGCTTAACGACGTCACCTACCTCTAGATCTTTTTTGATCAACTCTTCATCCGACTTGGCAAAAACTTTTACCAAAACTTTCTTCTTGAAGGCCTCCCTCATCCACAAATAAGTAGGATTATTGTAGCTGTGCGAGGTATAAATTGTAAAAACTACCACGACACCGGAAAGTAAAACATAGGTGTAGTTTCTGTAACCCTTAATTCTTGACATATTCGATAAATATTTAATACCAAAAATTGCCGCTAATGCTAAAACCGGCAAAATCATGGAAATTCTGTGGTTAGTAATTTCAGCCGTGCCAATTCCTCCCGCTGAGGTCATGAAATTAATAATGATATCCGGAACAGCCAAGATAAGAAGTGCGGGGTAGGCAAAAGGAAGAAAAGCAAATGGTTCGAAAGTCCGTCTGAAATTCTCTACTTTATCACCTCCAAAAAATACTTTTATTGATTTTTTTGGATTCAAAGCCATGTTTTTGGCTATCTCAGCATAGGATTCTCCAAATTCATCGTACCTGTTCAAAAAATAGTTAGGTAAGGCTACATCTCTAGCCGTTGAGCCTCCAATTTCTATAGTATTGGCAAATTTCCGGTAGCCCTCAACCCTGTGGTGAGCATTAGATGGAATAATGATAAAAAATGCGGTGAAAAACCAGATTATACTAACTAATGATAAGGCAATGCCAATTTTCCCACTTCTTGTGGTTACAACCTCTTTTAGAGATCCTGCGTCTTCATTTCTCAAAAATAGTATGAAAAGACCATACAAGAATGTGTAAAGAGGAATTTGCTCTTTCCCCATCATAGTGAGCACTACCAACGTACCAAATAAAATAAGATTCCTTTTTGTATAATCATTCTCGTAGTACATCTTTTCGAATACATAGAAGGCGGCCAAGAAGAAAGGAATTACAGCGGTAACGCCATGAAATCCGGAAGCGGCTGTTAGGTAGCCGATTGAAGGATTAAGTAAAAATGCAAATCCCAGCAAAAATGCTGTCAGCTCACTCTTTAGGTGCACTTGGGTAATTTTAAATATAAGTAGGCAAGAAAAAATAACCAAAACCAGCTGCGAGTATACCAGGGCTAACGGACTTGGGAATAAAATAAAAATAGGCACGAATACATACAAGATGGGATCCACATGACTCATAGCCCAGCGAGGGAGGTTTGTACCAAAGTAATCAGTTAAATAAAGCCCCCTACCCTGACTGGCATTCCAAACCATCTGCGTCATGTTTCCTAAATCGAACTTTCCGTAATCAAAATTGTTGTATTTAAAATAGTTAATTCTAATGTTAACTACCAAAAATATTAATGAAATAAATATCAACAGTAAGAAGTATTTGTTGGTCTTAACATACTGATAGATTTTTTGCATAGTTAGTTAAATATCCTGAATCTCACCAATGTTATTACGGCAGCAATGCCGTCCCTCCAAGTGATCTTTTTCCCTTCTGAGTGTGATCTCCCTTTATAAGAAATGGGGACTTCCTTGATCCTTTTACCTGATTTTAATACTTTGGCGGTGATTTCCGGTTCAAAATTAAACCTGGGTGATTTTATATCTATGCTTCTGATGAAATCCCCGGGTAAGAGCTTATAACAGGTCTCCATGTCCGTTAGCATAACCCCAAATAAAATATTTGTTACTAGGGTTAGTAGTTTGTTACCAAAGTAATGCAAACTTGTCATGTCTTCATAATTCCCGGAAAATCT
>CBFDCV010000022.1:0-13614 GCA_965603395.1 uncultured candidate division WWE3 bacterium
GACATTTACTATCCACAAGACGATATTGTGGTAGTGGATGATGTTTTGGACCTAACAGGTAAGGTAGAGTTGGATTCTGAGATTTTCATTAACAATCAAAAGATACTAGCAAATCCGGATGGAAGTTTTCTTACTTCTATAAAACTTCGTGAGGGGATCAATACCATAAGTATAAAATCTGTGAACAAGTTAAATAAAGAAACTGAAGTTATTCGAACCATTATATACAGGCCGGAGAGAGAAGAGATCATATTCGATCAAACTGAAGAGGTTTTGGAAACAGAGGAACCTACTAAAGAGTAAGTTTTTGTTAGTATATACCTATGGTAAAAAAGAAAAGTAAAAAAGCTAAATCTTCAAGAAGAAGATCAGAAGTATTAAAAGCCCATGCAAAAAGTGGTTTTAGGGGAGAGTTCATTACCGGTAAGGTTGGTGAAGGCGGGGCTCAGGGTAAACAACCAAAGAAACTGACTCACAGATTACACTACAGAGAAATAAAAACT
The DNA here is from genome assembly GCA_965603395.1 of uncultured candidate division WWE3 bacterium. Lineage (GTDB taxonomy): Bacteria > Patescibacteriota > WWE3 > UBA101185 > UBA10185 > CAYSWS01. The sequence goes on from CBFDCV010000022.1 coordinate 504, forward strand.
GATTTAATTAAAACAGGACTATTTGCCATTTTTGTGATTATTTTGCTTTTTATCCTGAAGAGAAGCGAGCTAGAGTTGGATTTGAGCATCTACAAATAGATCAAGATTTCCGTCTAGTATTTCTTCCGGGTTCGTACTTTCCACGTCTGTTCTCAGATCTTTTACCAGCTTATAAGGATGTAAGACGTAGTTTCTTATTTGATTACCCCAACCCGGAGTAACATGCTGTCCTTTTAGCTCCTTCTTCTCCTTTATTGTTTTTTCCCGCTCCTTGGCATAAAGTTTTGATCTTAAGATCTTCATAGCCTGCTCCCTATTTTTACCTTGCTGTCTCTGGCTTTGGTTTTCTACCACTATTCCGCTTGGTATGTGCTTTATTCTTACAGCCGTAGAAACTTTGTTGACATTCTGACCACCTTTACCCCCCGCTCTAAAGGCCTCAAATTCGATATCTTCATTTTTTATGTCTATATCTATGGAGTCGTCAATTACAGGGATAACCTCAACCAAAGCAAAGGATGTTTGCCTGAGATTATCAGCGTTAAAGGGTGATTGTCTGACTAATCTATGCACACCGGCTTCGCGTCTTAAAAATCCGTAAGCATATTTTCCGTTTACCTCAAAAGTGACAGTTTTGAGCCCGGCCTCCTCCCCGGCTGTTTTTGTAGTGATTTCAGTGGTCCATTTTTTTTGTTCCGTATACCGTAAATACATTCTTAACAGCATATCAACCCAATCCATAGCTTCGGTTCCGCCCTGGCCGGCATGAATACTAACAATGGCGTTGTCTTTATCGTGTTTCCCGGACAAAAATGACTTTAATTCTAAACTTTTTAGTTCTTTTTCAAAACCATCCAAATCATTATCTGCCAATATAAGCTCTAGCATTTCAAAGTCATCGATATCCCGTTTTAAATCTGCATGGTCCTGAGATACTTTTTGGCCTTCTTCCCAATCGTCCCACAATGATTCATCAGATAATCTTTCTTCAAGTTTTACTACTTTTTCCCTCTTATCCTTGATAAACAGGCTTTTTCTTAAGTTTTCCAATCGTTCTTTTTGGTCTTTCATGACGTTTGTATTATATCAGCAAATAATTTTGATATGTTACTATAAAATAGACAGCCTAATTAGCTAAGACAAAAAGGGAGATGAGACCATGTATACCGCTACCGCTATATATATTGTTGCGATAATTCTTGCCCTTATTGCTTTAGTGTATGGGAAAAATTTGATCCTTGGGGCTAGAAGGAAGATAAAGTTTTGGGATGAACTTGCAGAAGACCGGGAGGTTAGAAAATTTGTTTCCAGGAGAGGGTCCAAGAAGACCGTTTTTCTTAAAAGAAGGAAAAAAGAACACTACCGTTTAGCGTTTTTTGGATTGTTCTGCATAGTTTTTGGTATTTGCGTGATTTTAGTTGCCCTGGGCACCCTATTTTTGTGATTTTTATCATAACAAGGGGTTCCCGGGGAATTATTTTTCAAAAACTTCTGTTCCAAGCTCAATCACATCTCCCTGTTTGAACTCTTTAGCCAAAAGCTTGTCTGCTACGTATGTTTCGACACTTTCTTCAATTACTCTTGCTAAAGGTCTAGCGCCCCACTGGGGATTAAAGCCCATAAAAACCAGCTCTTCTATAAGTTTTGGAGTAAAGGAAATCTTAATATTTTTATCAGCAGCTCTTTTTACTACTCCATCAAGAAGTATGAGGGCAATCTTTTTAACACTGTCAAAAGACAGAGGTTTGTAAACAACTATAGCTGTAAACCTATTTAACAGCTCCGGTGCAAATTTTTCTCTTATCGATTTAATAGCTGATTCTTCAATTTGCTCATAATTACCTCCGCCATCAGTAATTTCTTGAATCTCTTTAGTGCCCACATTGCTGGTGGCTATGATTATGGTATTTGTGAAACTAACTGTTCTACCTGTGGAGTTAGTTAATCTGCCGTCATCAAGTACCTGCAGGAAAGCCGTCAATATTTGATGATGGGCTTTTTCTATCTCATCAAGTAAGAGTACTGTAAATGGTCTTGTTCTTACGGCCTCGGTTAAAATCCCCTTTGACTTTCCATCAGAAGTACCAATTAACTTATCTATACTGTCTCCGGTTTGATATTCACTCATATCAAGTCTGATCATAGCTTTTCTATCTCCAAAATATGACCCGCTGAGAGTTTTAGCAGTTTCAGTTTTTCCTACCCCGGTGGTGCCTACAAATAAAAAGCTTGCAATAGGTTTTTCTTCGTCTCTAATACCAACTCTGGCACGCCTTAAAGCGGCAGCAATTTTGTCTATGGAATGATCTTGTCCAATAACTCTTTTTTTCATTTCATCAGCAATGTTTATAAGCTTTTCAGACTCGTCGTCAGTTAGTTGAGTGATAGGGATATGAGTCATTTCAGAAACTTCCTTTTCCACGTCTTTAGAAGTTACATAGTGGTTGTTATCTCTTTTTTGGGAAACTGTTCTATTTAGAACATCCAGGGCTTTGTCGGGCATGACTCTATCGTGAATGAGCTTGCCGGATAGTTTGATAATTGTGAGCAGTGCCGTGGTTGTGATGGAGGTGTTGAATTTACGTTCAAGTTTTGTGGCCTCGCACTTTAAAATTTCCAAAGTATCTTCCGGAGCGGATTCGCCAATTTCTACAGTTTCAAAAAGTCTGGAAAAGGAACCCACAGGTTCGAGAAACTTTCGATAATTTTCAATATTTGTAGCTCCGATGAATTGTATTTGCCCGGAAGACAAATGCGGCTCAAGTATGGAAAATACAGTTGAAAAACCCTCTCCCTCATGTACTGAGCCTACTAGGGAATGGATCTCGTCTATAAATAGTATGATGTCTCTTGACCCGATAACGTCATTAATGGCCCTTTTTAGTTTATCTGCAATTTCACCGCTTGTTTTGGTACCGGCAATAAGGCCTCCCATTTCCAGGCTAACAATCCTTTTATTTTGGATAGATTTGTATTTTGTACCGCGCATGATTCTATGCGCCAGGCCCATTATAATGGTAGTTTTTCCACAACCTGGTTCACCAATGAGTAGGATATTCTTGTTTGATCCCCCCAAAAACTGGGCAATTCTATCAATTTCTTTTTCTCTGCCCACAATATCTTTTATTCTGCCCTTTTTCACTTGTTTGGTGTAATCAAGGGATACCAGATCCAAATCGGGTGTGACTCTGCCTACTAACCCGTGTCCAAAACCTCCCATAGGTGGCATCTTGTAGTCATCCTGCCAGAAATAAAGGGATGAATAATACTCTCTTTGTTCTACAATCCACTTTACGCTTTTTTCTATAGTTTCCAGATCTACGCCGAAACTTGATAAAACTGTGTTTATGTTAGGAATTGACCCCAGCGCTCCCAATAAGAGATGTTCTTGTTCAACATAGCGTGTGTTTTGCTTTTTTGCGTAATCGTAAGATAAATTTACAACACTCTTGTGCTTAATGTTTTTAGTTTTACTGATCTTGTCTTCAAACCCCTTATCTAAAAGCTCAGTTTTTCTTAGCACATGTTTAATTTCAGGAGTTTCCAGGAATTTGCGTAAGGAGTAAACCGACCCCCTGACTATTTTATCCAAATGGTGTCTGGTTTTAGGTCTAAAAGCTCCCTTGTACCTTTCATTTTTTATATCGGACACTCTTAGATCAGGTGTATTAATGGTTAAATAGGTCACATAAACATATAAACCGCTTAGGATTACTAGCGACCAGTAGTCAAGAAAGTATGCAGCGGCAAACGGCATGGCGAACCAAGCTAGTGGTAATACAGCGGTTACAATGGTGAGGGTGAAAACAAATATGAAACCTACTAAGATGAAAATAATTCTTAATATGAAACCAATAACCCTGCCAATAATAGTGTAGTCTCCGTATAAAGGGGTAAACAGAAGTCTGACGTTTAAAGTAAAAGAAAGTTCGTAGTTGATGAAGTAGGTTAACCTTTTGGAAATGGTAAACAACCTTTTTGGTACTAAATATATCAACCAAACGACAAATTTTAGAATGCTTTTGGGCAGTTTTATCACAAATTTAGAATATCAAAAAAACTGACCTTTTTACACTCAGCCCGATCCTTCCCGGGAAGAATCGGACTATTTCAACCTACTCTATTCCGAGTGAATCAAATATAAAATCAAAGACTGCGCTTTTTCCTTGCTTTGTATCTGATACATTCTCTGTAGAGAATCTTAATATCATGCCCTTCACTCCTCCCGGAGCCACCGAGCTCAGATCATATCCCTCTGTTTTCCACTTTATTATTGTTTTTTTCCCAAAGGATGAGCCTAACTCACTTTCCTCTACTACGCCATCATTGTTAGCATCGCCCCAATTAATTGGCTCAACGTATATTATTTGTCTTAGTTCATCAGGATCATTGGCAGTGATATAATCCGCATTTGAGGTCAGTTGTATATGTGTTGGAGCGTTATTATAGAGTTTAAGAGGATAATCTTCTGACCAATTCGGACTGATATTGATAAAAGTAGGCCCGTTAAGTTCATCTGCCAAGTTCTCGGGAGCAGTTCCACCGGACAGGTCTTCGAGCAGCTTGATGTCTGCGGAGCCTACAGAAAAACTGGAGCCAAGGATTTCTCCTTTATCTCCAAAAGCAGCCACCGCCACCCCCGCCACTAAAAGTAAAGCAGCTATCAATAAAAATGTGATGGTTAATCTTTTTCTCATTTTCTCACCTCCCCTCATCAACTAACTTTTTACTATCGAACAAATCTAAGCTTTTAATGCTCATATATTCGTTATCAGCGGTTATAAGGTGATCCATGAGTGCAATTCCGCACAATAAACAAGCTTTTGCTACCTTCTCCGTAATTAGGATGTCTTCCTGACTGGGAGTAGGATCATTGGATGGGTGATTGTGAGCTAAAATTATGTTTACTGCATCATTTAATAGCGCTTTTCGAATAATTTCTCTTACCGGTATTAGTGTTTCGTTTATTGAACCTATGCATATCAAGTCTTTGGAGATGAGATTTTTCCTGGAATCAAGAGAAATCAGATATAGACATTCTCGTTTTTTTCCGAATAAATCCTTTTTTATAATTTTAAAAGCATCCTCAGGATTTCTTATCAGCTTTTTGTTGTTGTTTTGGATTAAGTAAGTTCTTTTTCCTAGTTCTGAAACAGCCTTAATAGCGGTCGCCTTGGTTTGCCCAATATACTTTTCCTTTACTAGCTGGTTAACGTCTGACTCAAAAAGATCCTTCAGGGTTTTGTGCTTTTTTAATAATCCAGCCGAAAGGTCCATGACAGAAAGTCTGGACCCTCCGGACCTGAGAATAATGGCTAACAATTCTATATCGGATAGAGCCTCAGAACCTTTTTCTAGTAACCTTTCCCTCGGTTTATTTCTTGAATCCAAGTCTCTTATTAGAACCCTGTCAACCATAACAACAATATAGGTTATTGCAACCACCATTACAATATGTTAGCTTCTAGTTAGTTTAGAATTCCAATATGTCAGAGAATATAGGTAAGAAAATAAGGAAAATTAGAGACAGCTACAACCTTTCACAAGAAAGATTTGCAGTGAAGATAGGACTTTCCGGCAAAAGCATATCGGCTTATGAAACAGGAAGAATAGACCCTCCGCTGAAAATACTGCGAAAGATAGTAGCCACTTATAATAGTCCTATAGTTAATTTAAATAAAGAATTAAAAACAGAACTGAGTAAAAAACTGGATGTGTTGGAAAACGAAGTCGTAAGTTTAAAAAGTATTTTAAAAGATAATTTATCTCTTTGAGTATTGAGGCCTTTTTCTGGCTTTTCTTAAATAGTATTTCTTTCTTTCCACCATCCTGGGGTCTCTGGTTAAGAGTCCGCTTTTGCTCAGCGCTACACGGTATTCTTCATTGACTTGAGCCAGCGCCCTGGATAGCCCGTGAACCACTGCGTCTAGCTGCGCCGACTGCCCTGATCCGGAAACTTTTATAGTTCCTCTAAATTGAGTGGCAGGATGAGAAACACCAACTATATGAAAGGGTTTTCTCCAGGCTAAGGTCTCGATCTCCTTGTTGTAGTACTCTTCAATTTTTTTATCATTTACATAAAGATCGCCTTTTTCAGGATATAAAAAAACTCTGGCCACAGCAGTCTTTCTTTTTCCTGTGGCAGTTATTAGGTTTTCTTTTGAGTCTACTTTTGGCATCTACTTACCCAACTGACCTTGGTGCGGGTGCTCAGGTCCTTTATATATGTATAAATTATTCATTCTTTCTTTTCTCAGCTTATTGCTTGGAAGCATACCACGTACTGCCCTTCGAACAGCCTCTGTTGGCCTTCTGATTAATAGCTTTTCCAGAGTTTCTGATTTTACTCCACCGGGATAGCCGGTAACTCTATAATAAATTTTCTTTTTCATCTTATTGCCGCTGACAGAGATTTTCTCTGCGTTAATTACTACTACATTATCTCCCACATTCATATTGGGAGTGTAGGTGGGCTTGTTTTTTCCAATAAGTAAAGTAGCTATGTCAGAAGAAACTTTTCCCAATATTTTATTATCAGCATCTATCAAATGCCAGCCGTGTTTTATATCTTTTTGACTTGGTATAAAAGTTTTTTTCATTTATTTTCCCTTACCGGTAGTTTTTTTAGGTCTACCTCTTGTCTTTTCTAGCACCCGTCTTACTTTTGATGACTTCTTTGGGGTTCTCATCTCTACTTTTTCTTTTTCAGGCTTAACTTCAGGTTTTTCCTTCGGCTTAACTTCTTTCTTTTTACTTGATTTTGCTGGTTTTTTATTTACCTTCTTGGCAGGCTTCTCTACAAGTTCGATTTTTGCCATAGGTGCATTATCTCCTTGTCTATTTCCCACTTTAATAATTCTGGTGTATCCTCCCGGCCTCTTCTTATTTCTAGGTCCCACATCTGCCAGCATCTTTTCAATGGCGTCAGCTGTGCTAAGCATTTTTTTCATGTACTTAATGTTATTAAAATCATTACCTCTCTTGGCCTTTGTAATGAGTTTTTCTACATGAGGTCTTAGAAATTTAGCTTTTGCTTGGGTAGTTGTTATTTGTTCGTGAATAATAAGTTGAGTAGAAAGGTTTTTAAGTAACGACTTTCTGTGAGCCTTATCTCTATGGAGTGTTTTCTTTTTGACCCTTTTTCTCATTACTTCTTCTCTTTTAATCCTTCTTTTTCCAGCAACTTATTAATTTCAGAGATTGACTTCTCACCAAGATTTTTTATATCAGATAATTCTTCCTCAGTCTTTTGTGATAACTCTGCCATTGTTTCTACTCCGGCTTTTTTCAACGCGTTAACAGTCCTTGTTTGTAAAGGGAGCTCATCAACTAGGACTTCTTCGAACTGAGCTACGTTTGGAGTTGTATCTTCCTCTACAATTTCCTCCTCAGGAGCCTCTTCCCATCTAGCCAAGACATCAAAAAACCTTGATAATATTCCGGCTGAATCGTAAACAGCAGTTGAAGGTTTTATACTTCCGTCTGTTTCTACGGTTAGGACCAACTTGTCTAAGTCTGTTCTATCTCCAGCTCTTGTTTCTTCAATTTGGATGTGAGCTTTAATCACAGGAGAAAATAAGGCATCGATCACGATCAAACCCACTTTTGAAGATTTTCTTTCTTCGGATGGTGAGTATCCTTTTCCTGATTCGACGATTAGTTCTATGGATAAATCTGCTTTTTTACCGGCTAGAGTTGCAATGTATTGGTCTTTGTTAATTATTTCTATATCTGCAGGTGCTTCTATGTTCTTAGCGGTTACTTTTCCTGCACCTGATGCTTTTAAGATAGCTACTTCAGGATTATCGCTGTGTTTTTTAATTCTTATCTTTTTTAAATTCAGAATTATTTCAACTAAATCCTCTTTTACACCTTCGATAGTAGTAAATTGGTGGCTGGCACCCTCTACTTTGACTTGTGTTATGGCAGCGCCCTCCATGGAGGTTAGCAATACTCTTCTGAGAGTATTACCAAGAGTATAACCAAAACCTTTTGGTAAGGGATCGAACTCAAAAACACCCTCAGTTTTTGATTCGGAAATTGTTTTAATCTTTAAATCTTTAGAAGTAATTAACATAGAGCTCCTTATCTTGAATAATATTCAATAATTAATTGAACGTTTATATTTTCTAGTGTGTCTTCTAAGGTAGGAAGACGCACGAATTTTACATACTTTTCAGAAACATTGGCTTCCAGCCAGTCAGGCAGGACAAAACCTTCTCTTAAGTGGATCTTTTCAAATTCCACAGGCTTAATGACATCACCGACTTTAAGTTGCATTGAGGGGGTGGCAGCTTTTTCACCACTTACTTCAAAGTAACCTGACCTAATAAATTGTCTGGCTTGAGCACGTGATACGGCAAAGCCGCTTCTGTACACCATGTTATCAAGTCTTGTTTCCAGATTTCTAACTAGGGACTCACCGGTTACGCCTTTGGCTTTTAATGCTTTTTCCACATAAGTTTTAAATTGTCTTTCCAAAATGCCATAAATCCTTTTGGCTTTTTGCTTTTCTCTGAGCTGCTTACCGTAATCAGATAGTCTTCTTCTTCTTCTAGAGTTGCCATGCTGTCCGGGAGCATAGTTTCTCCTGTTTATAGCGCATTTTTCGCTGTGGCATCTGGCACCCTTAAGGTAAAGTTTTTCTCCTTCTCTTCTGCACAATCTGCATTTTGGTCCTTTATATCTTGCCATAATTGTTAAACTCTTCTCCTTTTTTTAGGTCTGCATCCATTATGAGGGATAGGTGTAGCGTCAGATATGGAAATTACGTTTAGCCCACCGGTCTTCAAAGCCTTGATGGCCGGAATTCTTCCCATACCGGGCCCTTTCACGATAACTGAAACTTCTCTTACTCCGGCGGCCGAAGCTTTTCTAGCTACCTCTTCGGTGGCTTTGGTGGCTGCATAAGGTGTGGATTTTCTGGATCCTTTAAATCCCGCACCTCCGGCACTACCGGTAAACAAAGCGCCGCCCTCAGGATCAGTGACGGTTATTAAAGTGTTATTAAATCCGGCCTTTATGTACACCCTCCCGGTACTAGGTATGATCCTTTCTTTTCTTTTTTTACTTTTACCTGGTTTAGCCATATTTTAATTTGTCACTTTTTAACCAACTTTCTCTTCATGCCTCCCACAGTTTTCCTTCTTCCTTTTCTAGTTCGAGCATTTCTTTTAGTACTCTGTCCCCTTGCCGGCAATCCGGACCTATGTCTGGATCCTCGGTAGGATTTTATATCCATAAGTCTTCTAATATTTTGTCGAACAATTCTTTGGCACTCTCCCTCTACGGGAATTTCCAATTCATTAATAGCAGTCTGAATGCTTGCTAAATCGCTTTCAGTTAAATCTTTAACCCTAGTATTTATATCAATTCCTGCTTTACTTAAAACATTAACGGATTTGGTTTTGCCTATACCGTGAACGTAGGTTAAGGCAATTTCTACTCTTTTTTCATCTGGGATATTGACGCCCGCAAGTCTAGCCATACAGTTAACCTTGTCTTTGTTTGTGTTTAGGATCTCTGGAGCAGATTACTCTTACAGAGCCCTTCCTTCTTATAATTTTGCACTTTTCGCAAATTTTCTTTACAGATGATCTGACTTTCATGATAATTTCCTATCTATGCCTGTATGAAATTCTTCCTCTGGATAGATCATGAGGCGAAAATTCTACCCTTACCTTATCTCCGGGTAAAATTCTAATGTGAAACTTACGCATTTTACCAGAAATAGTGGCTAAAGCAACCGTTTCATCCTCTAGTTCAACTTTAAACATGCCTCCCTGTAGAGCTTCAATTACTTTTCCTTCTTTAACTATTAATTTTTTGGTGTCACTTTTCATTATTGTTACGGCCTCGATTCTAACAAAATGGGCTGATTAGGTCAACATAAAATATATTTTCGTATATAATGAGAGTTATGTTAGACCCCAAATTTATCAGAGAAAATCCCAACTTAATAAAAAAAGCTTTATCCGACAAGCAATTGGCAGGCACACTTGATGTAGACAAGTTATTAGAGGTTGATAAGAAATACTTGGAAGTTTTACATAAAGTGGAAATAAAAAGAAATCTCAAAAATACACTTTCTGATGACATTTCTAAAATGAAGGAAAAAGATACTAGAGATAAACTAATAAAAGAGGCGACTACCATCAAAGAAGAATTAGCAAAATTAGAGGAAGAAATGAGGACTCTAAAACAAGAACTAGAAGGTATGATGCTGTGGGTGCCTAATATTCCTGCTGAAGACGTACCTTTGGGAGAAAGTGAAGATGACAATAAGGTGCTAAGGCAAGAAGGAAACCAGCCTAAGCTCTCCTTTGAACCTAAAGAGCACCTTGAAATAGGGCAAAAGCTAGGAATTATCGATGTAGATAGAGGGGTAAAAATAGGTGGTTTTAGAAGTTATTTTTTAAGAAACCAGGGCGTAGATTTACACAAAGCCCTTTTGGATTATTCACTGGATGTTATTAAAGCAAAGGATTTTGATGTGTTGGAAATTCCTTGGTTGGTGAGACCTGATTATTTCCAGGGAACAGGATATTTCCCCTGGGGTAGAGATGACCACTATTTCACCCAAGATGGAATGGCATTGATAGGTACAGCTGAGGTTTCACTAACTTCGTATCACGCAGACGAGATATTAAATGAAAAAGATCTACCCATTAAGCTTGCCGGAATGAGTCCATGTTATCGAAGAGAGGTTGGTAGTTACGGCAAAGATACAAAAGGGGTGTTTAGAGTTCATCAATTCACAAAGGTAGAGCAAGTTGTTTTGTTGCCGGAAGGGGAGGACTTATCAAGAGAATGGCATGAAAAAATGCTATCTTACTCCGAAGAAGTGCTCGAAGGACTGGAATTACCTTATCAGGTTGTATTGATGTGTACAGCAGATATGGGTGCCGGACAAAGGAAGAAATATGATATTGAAACTTGGTTCCCCGCACAAGGAAAATACCGCGAAACCCACTCAGATTCATACTTTATGGATTTTCAGGCTAGAAGATTAAATATGAGGTACAAAACAAAGGATGGGGAGATAAAATATGTTTACACACTAAATAACACAGTGGCAGCCTCCCCTAGATTACTAGCGGCGGTTTTAGAAAATCATCAAAAACAAGACGGATCTGTGGCCATTCCAAAGGCTTTAAGAAAGTACACCGGATTTAGTTCAATGACAGTACCTAAAAGTTAATATATTATCTAAATAATGTCAGTTCCATCAATTCAAGGCTTAATGCTACCAAAAATAATCTACTCAGCCCAATCTGAGATTAATGGCCGGATTGATGTTGTACAAGTGGGGAAAACCCGCAAAATGAAAGTAGCGGGCATAGAGCAATCTCTGAGCTGGGATGCCCCCAGCACAAAAAGATTGGTTTGGGGAAGAGCAGTTGATGTGCTCAAACATAATGAATCAAAACTGAAGAATATTTTAGTACTAGGCCTAGGTGGCGCAACCGTGCAGCACCTAATAACCAGAGCTTTTCCTGAGGTGCATATAGTAAGCGTTGATATCGACCCTGTCATGAAAGAAGTAGCCCAGAAATACTTTGATCTTGACAGCATTCCTAACCATAGGGTTATTATCGATGATGCCTGTCGGGTTATTGTAGAACCGGAGAACTTTGATCTGGCAAAAAAGAGTTTTCAAGCTGCGTATGTAGATATTTTTGTTGGCAGCACCTTTCCGGAACTTGGAAAATCAGGAAACTTTGTGTCAGCCATAAAAGAGATGGTCATGCCGGGCGGATTGGTGATTTTCAACAGGTTATACACAAAGGACTATCAGGATGAGGTTAATCTGTTCATTGATTTTATAGAAGGATTTTTACACGATGTCCAAACTTTAGTAGTGGCAGGTTACACTAATTCTGACAATGTTTTGATTTATGGTCGTGTTTAATTTGGCGCTATGAATATTTTCCAAGCTTTAATATTAGGAATATTACAAGGGTTGACTGAGTTTTTACCCGTTTCTTCTTCCGGGCATTTAATATTATTACCTAGCTTACTGGGGTGGGATATTCAATCATTGGCATTTGATACAGTACTGCATTTGGGTACGGCGGCTGCGTTGATCGTTTATTTTTGGTCGGATTTGACAAAGGTTATAAAAAGCAAAAAATACCTGATTCTTATAGGTGTAGGTACTCTTCCTGCCGTAACGGGAGGATTGTTATTTGGAAATATTATTGAAAATACGCTGAGGACTTCTTCTTATGTGGCGGCCTTTTTGTTGGTAGGTAGCGTAATTATGTTCGTGGCCGAGAAGGCCTATAAGAAAGTATGGCATACGCAGAGGATCGAGGCTCCTGAGAAGCTTGATTTTAAACAAGGAATCACCATAGGCGTGTTTCAGTCTTTAGCGCTATTCTCAGGGATTTCCAGATCAGGCTCGACTATGTCCGGCGGTATGTATACAGGGCTGACTAGGGAAGCAGCTGCCAGGTTTTCCTTTATTTTATCCATACCTATAGTAATTGGGGCTGGTTTGTTCAAAGTGGCGGAATCATATCAAGAATTAAGCTTTGATTTAGCTATGTTAGCAGGGTTTCTAGCCAGTTTTTTGATGGGGATATTGGCTATAAAATATCTACTAAGGTTTTTAAAAACCAATACTTTGTACGTTTTTATTATTTATCGTGTAATTTTATCTTTACTAGTAATTTTGCTAGTTACATAAAGAAAAAACCCCAAATAAGAATCATTTGGGGTTGAAAGAAACCCTTATTCTATCCAATTTTCTTTTCACAATATAGATAAGGTTTTTTCTATCTGACTCCATGATGTCGCTTAGGCTTTTAATTTTCGGGGAAGTCAAGCTAAACGAATACATTTCTCTGACGATCTCGTCCACAATATTTTCGGCCTCGCTTACAAGAACTTTCCCAAACGAGTTTGTCACTATGGGAATCTCGATCACGTCTTCCTCAGGTACGTTGACCAGAAACTTTTCAACTAAATCCGGAGTAACCATCATTCTTAATAGCTCAATAACCGCGTCGTACCCAATAAAAGTTACCGTGTCTTTACTCATGGGCTCTCCTTTGAATGTGCTTTTTGCCTACTATTGTTTTGTTTAACACAATCTAACAAAAATAGC
>CBFDCV010000023.1:0-11999 GCA_965603395.1 uncultured candidate division WWE3 bacterium
GACAGCTAGGAGGTTGGCTTAGAAGCAGCCATCCTTTAAAGAAAGCGTAACAGCTCACTAGTTCAACGATTCTGCGCCGACAATTCAACGGGGCTCAAGTAAAGAACCGACGCCATGGCTTTGTACTAATTTTAGTGCAAGGGGTAGGGGAGCTTTGATATCTGCTGTGAAGGTATACCCGTGAGGGATACTGGAGCGTTATCAAGTGAGAATGCTGGCATGAGTAACGAGAAAGTGGTGAAAACCCACTTCGCCGAAAGTCTAAGGGTTCCTCCGCCATGTCAGTCAGCGGAGGGTTAGTCGGCCCTAAGGTGAGGCCGAAAGGCGTAGCCGATGGATTGCAGGTTAATATTCCTGCACTGCCATATTATCGTTTGACCGATGGAGGGACGGGGCGTGAACGTTCAAGCTCATTATGGATTTGAGTCCCAAAGGCAAGTCAGTTTGTGTAGGCAAATCCGCACAGACGTTATTACATGAGCCTAGGGAGAGTCTGCCGCAAGGCGGGCGATTTGGATTGATTTATGCCTCCAGGAAAAGCTTCTAGGGAGATAATATGGTATCCGTACCGTAAACCGACACAGGTAGACTAGTTGAGCATACTAAGGCGAACGAGTGAATTGTGATTAAGGAACTCGGCAAATTACATCCGTAACTTCGGGATAAGGATGCCCTGTCGCAAGGCAGGGGGCACAGAAATGGCTTGAGCGACTGTTTAACAAAAACACAGGTCTCTGCTAAACTCGCAAGAGGACGTATAGGGGCCGACGCCTGCCCAGTGCCCGTAAGTTAAGTCCGGGGGTGATTCTTATTTATAAGATGAGCTCTTGGTATAAGCTCGGGTGAACGGCAGCAGTAACTATAACTGTTCAAAGGTAGCGTAATCCCTCGCCGGTTAATTGCCGGCCCGCACGAAAGGCGTAACGACTTGAGCACTGTCTTGATCACAAGCTCGGTGAAATTGAACTGCCGGTGAAGATGCCGGCTACTCGTTGTTGGACAAAAAGACCCCGTGGAGCTTTACTACAGCTTGGCATTGATAAGTGGTATTAACTGTGTAGCGTAGGAGGGAGCTTTCTATTTTCGAATAGGAAGCGCCAATGAAACACCTCTCTTTTGTTATTGCAAATCTTACTGCGCGCCGTGATCCGGTGCGAGGACAATGTCTGGTGGGTAGTTTAACTGGGGCGGTTTCCTGCTAAAAAGTAACGCAGGAGCACAAAGGTTCCCTTATCGCCGATGGAAATGGCGATGTAAGCGTAAAGGTATATGGGAGCTTGACTGCAAGACACACAAGTCGAGCAGGTACGAAAGTAGGTCTTAATGATCTTCCGAGACCTTAGTGGTAGGGCCGGAACTTAACGGATAAAAGTTACCCCGGGGATAACAGGCTAATTTTGCCCGAGCGTCCACAGCGGCGGCAAAGTTTGGCACCTCGATGTCGTCTCGTCTCATCCTGGGGCTGAAGCAGGTCCCAAGGGTCGGGCTGTTCTCCCGTTAAAGAGGCGCGTTAGATGGGTTCAGAACGTCGTAAGACAGTTTGGTCTATTTCCACAACGAGCGTATTGGTTTTGAGGAATGCTGTTCCTAGTACGAGAGGACCGGAATGGACGAATCTCTAGTGTACCAGTTGTCACGCCAGTGGCATCGCTGGGTAGCTACATTCGGTCGGGATAAGCGCTGAAAGCATCTAAGCACGAAGCCCATTCCAAGATTAGAACCAAATTTCCTCCTTCGGGAGGAGTCAACTCCTGGGAGACTACCAGGTTGATAGGCTGCAGGTGTAAGTACAGCAATGTATTCAGCCGAGCAGTACTAATGATTGAATTTCTTTTAGTAACGAGTACTTTTAATATGCGGACTTTCTATTCATTTTTCAGCGGCTTTTTGCCGATTCGAATTAGTTTTCGAACATAAAAAAGGCAGAGTCTCGGTGGTGATTGCGGTGGTGCTCTACCTCTTCCCATTCCGAACAGAGAAGTAAAACCCACCAGCGCCGAAAATACTGGTTTTAACCGGGAAGATAGGTCGCCGCCGGGACTTTGCCTTTTAACATCTTTTTCTAAAAACATTAATATAACCTATAGCTTGACTTTATCGAGTTTCTGTTGTAATATCCCCACAAATATTATCTAGGCAAATTAGCCCAAGGAGAGAAGATGAAGACTAAGGTTGCTGTTGTTGCCCTTTTTTTACTAGGAGTTCTTCTTACCGTGTTACTATCTGGTTGTTCGTCTAAGGCTAAACCATTAGAAGAAGCTGAATCTTTAATTTCGAAAATTGGTAGGGAGTATGACACCCAGGATATGGAAGATAAGTTCCTTCACTGGTTGCAATTTCGGGACGAGGCTCGTGAGAACGGGGCGGAATCCATAATCCTGTCAGAGAATTACGATCATACACTGTTTGGTAGGAAATATGGCATAATAGTGGCACAGTATTTCTCCATCAGCAGATGTGAAGGGAATCTCTATATAATAGAGGGGTCTCCCATAGTCTATACGTGGCCAGAGTATGGGTTAGTGTATAAGCCCAATCTAACCATCTGGTTTGCTGACGAAGACGGAGTTTTCCTCGGTTATTTCGATGCCTATAAGCAAAAAGCTGGCGTCAATTTCAATGCCATTCAATCGTATAAAGGAGATCTTGAGATTTTATACGCGGGAGAGGCTTGGAGATGTCAAGTTTTGAAATAACAGACCTGTCGGATTCTAGCTCTTAGTTACCACTAATTTTTCAACCGAGTCCTGTGGGAGGATAGTATACAAGTCCGCGGAACTTTCGCGCTAATACTTGTATATTTATTCATTTTTCTCCACAGGACTTTTTTTCCTTGCCATCTCCCCCACACTCCTATATAATCCCTACGCTATGTTTTAGGCTGTTTGTTAGCACTTTGTTGCAGCCACCAAGTATTAAATTTAGCAAAGTGACGCACGGTAGATATATACCCCGTTTTTATTTATGCCAAAAGCAAGAAAAGTACACAAAAAAGACTCCAAAATGGAGGATTTCCTTAAGGATAAAGATCTTGAGTTAAAAGAGCACCATGCCGGAGATTTGGTTGAAGGAATAGTAGTCAGTGTTTCTCATGGAGAAGTCCTACTGGATGTAGGTGCTAAGTCTGAAGGAATCATTTCAGGTACAGAGCTAGTCGATACAGATAATACTCACAAAAACTTAAAACCCGGTGACAAGATACTAGCTATGGTCATGCAAGCTGAGAACGAGCAAGGTTACATAGTTCTATCACTAAAAAGAGCAGAAAAAGACCGAAAATGGCAAATTGCTGAAAGTGCCTTTGACGATGGCTCAATACTGGAAGCTACAGTTGTTGAGTACAACAAAGGTGGACTTTTAGTTGATTGTATAGGCCTAAGAGGCTTCGTACCATTATCTCATTTAGATAGAGTTCATTTCACTGAAGACATTGGCAAGTATGCCGGAGGGAGTGACGTTGAGCTAAAAGAGACCCTAGATGTTTTAGCCGGTAAAACTTTAAAGGCTAAAGCCATTGAAGTGGATAGGTCCAAAAATAGACTTGTTTTGTCTGAAAAAGACGCCATGGGAACTTACAGCATAGAAGCCAGACAAAAGAGATTGGAAAACATAAATATTGGTGACACGCTGGAGGGTGTGGTGACAGGTATTATGAACTTTGGAATCTTTGTTGATCTGGAAGGGATCGAAGGCTTGGTGCACATCAGTGAGATTGCCTGGGAGAAGGTTAATCATCCCGGTGATTATTATCAAGTAGGCTCTTCAATTTCCGTTAAAGTACTAGGTGTGGACGAAGAATCCAAAAAACTGGCTTTAAGCGTGAAGCAGCTCATAGACAATCCTTGGGAAACCGTAGAAGATAAGTATCCCATAGGATCTAAGGTTACCGGTAAGGTAAGCAAAATAGTGCCATTTGGAGCTTTTGTTAACTTGGAAAAAGGTTTAGATGGATTAATTCACGTGTCCGAAACCGATGGCCCCCTAGAAGAAGGACAAAAGGTAACCGCTATAGTTACCCAAGTAGATGGTAAAAGCCAGAAACTAGCACTTAGTGTTAGGCAAGTGGCTGACCAGAAATAAATGACACTTGAACGTCTGACAGAAAAAGCAAAAGAAGTCATTAAGCTGGCTTCAGAGAAGGAAAATCTGACCTCTAGGGCGATTATTAAATATATTTCCCAGACCGAAGGTCTGGGCAAGCATTTACTGGAAGCCGTTCCTCCCACCACAGTTAAGAAAAATCAAACCGTTAACCTAAAGGCTTTAGTTAAGGAAGCTTATTTTCAGGCTATCAGGTTAGAGCACTCTTACGTTGGAACCGAGCACCTGTATTTAGCCTTACTAAAACTTCACAAATCAAAACATTTAGACAAAGCTAAGGTGGAAATTATAAGGTTAGGAGTATTCCCTAGCTCAGTTAAAAGACCCATGGAAACTCACAAGAAAACTCCCCTTTTAGATGCTTTTGGGGAGGATCTAAACCACCGGGCTTTAAGGATGATCGGAAATCCTCTGGTTGAACGGGACGAATATGAAAAGCTAGTTTCCATCCTGTTATTAAAGGATAAGTCTAATGCTTTAATAGTGGGAGAAGAGGGTGTAGGTAAGGAGACTTTGGTAAGTTTACTAGCTCACAATATCAACTCTTTAGACGTTCCGCCTGCTTTAGTAGGCTACAATATTCGAACCTTAAACTTGTTATCTTTCATGACCAGTGTGGCTAACAAAGGCGGTTTGGAGTTTGGGATAGCGACCTTAGTAGATGAATTGAAGAGTATGAAAAGAGTAGTTTTAGTGCTTAATAATTTTCAGGATATATTCTTTTCCACCCCGGCTGGTCTTACCATACCAATATTTTATTCGATCCTGAAAAGCTATTTGGAAGAGACAGGGACCAGCGTGATCACATTTTTAACACCCTCCATGTACGAAAAGATCGCAGCTGAAAATGAGCATATTATTGATAATTTTACTGTGGTAGAGGTTAACGAACCGGAGGAAGACGTTACCAAGAAGATCCTAAAGATAAACGCCAAGAGGTTGGAGGAGTTCCATCATGTGGTGATCTCCCAGGAAATACTGGATTATGTTTTCGAAAAAGCTGAGAAGGATATTAAAAGTATGAAGTTCCCTCAGAAAGCATTGGACCTGCTTGATTATTCTTGCGCGTATGTGTTGGCTAAAAGAAGCAAGATACCGGAAAGTTATAAGAGCCTAGTGGATAAAAGTTTTGATCTGGCTGGAGAGCTGGATGAGTTTTTAGATGAAGGTAAATATTCCAAAGCTTTGAAAGTGAAGCAGAAGATAAGTACTCTTGAGGATACTCTGGATCAAAAAGAGAAGAGGATTTTTAGTGTAGGGAGGAAGTTAATACTGACAAAAAAAGGTGTGGATGATGTGCTAAAACAGCTTGATCTAGGAGATTTGGAGATAAAGGATGCTAAGAGTTTGGCTAAGTTTGGGAAGCTGGCGGATAAGATCAAAAAAGAGGTTATCGATCAGGACGAGGCGGTTGACCTTGTATCTAAGGCTTTGGTTAGATCTATGCTAGGTTTGAGGTCAAAGAAAAGACCCTTAGGTAATTTCTTGTTTTTAGGTCCTACCGGGGTAGGTAAAACCGAGTTGGCTAAAGTGTTGGCTAAGCTAGCTTTTAGTAAAGATAGTTGGTCCGGTCTTGTTAGGTTAGATATGAGTGACTTTTCAGAGAAGCATACCGTTGCTAGACTTGTAGGCGCACCTCCTGGATATGTAGGTTACGGTGAGGGCGGTGAGCTGACTACCAAGATAGAAAATCATCCTAATAGTGTGGTACTTTTTGATGAAATTGAGAAAGCCCATCCGGATGTATTGAATATATTGTTACAAATCATGGAGGAGGGTGAGTTATCTGATGCTAGGGGCAATGTGTTCGATTTTTCAAGAGCAATGGTTATTTTGACTAGTAATATGGGTACAGAAATACTTCATAATAAGGGAATTGGCTTTGAAGAAAAGGAGATTTCTGACAAGAATTTAGAGGGTAGATTGAAGGATAACCTGAAAAAGATACTAAAACCGGAGCTCATAAACAGGTTCGATGAGATTGTAGTGTTCAAGAGGTTGACGAAAGCAGGATTAATGAAAATAGTGAACTTACTGCTTAAAGAAGTAACCCAAACTTTAGCATCCCAGGAGGTACGCATGAAAGTAAGGATGCCGGTAAAAAAGTGGTTGATAGAAAAGGGGTATTCCAAGGAGTATGGTGCAAGAGCACTAAGAAGGACTATAGAAAAAGAGCTGTTGGATAAAGTAGCTCAAGTACTGTTGGAAGAGGAAACAAGGCCGTTAAAATTGGAAGCTGTGATGGAGGACGGTACTATTTTAATCAGGTAATTTATGGCTAAAACAAGATCAGTATATATATGTCAGCCGTGTGGGTATGAGAGCCCGCAGTGGATGGGGCAGTGTGTTGAATGTGGGGAATGGAATACGTTTGTGGAGACCGTGAAGGAAAGGAAATCATCTGCGGGTATCGGTGTTAAAGCGCGTGGTAGAGGGGTTAAACCATTGAAACTAGGAGACATAAAAAAGAAAGAAACAAAGAGAATCTCTTCCAATATTAGTGAGTTTGATAGGGTTTTAGGTGGAGGTTTTGTGCCCGGACAGGTGACTTTGATTGCTGGCACACCCGGTATTGGAAAAAGCACCATTCTAACGCAAATAGCTAAGAACATGCCTAATACAAACATTGTTTATGTATGCGGAGAAGAATCCCCTGCTCAAATAAAAATCAGAACAGACCGTATGGGGTATGAGGCTAACAATCTATACTTGGTACCGGATACAAACGTGGAGAGCATCGTAAACTCTATTGAGAGTTTTGGCTCTGAAGGAAATTTAGGTTTAGTAATTGTGGACTCAATTCAGTCCTTAAGCTCGGAGGACCTTTCGGGAATGGCGGGTTCAGTAGGGCAAGTGAGAGGAAGCACTTCTAAGGTTGTGGAGGTTGCTAAAAGGTTAGGAGTGCCCGTTATCTTAGTGGGACACGTTACTAAGGAAGGCACAGTGGCAGGACCTATGGTTTTAGAGCATATGGTGGACACCGTATTGTATTTGGAGGGAGATGCTAATCATTTATTTAGGGTGTTAAAGACCACTAAAAATAGGTTTGGTCCTGTATCTGAGGTAGGAATATTTGAGATGGTTGGAACCGGTATGAGGGAAGTAAAAAATCCATCCAAATTGTTTCTGGGAGACGAGAGAGAAAAACCATCAGGGACTTGTGTGTCTGTTGTCATGGAAGGGTTTAGACCACTGTTGTTTGAAGTACAAGCTTTGACCGTAAAAACCTCTTTTGGTTATCCCAAAAGAACAGCTAGTGGTTATAACGTTAATAGATTACATGTGTTGCTGGCAATTCTGGAGAAAAGGTGCAAACTTAAAGTGTCGGATTATGATGTATATGTGAGCGTTTCAGGAGGTTATAAGGTATCAGAATATTCTTGTGATCTGGCCGTTTGTTTAGCTATCACATCGTCTCTAAAAGACAAGGCTATCAAGCCAAACGTGGCGGCTTTTGGTGAATGTGATCTATCGGGAGGTGTTCGAAAGGTACCATATCAAGACCTTAGAACAAAAGAAGTAAAGAAGTTAGGCTATACTAAGGTGATCAGTCCCGATACAGCCTCCACTATTAACCACGCTATAAAAAAAGCCCTAAAATCTTAATTTTAACCTTTAGTCTTTTGCTGATAAACTTAGTTTATGTCAGATGAAAAAGATAGTAGAAAATCTCTAAATCTACTAACTAGAGGAGTTATCTCAGCCTTGATGCTCATTTTAGCCTTTAATTTGGCTTATGGAGCCTTTTTTAAAGACAATCCGTTATATGGGGTAAAGTTTTTGGCCGAAGCCTTGATAGCGTTGATAGCTGCTTTGGTGGGATTTTTCCTTGTACCGACAGCTTTTGCACAGGTAAAAGTTTGGGTGGAAGGTGTTATAAATACGGCGGTTACTAACATCGTCCGTAATTTTTGGGATCAACAGTCGTCCAGAATGGAGAAAAAAAGGAGAGACAAACAAAAGCAGAAAGCAGAGGAGGAAAAAAAGAAACTAAAGGAGCAGTTGAGCGATAGTGTTGTTTTGGATACCTCAGTGTTGGTTGACGGGAGAATAATTGACATAGTGATGACCGGATTTTTTGATAAGACTTTAGTGATCCCGTCAGCTGTTATGAAAGAACTGCACCTAATTTCTGACAGTTCGAACAAGATAAAGAGGGAGCGGGGTAGGCGTGGATTAGACATTGTAAAAAAGCTGAAAAGTAAGGCAAAAGTGATATCCCCTTCTTTGAAATCCAAGGAGGAAGGAGTGGACGATAAACTATTAGAGTTTTCTAAACATCACAAAATAAAGCTGATGACCCAAGACTTTAACCTAAATAAACTGGCGCAAGCTCAGGGAGTCAATGTGTTAAATATCAATGAATTAGTAGAAGCAGTTAAGGTGAGCGTCATACCGGGAGAAAGGCTTGAGGTAGAGATCCAGCATGAAGGAAATGAGAAAAAACAAGGTGTTGGGTACATGCCGGATGGAACCATGGCAGTAGTTAAGAATGCAAAAGAGTTGGTTGGTAAGACTGTTAACGCTAAGGTTCTAAGGGTTATTCAATCAAAAGCAGGTAAGATAATATTTTGCGATATTATTGATGATAACAATGAAAAATAGCTACACTAGCACTTGAAGATCTTCCTCTTATAGTAATAAAAAGCACTAAAAAATCGCCCCACGAGAAGCGACATAAAACGCGGCGACCACAGAGCGACTTTCTACGAAATGCATCCACACAAGGTGGAATAATTTCATGCTTCTGGACAGGAGAAGCAAGTAATATCTAAGTTACTATTGCAGGAAAGAGAATACCAGCGATGGTGATTAGAACATTGTGTATTCTGTATTGTTGTTGCGGGAAGTGGTAAGGATAATTATTATAGATATTGTAATGACTACAGGTTTTGTAGGTATACCCTATAGCCATTGACGAGATTAGCACTTGGGTATATAATTATGATAACTTACAGATTTGAAATCATAGTATAAACCACAACAGAGAGGAGATTAATCACATGTCAGCAAAGATAGAGTACGATAAGCTTGTTAAGTTTTGGAGGCTAGCATCATTTAGTGAACGGCAATGCTATCAGGAAGAACTCAAATTAGACCAAGATAATCCAAGGAAAGATTTTCTCTCCAAAGAAAAGCGTAAGGAAGCTTTGGATCTGATGTACAAGCAGGAAAAAAAAGCAGGCCATCCTGATGATATACGTAACGTTGGTGAAGAATTTGTACCTCCCGACAGCAGATCAGATAAGGATGATAAAGTTCCCAAGTACACCCAAAGCCAGGTAGATAAGTTGCTTGAGAAGAAAGAAAAAGAGACAACAGCGGGAACAAGAACAGGCACATGCCTTATTACTATTGTGATAGTTGGCCTTGCCATTCTTGTTACCACAATTTGCTGTCCCGTCGCTTTCTTCTTTCTAACTAGTTTCTAAAGTAAAGGCCAGTTTTTTAATTTCCTCCCTTTTGGGATGTGAGATTTGAAACTGGCTTTTTTCTTTGGTTAATTTGGCTAGTATCGGCCAACGCCTATTTGACAAAGAAATAGTCCTGTAGTATTATTCGCGCAGTTATAATTACATATTTCCACTTGATCCAATTTTAAACTGCTTATATTTGTGCAGTGTTTATCTGCTCGGATATTAGTGGTTTAAATTAAACTACTAAGAACCTTGTAAATATATTGTGGTATGTAATGGCCGGTTTCACTTTTTGACACCTTGATACCGCCCATCGCTTTGTGCCTACAAGATGTTGTGGGCAGGAAGTGGTGGGTGGTGGTTATACAACAAAAGGAAGGAGAAGGTTAAACAGAAACATTTTTGTTCGAAAAGGTTGGGGAAACCCAATTGAGGGTGGATTAAAGCTTCACTCTAGCTTACTGAGAAGATACTGATTTGATTAAGGAAGAAAAAATGTAACATTTCTTAAATTAAAACCTTAATCTAATTTAGTAAAGGAGCATACGAATACTTGTTACATCAAACTCCTAAACTTCCGGTAGGTGATCCGGGGCGCGAAGCCCCAAACCAAATCCGACCTTAATCTCAAATCAAAAAGGAGAAACAGCATGAATAAAAAGGAAAGTAAGGGAGCACTTGGTATTTTGGAAAGTTGGCGTGGGATTCTTGCGTTGGCGGTTTTAGTAGCTGTGTGTTTTAGCGCGATCGTGGGTGCAGGGGGATTTATACTTTACAGGTTATTCTTCTATGAACCCCAATCCGCAACAGCTGCTCCGGCACCTCTTTCAGAAGAAGGTTTATCTTCGATTGATGAGATGCTTTCCAACGAATTCGAAGCTAACGAAACTGTGGTTGAGGAACAAGCCGTTGAAGCACCTGTAGCAGAAGCACCCGCAGCGGTAGTAGAGGTTCAACCTGAAGCTCCGGCTACAACGGGACAAAGCGATGATAACTCTGGGAGTTACTCCGGAATTACTCCTCCCTTTATTTCGTTTGGTGATCCTGTGGACACTTCAAACCCAATACAGCTCCCTCCTGGATTACCCACCGATTTTCCTACTATGAGTTTGGAAGCTCAAACACAAGCATTTTCTAGCTTGCTAGGGCTTTCACTCATCCCTGTGGATGGTGAAGAGGGCGTCGCTTGGCATTGGAACGGTAAGGGGGTTACCACAGCTGAGGTTACATGCCCATCATGGGTAATTTGTCACGTAACTTTAGTTGATGGAAACGCTACAGTACTTTTCCGAGGCCACGGTGTGGAAACAGACGTTATATCAGCGGGAACTTTCCGTGTAGAACGTCAGATCGAAGGCCGTGGAGGCTTATGCTTTAACAGTTGGATGGCGCAGGTTTATGAAGCCTCGATTGTTAACATATTACACATCCTCGGCGAAGCCAATCAATGTCCATCCCTACCGGCTCAACTCGAAGAGCGGATCAATCCGGCTCTCGGTAAGCGACTTCGTGAAATTATGGAGCTTACAGGAGCAAATGGCGTGATCTCGATCGGGACAGTCAGGGACGGCTTTGGAGCTTTTGTGATAGTTCAAACCGGCGGACCGGAAGTTCTCGAATCCTTTACTTGCCTTGATGGAGCTTCGTGCGCTGTCAATTACGGTGATGGATGGGAATGGGTTTCTGGACCGGTTGATGTGGCAAATGCTCAAGGTGCTGTTTTGTATGATATTGATAAGTTTGCCAATGAGTGCGAAGCATTTACATCGGCACAAGGTGCACTTGGAGTAATCTCCAATGGCCCCTCATGTCAGGACTAAGCAGCCGCCACCTACCACAAAGATTTACTTACTACACTAGGCCCGCATTTGGCCTAACAGGTTAGCTTTGCAATTTGAAAGTTGACCTACACCGTACTCAGAGGATGGTTTTTTATAACCACCCACCCCCTCTGAGTACGGCTTTGTTTTGAGCACAAGATCTTACGATCTTGTCCTCAAATTCAAAGAAAAATCCCCACAGAATAAGAGGAATGCAACCCTTTCAATTTGACACTATAGGTCACCTATAGTATAATACGCGCGCTTGTAAAATTGAAAGGAACGGAGACATGACTAAAACTATAAGTTTTGTTATACCTGTATACAATGAAGAGAAAAGATTAATAAAAACAGCTACCGCTATTAGAAATGCGGTCATTCCTGAATACCTAAAACTGGAAAAAATCATATTTGTTGATGACGGAAGTGTGGACGCTACCCTGGAGTTGCTCTACAAGTTCTCTGAACAAATTAAAAACGACACACAAGCTGAAGTTAAAGTAGTGTCTTACAAAAAGAACAGAGGAAAAGGTTATGCCATAAAAACAGGTATGGCTTACTCCCATAGTGACTACACTTTATTCTTTGACGCTGACATGGCCACACCACTAATAGAACTAGAGAAATTCGTATCTTTTATGAAGGACAATAGACCTGTGAT
>CBFDCV010000024.1:0-11812 GCA_965603395.1 uncultured candidate division WWE3 bacterium
AGGTCTTTTTTCCTCTAGCTATGACATATGAACATCGTTTAAGTGTAGTCTTTGCTAAAAATCTGTTAAAAAGGTTATTAAAAGGTCCCATGGCTTGAGATAGCTTTATTGTAGGCACTCCCAGTAACGTACCGGGAAGTGTGCAGGCAACGTTATAGGCCAGTAACGCTAAGCCTCTACCGTCTACAAAAGCAATTCCTCCCAAATCGATCAGTAAGTCTGAGGTTAGTAGTGATTTAAAGTAGTTGTTTTTAAGTAACAAGTATCTAACAAACCCATTATTTCTAAAAGGACTGAGTACTAAGGACAAAGGTAAGTAGCACAAAATTAGTAGCCTTACATCTATAGGCACAACATTAACATCAATAATGTTCGATTTCTTATCTTCATCGGGATAAATGGAAAGTAAGTCAAAAGCTACATCACCCAGTAATCCTCTGAGATTTTGTATGGAAGACATAAGCATGGCTTGGCCTCCCATGTTACCAGTAACGGTAACACCTATGACACTAATTTTAATGGAGTCTTTATTCATACTTTTCGAGCAAATACCGTTAATATATCCTTTGATCTGAGTGGAATCCTAGCTTTCTTTGGAACAGGAAATTTTTTATTTGCCAAACCACTAAACCCAAGGGATTTTAAAAGTTTTCTGATAATAAAATCGACCGAAACCCATTTAGTCTCATAAGACACCTTTTCCACTTTAAAGCCACACTTTTCAACAAGTATTTTTATTGATTTTGGTGTAAAAAACACCATATTAGTAGGCGGTATCATGAGGGGCCATCTTTTTCCGAACACTTTAGCTAATGGAGAATCGATCATAGGCACAGTAAACACAAATAAGCCTCCGTCATTCATGTTCTCGTGAACCCTTTTTATAGCAGGTATCGGATCGGAAAAACAGGCGAACACGTCCCAAAGCGTAATTACATCGTACTTTTTTTGGAAATCGTGATCCATGAAGTTTCCCTGAAAGATTTCTATTCCCTCGTTTTTTGCTTCATCCACAGCATATTGTGAAAGATCTATGCCCTCGGCGTCCAGGTACTCTGACACTTCTCTTACAAAGTAACCTTTACCGGTTCCCACATCCAGAAGAGAGCCGCTGTTTAACAGGGTTTTTAGTTGTTCAGCCCGTTTTTTAGCATTAAGAAGGATAGGCGAACTCTCATAATAACTATTTTGTTGGGAAGTTAGATAAAAGTGGTTATCGTATATGTTTTCTAGGAGCTGAGTGCTAAAAGGTCCGTCTGCCCAACAAAATCCGCAATCTTTACATTCTCTAATGTCATACTCAAGACCTTTTTTAATGTCAGGCCTCTTAACTTTGTATTTCAGCTTTATTCTTTTGTTATTACAAACAGCGCATTTCATACTGTTATTAGTATAATCGATTCTCAGATAGAATTTTCTTAATTTATTACTTTATAGATACTATATTTTTCACTTCTGCCTACTACCTCAGTTTTTTGTTCAATAAACGTCTTTAATCTTAAGTTGTAATCCAAAAAATCGTTTCTGGAAAATATGTATGGACAATTAAGCTCATTTTTTAGCTTCTCAGCAACCTCATCATTAGTATTTTCAGAAAGTAGTCTTTGTACACCCTTTCCATCAAAGTAAATGTCCTTATGACCCCAGTAATAAAGATAGGGGTTGTCTGTGTAGTAATACAGGGCGTAATTGTTATTTACTAGAACGCACTCATCTTTTTCTAAGCTTATATTGTCAACCAGATTCACATAGTCAAGCTGTAAGGCAGTTTGAGTTTGAACAAACTTACCAAATGTTCTTGCCCAGAGAAGTTTTGTGTTGGAAATTTTGTAAAAGACAAGTAGAAGTATTGGTATTAGTAATATAGTTATTAATTTATTGGCGCTATCCAATCTTGAAAACACATTCCGCAAAACATACATCGTTAAAGGTAAAGAAAAAAAGGCATGAGTTAGCTGATACCTCGAGTTGTCATACCCATAAAATGTTATAACAAGAGTGCTTGTGATATAGATAAAAATGTAAGCCTGCTCCCACCTTTTAAGCTTTTTAAAACCAATAATTTTCCACATAGCTATAGGTAGTGCCAGCCAGGCAAGTACACCAAAATATTTTAATTTAAAAGAGTGACCAAGATAACCAGAAAATATTTTATCTTGCTGAGTTGCTATCAGACGATTCTCCAATCTGGTGTAGTACCCTATGTCCTTCAAATTGCCTATTAAAACAGCCTTTTCCTCTTCCTTGAGTTCTGGTACTAAATAAAAAGTACCACTCTCTAATTTATAGTAGGAGAGTATCTCTCTTTCAAAGTCCCGGTTTGGTGTTTTGTCCAGTATAAATTGGTTGAAATAACTTTCTTTAACCTTGTTAGGGATAATATAGTCTCGCTCATTTGTGTTGGGCTTGCTAACCGTATTGATGAAAATGACAACTATTATAAAAATAAATAGAAATATATATGGTAGCTGTTTATCAATATAAGTATTTTTAATTTTAGATAGATCAATCATGTTAAGACGAACTTTACGACGGAATTTTTGTAAGTATCCACCCTGTACCAAAAAGTAAATCCAGTATATAGTGAGCACCGCCAAAAACTAAAACTAAAGTGGTTAGTAAGACACAGTTTTTAAGCCTAGCAAAGATGGATCCACGACCAAACAGCAGGTAAGAAGCTATGTATATACTGACTAACAAAACTCCTATACTGTGTGCATTAGCAGCAATTCCACCAAAAATACCCACCAAAACTAAATGTTCAAATTTGTTTTCATGTATTAGTAATAAGGTAAAAACAAGAGCACAGATTTGGAAAAATATTCTAAACGTATCAATACCCATAAAAAAAAGTAAACCAACAAACATGGGGGTGAAAGCAAGGGACACTGGTATTAGCACCGATAGCGTTGCATTGTATCTACGTAGAAAAATAAACGTGACGGCGAAGATTAAAAACCAATAGTATGCGGGTATTCCACTAAAGTAGAAATCCTGAGTTGTGTTGAGGACATCGCCTAGGAAAAATTCCCAAGTAAGTATGAGGGGAAAAGAATAACCGTGACGCCCCCGATACTCAAACTTAAATTCCGGGTAGTACAAATGATCTTTGTATTTTGCATTAGGGAACTTCCAAAACATTTTTCCTTGAACTGCGTAGTTGAGCATATCGTGAGCAACAATAGGTTTTGTGATAGCAATCTTTGACCACATGTACACCATGAACAAAACTGCTAGTAAACTAGCTAGCAGAAACTGCTTATTCATGTTTGTTAGCTCATTTTTAATGTTTTTGATAAATCCGATCATATATTTATTAAAAATCAACGTTAGGAGTAAATAAAAACTTATCGTGCTCATAACATAAAATTGAGAACTGTTATTAGGGAAGAAGAACAGCAAGTAGTTAAGAATTAGCGCTGTTAAGCCGGGAGCTAAGCCCAAGGAGAGTACTAATATCTCCAAAGGTTTCAGCTTTATCCTAGAGCCACAATATTGGAGGAAACCTGACAAAGCCAAGCCAAAAAGTATGTTGGTTATTATCGCTGTTACAAAAAAATACGCCATAGTATTCTCAATCAGAAATATTTTTTACAATTTTTGAACAGAATGACAGACAGAAACTTAGTACACAGAATCTACGTCAATTTTACCAAATACAGATTTTAGGGTATTTTTTTATAATCTTGCCTATAAAGCTCACGGTAACTGTCTTTTAACATTTTCCACTCTTCCGGACTGCTTTTTATCTCATTTCTATTTTCCCATTTGACAAATTCTGCCGGATTTTCTTTAAGTCCAAACTGTTTGATCATGTTTTGGACATGAGTTTTTGAGTTTGCACAGTAATCTTCGTAGGTCACGCTGTAGTGGTTAACGTCATGAGTGGCCAAGAACTTCTCTACAATATCCTCGATCTGTTTAACTTGCCATACCACCTGATAGTGAAGGCTTTTACTAAGAACTTTTTCATAACCCGGTGGTTTAACCCCAAACCATTTAGCATCCTCGTTTAGATTTCTTCTAGCTGACAAAATTGATTGAGCCGTAATTAAAGGATCTCTTTTGATATAAATGATTTTCATGTCAGGGAAAAGCTCTATGATGTTTTTTAATCTGGTGGCGTTATTTAAGTTTTTAGAAATTAAAGGGCAGTCAGCTCTGGTTGAAATGAAGTTTACAGTATTTTTTATTAACTTTACCTTTTCCTTTGATGGTTTCCTTTTAAACCATCCTCTAAAAACTTGGCCAGCCTCATTAGGGGAGTTTAAGCCCGGAACATACCCGTACTCAGCTTCTTTTACCTCTGATAATTTCAATAGCGAGCCTTTTGTAAAAAGAAATATTTTCAACATTAGTTTTGGTAGGAAAACCATCAGATTGGAAAAAAACACCACATCCGAATGAGTTATGAGTTCTTGAAGTAGCAGTGTAGTGCCGCTTCTGGGAGGCCCTAGGATAAATATAGGATTTAGTTTGCTTTCCAGTTCCCTAGGCTCCTCAGGAGAGTTTGCCAAAGAATCAAACCCCAGAAAAGATTTTTGTACTTTTAATGCAAACTTCTTAAAAATCACAGGTCTCAGGATACCAAATTTAGTAAATAAGGGGAACTCTTTTTGAAAACAACGTATGGGCATTTTTGTAAGCTCCAGGAAACCACGCGTGTTAGCAAGCCCTCTCTATTTATTTGATGTTTGTTTATATCTTCAGTGTATGAGTAGTATAAGGGATATGAAACAGCTCCCCATTTTTCTTTGTACTCTTTAAGGCTAGTGTGGCTGTTTGGGGTTTTTCCAAAATCAATGATCTTTCTTCCATTTTTGTATGATTCTTTTATAGCCTCCCACATAACTGTTTGGTTAATTCCTAGTCTTAATAATTCTCTGTCATCAAAAGAAGCACCGTATGAGTATACTGCCGTGTCTTTTGAATAAGTAAAAATTACTCCAGCCACAGGTTTTTTATTATAATAAGCCACAAATAGATCAATGTAACCTGTGTTTTTAAAGAATTTATGGATATTGGTAAAAAAGCTCCCCGGATAGGCAGGAGATCCTTGTCTTTTTCTTGTTCTGTTTTGTAATTCCGTAAAATCAACAAAAGATTTTTTACTATTTTCCTTTTTCACTACAACCCCCTCTTTTTGAGCTTTTTTAATTTTTCTTTGGATGCTGCTTTTACTCAGATTGTTAAACACCTGATCAATATCATCGAACTTACTCAAGTCCAGCACTGCCCGGGTGTGATCGCTAGTGCTAACTAGCTCACTGGAAAGTATTTTATCGTGCACTTCAAAATGCCCCAGTTCTTTTATAGTTACGAATACGTGTTTAAGCTCTTTTTTTACCCCGGACTTATATGCGGGTTCTACACGATGGCTTAACGGCAAAGAAACATTGTATTTTCTACCATCAAACCGGTATTTAGACACAAAAGGTACGAAAAACACCAGCTTATCTTTTTCATAAGCTTCCACCGATTTCATTTCCCAACCAAATGTATTATGTAAAACTTCGCACCACTGCCTTGTGTGATAAAAGGAAAAATTTTCTAAACCACTGGCTTCACTGAAATTAATATTTTCTATACCATTCCTAATAACAGCTTTAATCATTACTTATGCAGTCTTTCGTTATCGATCATGTCCATCCACATGGCAAAAAACAAAGACTGGAATCCAACGGCTGACAATAAAGAGAATATCAACATAACAGTAACAGGTAGAATCTCACCAACTCTAATCGATTTTATTACCTGCCAAGCAAAAGGTATGTTTAAGATTATTAAAACAAATGAGAAATGGTAAAGTAAAAATAATGGGTGAAAGGTATCTATTAAGTATTTTT
This sequence comes from uncultured candidate division WWE3 bacterium, assembly GCA_965603395.1. Lineage (GTDB taxonomy): Bacteria > Patescibacteriota > WWE3 > UBA101185 > UBA10185 > CAYSWS01. The sequence goes on from CBFDCV010000024.1 coordinate 5,847, forward strand.
TGTACAACCTCACCCAAAATAACTTAAACAATAGCCAAGAAATTTTTGGCATTACTTTAAATTCCTTTAACTTAGACTGCTCTCCTACGTTGTAAACAGGCTTTGAGTCAACCTCGCGTACAGTAGCGTTGACAATGTTTAGTTTAACTAAGAAGTCATTAGGGCAACCGTAGTAGTAATAGGCATCATACAGCTTCAATTTTTTTAGTGTTTTTAGATTAAAAGCTTTGTAATCGTATTGTGTATCGGAGATGTGCCAGTAACCGCTCACTATTTTTGTCAGTAGGGACAGTATAGAATTTCCCATAAGACGGATAGCAGGCATGATGTGGCGGTTGGCCCGGTGGGTTAGCCGGTTACCTTTTACAAAATCTACCTCACCGTCTATTACTGGTGTGCAAATATATTCAAGTTCCGAAGGATCCATTTGACCGTCGCCGTCCATGACAGCTGTGCAGTCTATATCATTGTCCCGGCACCACTTGTACCCGGTGGCATAAGCAGCTCCCGGACCTGAGTTTTCTTTATGGCTGATTAAGATGATTCGGTCACTTTCTAGGTTTTTATTTTTGATTATTGAAGGGGCGAATAGGTTGGACTCTTCCTTTTCCAGTTGTTTAAGAAAAATATCAGCTTCATTGTGCATAGTAGCTACTATCTGTTTTCGCTTTTTTGTAAGCTTTGTAGCATTAGCCTTATCATTTTTTATATAATCTAAGACCACATTTTCGGTTTTGTCTGTAGATTTATCGTTAACAATGATAATTCTATCCACAAAACTGGGCATAGTTTCAATCACTTTGCCTATTTGTTTTGCTTCGTTGTAGCAAATGGATACTACAGCGACCGTTTTACCTTTTAACATACTTGTAATTATACAATGAGATACTTTGATATTGTAGGTGCGGTAATAAACTCAGCTTAAAAGTATTTTTTTACAGTGTTGATTACATACTCTATCTGCGTGTCAGTCATTTCAGGGAATATAGGTAGACTCAAAATATTTTCACTGGTTTTTTCAGAAATTGGTAAATCTCCTTTTTTGTATCCAAGGTTTTTAAAACATTCTTGTAAGTGTAGTGATAGTGGGTAGTAGATGGCAGAAGCCACCCCGTTATCTTTCAAGAATTTTTGTAACTCATTTCTATTATCAGTAACGATTGGGTATTGGTGATAGGCATGTACTCTATTTTCCGGTGCGGCAGGGATTTGCACTAGTTCAGCCAAGCCCTCGTCATACTTATTGGCAATTTTCCTTCTTTTATTGTTCCACTCATCAATGTGTTTTAGTTTCATGGATAGTATTGCAGCTTGTAGAGCGTCCAATCTGGAATTAACTCCCACAGAGTCATGAAAGTATTTTTTCTTAGCACCGTGTAAACGGAAAGCCTTTAAAAATTTGTAATGCTCATCACTTTTTACGGAAATCAACCCACCGTCTCCATAAGCTCCTAAGTTTTTAGTTGGGAAGAAAGAAAAAGTTCCAAAATCTCCAATCGTTCCGGCTTTTTTACCTTTATATTCAGATCCTATGGCTTGGCAAGCGTCCTCAATGACAAATAGATTGTGTTTTTTCGCCAAAAGCATGATCTCATCCATAGCAGCCACCAAACCAAAAATGTGAACAGGAATGACCGCCCTTGTTTTCTCAGTAATTTTTTCTTCAATCAACTTAGGGTCAATATTATAAGTATCTTTTTTTATATCTACAAAAACGGGAGTTGCGCCCAAGCGGGCTACGGCCCCGGCGGTAGCAAAAAAAGTAAAAGGAGTGGTTATGACCTCGTCGCCTTCCTTGATTCCAGCGGCCCTCAAACATATTAACAAAGCATCACTACCGGAGGCACAAGCCACAACCTTAGAATCTAAATAATTGCCAATTTCCTCCTCAAACCTTTCCACGTTTTTACCCATGATAAAGGATCCGCTTTCCACAACCCGGCTTATGGCGGAATCAATGTCATCTTTCATTGACTCGTATTGTTTTGGTAGATCGATAAATGGTACCTTCATACTTAAAGCTTCTTATATAAATGATGGTGTTTTTTTCCCTTAGGTTTGGAGACGGCAACATTTCTCACGTCATGTAATAAAAGTATTGCAGGCTTGGCGTCGGCCACGCCGGTGCCTTCTCCATCTAATATTTTTTCATATACTACTGTGTGCAGGTCACTAAAAACGTTGGAGAACTCTATTTCTTTTCCATCAAATTTTATGGATCTATATGCCGACTTTTCATTTTCTCCTACTTTTAATAGATCTTCTCTATCTATGGATAAATACCAGCTTACATTTGCTCTCTCTAATTCCAGATATCCGGTGAGTTTATAGTCATCACGGTAGTGGACCTCAGAATTTATTGGAGGACCAAACATCCAAATAAGTAGATCGAAGAAGTGGACGCCAATATTTACAGCAACTCCGCCTGACTTTTTCTCATCACCTTTCCAGGATTGCATGTACCAAGGACCACGTGAGGTGGTGTATGTAAGTTCAACTTCGTATTTATCTTTTCGATCATCTTCCTCAACCTTCTTTTTTAATTTTTTAATAGAGGGATGTTCTCTTACCTGCATGATGGTGTAGACTTTCCAGCCGCCGTCATGCTTTTCAAAATCCTCTATTTCTTTAACTTCATCAGGGCTTGTCAGTAGCGGTTTTTCACAAATTGCTATAGCATTTTGGGTTTTGGCAAATCTTATATGAGAAACATGCATATGGTTGGGAGTGCATATGGAGATGTAATCAAGCTCATTTCCCTCCTTCTTATATTTTTCTAAAAAGATGTGGAAATCCTCAAATTTAGTGAAAAAGGGGACATGGGGAAAATAACTATCTAAAACTCCCACTGAATCATTTATATCCATAGCGGCAACCAGGTTGTGGCCGGTTTCTTTTATGGCCTTTAGGTGTCTGGGGGCTACGAACCCGCCAACCCCGATTATTGCAAAATTTTTCTTATTTTTTTTGCTCAATATATTTACTACCTTAACTTACACATCTATACTGTAAAGCAAACAGAGTAATTATAGTATAACCATGAAAAAAGGTTAAATATCAATATTCATTTAGCTTCTTAGCCAACCACCCAGCCTCTGATACAATAAATCAATGCAAAAACGAAAAATATTAATAGCTATTATTACGCTCTCTGTGATGCTGGGCATAATTTTAGGTTTGCAACTCACCGCATCAAAATACAAAAACCAATATCTTGAAAGTCAGCGTGCCGGACCTTTGGCAGGTGCACAGCCCAATGCACAAGGACAACAAGATCCGGCCCTTCGTATTCAGCAAGCAGAAAAAGATGAAAACGGTTGTATTATTGAATTGAATTATATTTGGGACCGGGAGTTGGGGGTTTGTGTAAGGTATACGGATATTCCGGATGAGGACAAAGAGGCACTTACCGTTGCCATAGAGCATGTGGGAAGAGAATACGGACTAAGGATAAGAAGTTATCTAAATAATCTATGTGACACTTGTTACAAAGTGAAAATGGCATCAGAGGCTGATTATTTTACTGTTCGAATAAAGGACGGTGGGGTAGTTAATTATTATGAGGAGTCAGGTGAAAACGCTGGGGTTTATACAACAACAGCAGAGCTGGTGTATAACATTTCGGCTGGGCTTATGGGTTTTGATCCCGCAGAGTTTACTGTGGAAAAGCTTGATGTAAGTTGGAATGACGGCACTAGGAATCTGGCTTTCCCCGGTATTGGTAATAGTGTAGAAGATGTTTATGATTCGGGGGATATTTTAAATATGCATACGGAGGTTTTGGATGGCCTGAAGGATATTGGGTTTGAGACAGACGATAATAATGTAGGTTCAAGTTCTCCGGATTATGATCTGACGGTACTTAGTGACCGCGATAATGTTTGTAACGTATTGCTGGAACGAAGTGCGGTACAAGATACCTCTATGCTACAAGTTGCCTGTGCCGAGTACTAGAAGAATTAGTAGCTTATTTTATAAACCCCATTTAACACAGCGCCGTCTCGCATTATTTTATGCGTAGGTTCCATATTGTAATTCTCTTCCTGGCAAATTATGTAGTCTGCCTTAGCTTTTTCATCAGTTAGTTCAAAAATACCTCTGCCGTAATATTCCACGGCAAATGAAGAGTTGCAGGTCAGGACAAGAGGCGTACTGTCTTTGTTTAGATTTTCCATATCATCGATTATCCAGTTGGTAGCTTCCTTATAACTTGCTCCCCAGTAGTCCAGGGGGTATCTTTGTTGCACTTTGCTAAGTTTTCCTCTGATTTTATTGAAGTAGATGTATTCATAGGGGTGCAGTTTGGCCATTTGCCAAATTACAGAACCAAGGCAAACAACCATCACGCTGTACAAAAGAATTCTCACCTTTTCCTTGGCTGTTTTTTCGATGATATTAATAAAGTTCAGACCGGCTAAAACCACCAAGTTTACCAGCAAAAAGAGATAATGCCGCAAACCGTTATAAATATTCGGTTTTAAGATGGTGTACAAAAATATGTGTAGGAAAAACGAGGCCAAAAACAGCATATAAAGCGGGTCCTGGTACGTTCGTTTGAGTAGAAAGAAGCCGGCTATAAAAAGTGCCAAAAAGATAAAGGGTGTAGTTAGAGCCAGCCAAGTAAATAGATAAACATAAGGTCTGGTTTCAGGCGTAATGGTCATTCCATCGAACAAAAATTCCTTATTCCACTCCTCAAAGTTAGTGGAACCCAGCAAAACCTCTTTGGTATTAGCCACAAAATTGCTACCAATGTAGGGCCAGGTTGCCATCATGAGAAAGTGCGCAAATACGGTGATGAGGAAAAATACTTTCAAATAATGAATTATGAGAGGCGCCTTATTTTTAAAGGCGGAAGCCACGTATGTTTTATGTACGATGAAAAACAAATAAAGAAGGTATACCGAATAGCCAACTACTCTCAGGCTTTGGGTTAGACCAAAAAGAATTCCCAAAATTAATGATTTTACGATTATGTCCTTGGCCCACTTTCCTTTTGACGTTTCCACAAAATAGATAGCAAACAGCGTCGAAATATACATGACAGCAAACGGCACATCTTTGGGGCTAGCCGGAATGTGTCCTAAAAAGCGCGGTGTTAAGAAAATAAATATGGGTATCAGGGAGGCAAAGAACACGTTTTGATAAAGTTTGTACACAGCAGCAAAACTGGCAAAAATTAACACCGACGCCAGCACCATATTAAAAAAGTGATACCTCTCAAAACTCATATGCTTGTTCAAAGCGCTCATAACGGCTGCGTAAGAGTTGTAATACTGGCTTAAAATTGGTGCATGACGTTGTTTTTTTGGTTCTAAGTTAAAAGTAGGCTCGATAGTGTTTTCATAGCTGGTTTTTTTTCCAAAATACTCTAATAATTTCTGTCCTCTGGTATAAACTCTTGGCTCATCAAGAGTAATTCCGTAGTCTTTATACGTAATTAAAGAAAAAGATAGGTATATTAATAGCAGTAACCCTAAAGCCACTTTTGTTCTAGTCATAACTAAATTATAAATGATAAAATGCCATAAGATAAATCTTCCCCTAAGATTAATAAATATATAGCACTTTAACAAAGGAGAATATGATGAAAGATTGGAGTTACTCTAAGTGGGGTAGGTATTGTAAATGCCCTGCTTTATTTTATTTTGTGGACGTAATTGGTCTGAAAGAAATGTTGGCGTACCCACTTATTTTGGGTAAAGTAGGTCACGAGGTTGTAAAAATATGCCATGACAAGAGCACTGAAGAACACCCAATGGGGTTTACCAGCAAGCAGGGCGCCTTGGATGTGTTTGAGGAAATGTGGGATGGGGCAGTTGCAGAAAACTCAGGGCAAATTTTTGAAGAATCAGAAACTAAAGAACTGGAACATAAAGAAACAGGTCTTACAGGTATATCTAACTATTGGAATAGGATGGAATCAAAAAGTGAAGAGCCCGCAGTTGTTGAACAATTTAGGACGA
>CBFDCV010000025.1:0-11637 GCA_965603395.1 uncultured candidate division WWE3 bacterium
AATATATATATGGAAATACTGGTCATCTCAAGTTATCCGGAAAAGTCTCAGATTCACGGTGAGAAGACCGTGGGAGTTGGGTATTACACAAAAGCTACTTTACTGGCCCTTGTTAAGGCTAACCCTGATATCAAGTTAAGGGTTTGGGCAGAGATGTTCGATAAAAAGGAAGCTTACGTAGAAAATAAGATCACAGTGGAGAGATTCTGGAAAAGAGGTAATTTTTTCAGCCTATTTAAGTTATTTATTAAAGCATCAAAAGAAAAAAATAAGGTTATCATGCTGCCATTTGAGATGTTCATGTTTGGGCATTTAACGCATGTAGCCTTCACCTTACCATTGATGTTTCTGCTCAAGATTAGGGGCAAAAAGATAGTGTTGGTGGTTCATCAGGTTTTAGGTGGCAACATATCTACTTTCGAAAAAAATCCCCTAAAAGCCGCTTTGCTAGGCTCGGTCAGGAAAATATTTTATTCATATTTGCTGTTTGTGTCCCACCGCTTAGTAGTGTTCGAAGAAGAGTTCAAAGAGAGAGTAGGAGGAAGTTCAAAGGTGATAGTTATACCGTTAGCGGTGATAAGAGAGCCTCATATTGATAAAAAAGTGGCTAGAGAGAAGCTAGGACTAGATCAGGATAAGAAGTACATACTATATTTTGGTTTTCTTTCTAAGTACAAAGGCGTGGTGGAGCTACTGGATATTTGGGAAGAGATCGATGATGTGGAGCTGATCATTGGTGGGGGAGGAAATCCCAATCACATGGGCGAACCTGAGTACAAAGCATTTATAGATGAGACTTTGGATAAGGCCAGGAAAAAGGGCGCTATAGCCACTGGCTTCATACCTGAGGAGCAGATGCTGCATTATTTTTGTGCCGCAGACTTACTGATTCTTCCCTACACGGTTTTCATGTCATCTTCCGGACCTTTGTCACACGCTTTTTCTCAGAGTATGGGAGTTATGTTTTCCAGTCCTTTGAGAGGATACTTTAACTCTGAAGACATGAAGGGGGCTTTGGATGAAGCTGAGATCTCTATTGACGAGATCTGCTTTGATCTTGATAAGCCAATCAAAAACAAGATATCGTGGTCACTACTCAATCTTGATAAGCTGGAAAGATTTTCTAGTACAATGTGCGAGGTAAGAAGCTGGGACACGCTCAGTCACCGGTACGACCAAGTTCTAAAGGAAGCATCTAAGTGAAGAACCTTGTTCTAATCTTTTTGCTGGCACTACTATTTAGTAACGTATTTTTTATTAATGTAAATAGTAACCTGATAGGTGACGGATATGATAACTACGAATTTTTTGGTTTCATGAATTTGGCCAAGGAAAACATTCTGTCTTTCAAACACCCCTTTTCACAAACAAACACTTTAAGATACCCTGATGGCTTTGATTTCAGTTATGGTTATGATGGGGCTTTTGCAGTCTTGACCGGGGCTTTTTTGAGCATGTTTTTAGGAGCTATCATTGGCTACAACTTAACTATAGTTATAATTCTATTTTTGAATATCTATCTTTCCTTTTACTATTTTAAAAAGTTTGGGCAACTTAAAAACCATAAAGGTGGTTTAGAGCTGAAATCTTTGCTGGCAGCCATTATTTTTGGCGTTTCTCCCTATGTTTTTGCCCGGATAAACGGTCACTTGAATCTAGCACTAGTAGCAGGTATTCCTATGTTTATCTACTATTACACACTTTTGAATAAGAATATTGTACAAAGTATTGAAGAAATTAAAAAGGTAGATTATATGGCAATAATGATTGCTGTGTTATTGATAGGAATGGGCTCTTTACAGTATCTCATATTGCTAACCGTTGTTTTTCCGGTTGTATTATTGCTGACTACCAAGAAAGAAGATTTTGGAAAGTATAAAGAGTTTCTAAAAAGTAACATAAGAGATCTTATTACATATTTTTCACTATTCATGCTGGCGTTTACCTTTCTTTATTACGGATATATAGCTGCAATAATCAAAGGAGAACTAGTTTTAGTAGATACAGAAAGTAAGTTTTATGAGCCCCACCTGCTGGACATTTTCATACCTAACCAATATCTGGGAGACGTGTGGGGGTTGATCAATCCTTCGGAACAGGCCATAGAGAGAGTAATAACCGTAGGCACTTTAGAATTTATACTTTTACTATTTCTACTTATAAAAATTAAGGACAAAAAAGTGCAGTTGTTGGGAATAAGTATGTTTTTGGTTTACCTGTTTTTGGCCTTTGGTATATGGGAGATACCGTACTATTCGGAAGGCGGTAGGGTGGTTATATTGCTTTCCTTATTCATAGCTTTAATCCTTGTATCTTACGATTACTTGTTTACCAACCCTATATTTGTGGGACTCATGCTGACTGTAATTGTGGTAGAGAGGTTGTTTTTCAATGTTCAGGTTTCGGAGCCACTGGCTGCCAAATTACTGAATGAGAAGATAAGTAGTTTGCCGGGCGAGGCTGTTCTCAATATACCCTTATCCAAGTACTCTACCTATAGAAGTGCCTTACCCGTGTTTTATGAAAAGAAAGTACTAGATGGATATTTTCACTACACCGCCGCCACTCAAGATTCGGAAAAGACACTGCATGAAAAACATTTCAGCAGACTTGTGTGTCAGTTTGAGAGAGGGGACGAGCCAGAAACCGGTTTTAGTCTGGGAGATAGGTCGGAAGCACTAAAAGCTTTTAGAGAGAAGGACATAGGATCCATTGTAGTGTTCAAGGATCAGGAAGTGGGTAAGCTATTATACTCTGACTGTAGTAATGTAAGAGATTGGTGGTACTACCTCAATCCGCGAACAATAATTTTATCAAAAGACACACCGGGTGTGGCAAAAAATAACTTTGAAGTAGCTAGCTATAACACTCATACTATAGCAAGGTTTTATTTTGAAAGAGACGGAAAGTTTTACCTGAACGGATTACTAGTTACGCCGATAGGCTACCAAGACTTGAAGGTGCATCTGCCCTCAGGGGAGATAGTGGTTCCTGTGTGGCAGGAACAGGAGGGTGGTTTGTCAGCCCGCTTCGACCCCCCGTTAGAAGTAGCTGTAAAAGCGGGCGACTACGTCACCATAAGCTCAGATCAAATGTCGGAAGAGAACAGATACATTAATGCTTACTATGTTTTTCAGGTTAGTAGATCAGCTTTGTATTCCAAGCCCATACCCATAGAATTAGTATATAGTGACTATGAGGTGGAAATTTATAAGGTGAATTGATGAAAAAGAATCACTTACTCACAAAAAGCATATTTCCCTTCTTACTGCTCATAGTGGTTGGTTTTATCTTTTTAGCTAACTACAGACCTGGTAGTTACCTCATAGGGTGGGACAGTCTTCAGACAGAACTGAACCCTTTGCTAGCCGTAAAGAGAGCCACACATGCCAGTTGGCAGGAATACCAAAGTTTTGGTCTAACGAGCGGAATGGCGCATGCGGCTGATATTGTGAGAGCTGTGTTCTTGTTCATTGTAAACGTAATAATCCCGTCTTCTATCATAAGGTATTTTTTCCACTTTTTGATGATCTACCTAGGAGGTTTGGGTTTCTTCACTTTGCTTGAGTATCTGGGATTTAAAAAAGAGAAGAAAGTCATAGCATTTATTGGAGCTTGTTTTTACATCCTAAACTTAGGAACCATTCAAATTTTCAGCCTACCCTTTGAGCCATTCTCGGTTCTTTTTGCCTTTTTACCATGGGAAATATATGTGTTTTTAAGGTTTGCCTACGCTAAAAGGCTTACTCCCGGATTGATCTTTTCTCTAGTGGTAGTTAACATACTAGCCACGCCTCAGGCTTATCTGCAGACGTTGTTTGTGGTGTACATATTGTGTTTAGTCTTTTTATCATTTGGTATGTTTTTCGAAAATGAGGATAACAGGAAACTTATCCGAAGATTCATTGTAGCATTTGGGTTGATTGTGCTAGTAAACTTATTTTGGATTCTTCCCCAAATTTACTTTTTAAAGACCTCGCTGTCAGTAGTCAAAGAATCAAAAATAAATCAGTTGGCCACAGACATTGTGAGTAGGCAGAACATAGAGAAAGGTAACATAAGCAGTTTTGCCCGTATGGAAGGATTTTACTTTGACCTTTACGATACTAACGATCAACTTATCTTTGGGCCATGGCACTCACACTTTGATAACTTTTTCGTTAACCTTCTTACGTATGTTCCCTTCATTTTAGTTGTTATGGGTGTGTTTAGGAAAAGCCGCTCACATTATGGTTTTGTGAGCATTATGGTTTTGATAGGCCTGATGTTGTTAAGTAACACAAAAGCCTTGTCATTTTTTAATTCGGCTATCTTCAGCCACTCTTTTGTTAACCAAGTGTTCCGTTCACCCTTTACTAAGTTTGTGGTCCCGTTCAGTTTAGTATATTCATATCTTTTTGCCTCCGGTTTGGTAGTAGCTCAAAAATATGTTTTTAAAAAACTTCCCCAAAAAGATTCAATGGAGTCCGTAATATTTGCGGCTGTTGTGATGCTAATGTTAGTGGTTTACTCACTGCCGTCATTTTTGGGACATTACTTTGCAGGTATCATGAAGGTTGGATTACCCAGATCTTACTTAGAGGTTATTAACTACTTTGATCAACAAGACAAAAACAAGAGAGTTGCCTTTTTGCCCGATTACACTTTCTGGGGTTGGTTTAGTCATAAGTGGGGGTACGACGGATCAGGATTTTTATGGTATGGGATCGAACAGCCCACGGTATCCAGGACGTTTGACGTTTGGAGCTTATCAAGTGAAAGTTATTTTTGGGAGATCAAATACGCCATTGAATCAATAAATCCGGTTTTGTTCGAACAAGTATTAGAGAAATATAACATCGATTATTTGGTGCTGGACAAAACTTTAAACCCTATTTCTTCCATTGAGGAAGGTTTACAGTACGACCAGATAGAAAGAATTTTAAAGCAGACGGACAAGGTTGTGAGGGCTGAGAACTTTGGTGACTTGGAGATCTTGAAAGTGATTCACGATCACAACATTGAAAGTTTTGTGTCAGTGGCAGAGAGAATACCTACCGTTGGCCCGGATATCAAGTTAACAAACAAAGACCAAGCCTTTATAGAGCTGGGTACTTATAAATCTTCGCACCAGCCTGATTACATCTATCCATTTTTGGATTTTACCACCCAGACCGAAGTGCAAAACAACAGATGGAGCATTAGTGAGGAAGGAGACAACTTTGTCTTTAAAGCCCATATAGGAGATATTGACCCCTCACAGTATGAAGTAGCCGAAAACACCGGTACCACAATGGCTAAGGTCTTTTTAGGCGATAACATTGAAGACTACCAGTTCCGGATCGAGCAATCTATGGAGGATGGTTTGTTGGTAATTAAGGTGAAGAAAGAACTTATTGAAGCATTTGATCCCACGTACGTGGACATTAACAACTGCCGGGATTCAGGGAGTTTTGGTGTTATGAAGAGGGGCTCAACACTGGCCATTGAATCAGAGGACAGGGGCATGGCTTGTTTTGGATACGCTTCAGGGCTTATGGACCATTGGAATGGTTATCTGGTTAAGGTTGATAGTGAGAACACTGCCGGCAAGGAACTCTTCTTTTACATTTTTGGCAATAGGACCAGAAGGCAGTCTAAGACGGAGGTAAACCTCAAAGGTGGAGTAGAGTATTTTGCTATCAATCCCGGTTACTACTTTGACGATGGATACTTCTTTTCCTTCCAAAACCCCTCTTATGAGTCCATACCCTCTGAAAATAAATTAAAGACCTTAGAGGTGTACTTGTTGCCTTTCGAATACCTGAAAAATGTGAAGTTGGTGAAAAAGGGTTTGGGGGAGGTTTCCGAAGCCAAGTTTACCGGTACTTTTGACGTGGAGAAAGAAAACTACTACGCCTACAAATTCAACGAAACGGGACATGAGGGAAAAGATCTTATTTTGTACCAAGCGTTTGATCCGGGGTGGAGGGTTTATATAGTGAAGAGAGGATCCCTGGTGCAGGAGAATATGCCTTTTTACTATGCTAGGGAGGTTAAGGACCATTTTGAGGTTAACAGTTGGGCTAACGGTTGGACTTTACCTGATATCAAAGAGGGTGAGTTCTTGCTCATATTTTTCTGGCCCCAAATGTTGGAATATGCCGGTATAATAATCTTAGTGGTGGTCTGGAATTTGGCCATATTAGGAGCTTTTGTGAGGTTAAGGGTTTTGGAAAAAGCCCAAGAAAAGCTAAACCTATAGTGTTGACAAGATGCGGTTTTTAGCTTATAATACCGCTAACTTAAATAACCCGAGACATATATATAAACGACTCAACAAGGAGAGAGGAGAATCCCATGAAAAAGAGAATAGTTGTACTTTTTGTTTTTGTGGTATTGATGGTGTTGTTGGCAGGTTGTGCCAAGGCAGATAAGAATCTGGTCTGGTACGAAGACTTCAGCTCCACGGAAACCGATGATACCTGGATGTCCGACGTGGATATGAATTATGTTTGCTCTGAATACTTGCCAGGTAGCGAAGACATACTTGCTCGGACCATACAAGAAGAGTCGCCCTCCGGTGATAATTTAGTCGCTGTGTCGGTTGCCAACCCATCAGGCAAAGGTGCGACTAACGTCAACATGATCAGGCACAAGCGTTTTGAGGTTGTAGACCAATCTACATACGTCCTTACCGGATTTATGAGAGCGGCTCCGGATTATGATCTGGAAATGATCAACCCCGCTTTGGAGTTTTGTGCTGATGGTACTTGTTGGTACGCGGAAATTGTTTACTATCTGAATCCGTATGTCAATCAGGAAACTCACATGGCGATTGGTGATCCTTACTATGCCGGCTTGATGTACACCAGAGGTCCCGTCCCGGAAATTATGAACTTCCTTGTGGAAATGGGGGACGACCGCGAGTGGCACTTCTTTGTTCTTCAGGTGTCTGTTGATCTCAGTAGCGATACGCCCTTCCTGATGGACAGGGTGATAATCGATTACTTTGCTGAAGAAGGAGAGGGAAACCTGGAGCATAACTTTGTCAACAAGTATTTAAACGTACCAATGTGGGCAGAGGATAAGGGTGGTAACTACGCAGATGGCGGTCAGGTATTTCTGGAAGTTCACAACATGAATTCGAATTGTGATCCTGAACTCAGCTTCACCGGCGTTGGTTTGTGGGACGACATTGCGTTATACCGCTACCCGCTCGGCGAGGCCCCTAAGACTGTATCAGCCAGGCCCTAATACAGGCTCTAAGGCAACATCGAACCCAAAAGGGAATCTACCTATGCGCTACGCGCAAGGTCTCAAACGATTCCCTCTTCACTAAAGGCTATAAATTTTGGTTTATAGCTTTTTTGAGGAAAAACGCCAAGTAAACTATAGGAAACTTTCTTAAACAACCTATATACTTGACATAAAACACACTACAGGATATAATCTCCTGCAGAAAGTCATATTTATTTATGACTTCGTGTTATTTTCCCCTACTGCCTAAAAGAAAAATATTATGAATAAAAACACTGTGAAAAATATTGTTATAGCTTTAACATTAGTTATTGTTGCAGCCGTGGCTACCGCCGGCGCGGTTTATGCTGAGTGTGAGTCTACCTATGGTAACGGAGAGATCTGCTACTACAATAAAAGATTTGAAATAGATAAAGATGTAAGAGTTGAGGACGAAGATGATGATTGGGAAGACAAGGTTATGAATGTTGCTAGTGACGATATTGTTGAGTTTAGAATAAAGATAAAAAACAGAAGTGATGATGATTCTGATAAAATTGTAGATTTTGATGATATGAAGATGGAGGACTTCTTGCCCGATGAGATGGAAAGAGTTGGAGGTTCCGGTTTAACTGAATATTGGGACGATTTTGAGCCCGGAGAAACCAAGACATTCTATATAGAGGCTAAAGTTGACAAAGATGAGTACGACAGAGACGTAGACTTCGAAAAATGTATAGTTAACAAAGCTGAAGTCACTTGGGACGGGGAATTTGAAGGTTCTGACACTGCTACAGTTTGCTACGGTGACGAAGAGATAAAAGAATTACCTGAAACCGGTTCTAATGAAGTCGCCGCCTTAGTTGGCGCAGGTTTGATCATAGTGGGAATACTAGTTAGAAAAAGAACCAGTTTAGCTTAATAGAAAAAATTGTATAATTTGGGTTAGGCATAGAATAGTTGGGTTTGGGTTAAACCTTACGCGACTATTCTGTACCTGGCCCAAATTTTAAATATGAACCAAGATAATCAACCAGAAACAATGAGTCTGCCCAAGAGGCTTTTTGGCTTAACCATAGCCCTATTGGTCCCCGCCGCATCAATAATAATTTCCATATTATTAGTCAGTAAAGATGTGAATATTACCCAAGTGGTTAGGAACAAATTCAATAGAAAACCCGGTGATCTATTGGGGGAGGCTACAAAAGCGGTTGAGGAAGAAGAGAAAGTTTCTGTATTCGCCAATAAATTAGATCCTATGCTAACCTCTCCGGTAGGATTTGAAGCTAAGACCGTGGGAATCGTAGCCAATTTAGTACCGGTCAATGTTGACGATGACGGCATTATGGAAACTCCTAAAAACTGGCAGGAAGCAGGATGGTATATCAGAGGAGGGCTGCCCGGTGAATCCAAAAATCTTATCATAAATGGTCATTATGACACCAACGTAGGAGCCCCCGGAGCCTTTTATAACCTGAAAAATATACAGTATGGTGAAGTGGTTGAAGTTCAAGATAAGTATGGTAGAATCTTTACCTACAAAGTGGTAGAATTGGCCTACCTTGATATCAAAGATCCCTCACGATTAGAAGTATTAGACGACGAGGACGGCAAATCCACCCTAACTTTAATTACTTGTGGAGGAATATATTTACAGGGGTCCGGTTATAACAAGAGACTTGTGGTAAAAGCGGAACTACTTGAGTAGAACCCGACTATAGATTACCCCCGTCGGATTCTAAAGCCGGGAGGCAGCAGGGGGCAGTGGCTGTCTCCCGACTTTAGAATAACTATCATAGTTATCCAACCTGAATTATTAATTTGATATCTCATATAAACAAAATATGCCTATAAAAAAGAAAGAAACTACCTTAGGTAGTACTCATAACAGGAACAGCAATCGTGCGCCAAATAATAATAGAAATTCGTCTAGAAGAAAACCTCCTTATAAAAAGAACGGAGGGAATGGCGGTGAATCAAACTACTACAAGGGGGAAACGATCCCGATAAGTGGAATACTGGAGATCATGCCCGATTTTGGCGTTATTCGACAAGATGAAAAAATATCTGACGAACTCCCAAAAGATGTATACACAAGCCCATCCCAAATCAGAAGATGCAATTTAAGAATGGGAGACTTTGTCACAGGGTTTGCCAGACCTCCTAATGAAGGAGAAAGATATCTCTCTTTACTTAAGGTAGAAAAAGTTGACGGTATGGATCCTGCAGATGCTAAAAAGAGAGTTCATTTTAACAAACTAACTCCTATCTTTCCTAATGAGTGGTTAAAACTTGAAACCGAGCAGGACACTATTGCCACCAGGCTGATCGACCTTATTGCCCCTATTGGTAAGGGCCAAAGGGCCATGATCGTATCTCCTCCCAAGGCAGGTAAAACCTGGTTACTTAAGGACGTAGCTCACGGAGTAGTAGAGAACTTCCCTGACGTAATTGTCCTGGTTGCTTTAATAGGTGAAAGACCTGAGGAGGTAACCGATTTTAGAAGGAGTGTTAAAGGCGAAGTATTTGCCAGTAACTTCGATGAAAAACCTGAAGCTCAAGCTAGAATGGCTGAAATATGTTTGGAAAGAGCAAAAAGGTTGGCTGAAAAAGGCAAAGATGTAGTCATTTTAATGGATTCCGTTACCAGGTTAGCTAGGGCGTACAACATGGTGGTTCCTCCCAGCGGGAGAACACTGACCGGAGGATTTGATCCTTCAGCTCTTTACCCGGCTAAGCACTTTTTTGGGGCGGCCAGAAACATTGAAGAAGGTGGAAGTTTAACTATTGTTGCTACTGCCTTGGTTGAGACCGGCAGCAGAATGGACGAGGTCATCTTCGAAGAGTTTAAAGGCACGGGAAACATGGAGCTCAAACTGGACAGAAACCTAGCCAACAAGAAAGTTTATCCGGCAATAGATATTCTAAACAGCTCTACCAGAAGGGAAGACTTATTGTTTGATAAAGAAACCAATGAGAACGTAACTAAACTCAGAAGGATGATTGCCTTATTGGACGATAAGAAAGCAACTGAGTTGGTGATGCAAAAGTTGAAGAAGGCAAAAACCAATAAAGAGTTTTTGGAGAATTTGCATAAGCCGTCCTAAGCAAGTGGCGGGGAAATTATACTGCTGTTAAAATAGTGAGGTCTTCCGCCCGGGACGTATTATGCTGTTTACACTAAAACATCCCAAATCAAAGAGGTTTTATCAACTGCGTTTTAAAGGTTTTAGCCCTAATAGAAGGGTTGTTAAATCATTTGTGCAGGCGTTGGTGAGATATTTGATTAAGAAAATACGCGATTTTGTTAAGCTACTGTCTCTAACAGCTATGCTATCAAAAAAGCTTCCGGATAATATTAAAGACTACCTGGTAAAAAAACTCATTTGGTCAAGGGGGAGATTAGGAAGACCTATTGCCAATCTAGCCGTTATGGCCATAGCCTTTGTAGTGTTCACATTTGGGGAGGTGCTAAATAGTACCAGGTTCGTAAGTGGCGGCGAGATAAATCCTGATTACCTTACCAATACCAGTGACATTATTCCCAATGTACAAACAGCTACTACTTTAGTACCGGAAAGCAGAAAGAGGGCAGAATCTTTTGAGTATATTGTGACAGAAGGAGATACTCTCTCATCAATTGGTGAGAAGTTCAGGATCTCTTCCGATGCTTTAAAATACGTTAATAATCTCACTGATTATTCTGTTTTGGCTATTGGACAAAGCGTTGTAATACCGCCCGTTTCAGGTTTGATACATACAATAGAAGATGGAGACACCTTGGCTTCCATTGCTGAAAAATATGATGTGGCAACACAAGCCATTGCAGACTTTAACTACATACTGGATACTTCAAAGCTAGCTATAGGTACAGAGTTGGTTATTCCGGGAGCCAAAGTCCCTCAACCGGTTATTCCGTTGATCCCAACTCCCTCTGTTGTACCCGCTCCGGGAGGGTTGCCGCCGGCTACACCAAGTCAGAATTTCTGTGTTTGGCCTACTACCACTAGGATCATTACACAGTACTTCACTTGGTATCACAACGGCGTAGATATATCTAAACCTAGAAATATGGGCTATCCTCCGATCTATTCCTGTAAGAGCGGTACGGTTGTAAGAGCTGGTTGGGATCCGTTTGGGCTAGGTTTGCATGTTCGAATAGACCACGGAGGCGGCTATGAGACCGTTTACGGACATATGAGTAGTGTATACGTGAGTTATGGTCAACAAGTCTCAAGAGGCTCTGTAATAGGTTTAATGGGCAGCACAGGCAGGTCTACGGGACCGCATGTCCACTTTATGGTCAAGTATGGCGGAGTGCCCCAAAACCCTCTAAATTACACTAATTAGGATACTTTGTACTCAAAGCAACGAGCAAAGCGAATTACTTTGTACTCAAAGCAACGAGCAAAGCGAATTACTTTGTACTCAAAGCAACGA
>CBFDCV010000026.1:0-11543 GCA_965603395.1 uncultured candidate division WWE3 bacterium
GCTAGCTTACATCAGCTGCGGGGCAGGGTGGGCCGGGGAGAGAAACCTGGCTTTTGTTTTGTGTTTGTGGGTAGTAATAACAGAACTGCATACAAAAGGTTGAAATATCTTGAGGAGATCAACAATGGTTTAGAGCTGGCTGAAATTGACATGGAAATGCGCGGTCATGGAGATATGTACGGCATCATGCAACATGGATTTAAAAGGTTTAAGGTGGCTAGGTTATCTGATATAGAAACCTTAGAAAAAGCCAAAAAATACGCTCAAAAGTATTTCCCGGAAATAGATAATCATCCACAATTATTAGATAAGATCTACCGCGTGGCCGGGCGGTATGTTGGTAGTAATTGATTGACACACGCTAATAAAGATTGTATTTTTGTTCTTACTGTGAATACTCAAATCTTAAAGTATTCTTTTTTAGTTTTTGCCGGCGGGGTAGCTCAGTGGTTAGAGCGTGAGAGTCATAATCTCAAGGTCGTTGGTTCAAATCCAACCCCCGCCTTTGAGAGTATTTCGTTTGCGGTGTACACCGAGAAGGCTTGCCAGAACCTTCTAGCACCCAACGAGATACTCTCTTTCCTTTTCTCATCTGTTAAAATACTCACATGATCAGAATAACCACGGGTACAGCCAAAAACACAAAACTTAACACCCCTAGCATACCTAATTACAGGGCTGTGCAAGAAGTGGCAAAAAACTCTTTATTCTCCATAATCGGGGAGGCTATTAAAGACTCGCAGTGTCTGGATCTTTACGCCGGCAGCGGAAACCTAGGCTTAGAAGCCCTCAGCCGGGGTGCTTCTTGGTGTGATTTTGTAGATGAGCACAGAGAGGCAAAAAACGTTATCTTGGAAAACATCAACAAATGCGGTTTTATACAAAACGCGGAATTTCACCTAAAGGACTCAGTAAAATTCGCTGCCAACACAGAAAAGTCTTATGATCATATATTCGTTGACCCTTTCTACGACAACACCTCACACATCTTTTTAATGAAAAATCTGGAAGAAATCTTAAATCCCCAGGGTAATATAATCTTTTTCCACGCTGAAAATCTCAGCATGGAAAGGCTCATTAAAGATACAAATTTGCAGGAAGTTGATAAAAGAAGATTCGGGAAAAGTTATTTCACACTTTTAAAAAAGAGCCAATAACTTAAAGGTCGTCCACCCCACAAAATATCCCACCATGAAAAAAGCCAAATAAACTGTTCCTGTGGTCAACTCCTTCTGAGACTTAAGCACACCTTGCTCACCATGCACGTAAAACCTTACCAAAGACCAGAATATTCCTATGGCCAAGCCCCAAAACATACCTTCCTTAATAAGCTTTAGATCAAAATTAAAATCAGGAGCAATGAGAGAAACTACCAATCCCGCCACAAAAGAGGAGGCTGCCAACTTCTTGTTTACATTAAAATCGTCAAAAATCACAACCTAAGTATAAAACACCTTTTCTTTTTTTTCTTACACGCTAAAATGAGTTAGTTGCAAAACACACCAAATTAAGTTATAAAAGGCATTATGGCTGTACCAAAAAGAAAACATTCTAAAGGTAGAACTAGAAGAAAAAGAAACGCACATTATAAAAGAAAGCCCGTAGGGGTGGTAAAAACCGAAGACGGAAAAGGATACAAGAGACCGCATGTAGACGAGTACATTGAAGATTAAATTTACATATGAAGACAAAAACTGATCCGAGACACTCAGGAAGAAAAATTGCTCTGACATCAATATTTTGTTGGCTTTTTTCTGATTCTGAAGATAAACTGACTGTTGATATGTCTAGGAATCTGCTGCAAGAGGAAATGCCTGACTTTGATTTAGCTAATTTTATTATTTATGGCGTTAAAGAACATAAAGGCAAAATTGACGAAATCATCGAACAGTGTGCCCCTGATTGGCCTCTTGATAAAATTTCTAAAGTAGATTTGGTAATATTAAGAATAGCTATCTTTGAGATACTTTACGGCAAGGGTAGGGTACCGGATAAAGTAGCTATAGATGAAGCTGTAGAGCTAGCCAAAGAGTTTGGTAACGACACATCATCTAAATTTGTAAATGGCGTGTTGGGAACAGTCATAGATCTTAAAAAGGAAGTAACAAACCGTGGATGAATATTTAAAAAAAGTTATTGAAATTATCATTAATAAAACAGGCATGGAGGCTGAGGAAATAAGTGAAACCTCATATTTTGAGGATGACCTTAATCTTGGAGAAATCGATCTGATAGAAATAATTGGTGCTTTAGAAGAGGAGTACAAAATAGAATTTGAAGAAGATGAGAAAGAAAAGCTCAAGTCAGTCATGGACCTAGTGGAAGTTGTGGTTGAGAAAGTGGAGTAGTTTATATGGACCTGGACACTAAAAAGCTTTCCAAAGTATTAAAAACCAAAATAAAAGACAAAGAACTGTATATTACAGCCTTAACGCATCGATCCTATTTAAATGAACACCCTGACTACCCTTATCCTTCTAATGAGAGGTTGGAGTTTTTAGGGGATGCCGTTTTACAGTTGGTATCTTCAGAATATTTATTCGATAAGTACCCAAACTCCCCGGAAGGTGAGCTCACTAATTACCGAGCTGCTATTGTTCGGACCGTATCTCTTGCTAAAGAAGCAAAAAGACTGGAATTTGGCGAGTTCCTTCTGTTATCGAACGGAGAAGAATCTACCGGCGGTAGAGATAGGGAGTACATACTAGCCAACACGTTTGAGTCAGTGTTAGGAACCATCTATCTGGAAAATGGTTTAGATCATTGCCGGGAATTTGTAGAAAGAGAACTGTTGTATAAAATTGAGGACATTGTGAACAACGAAAGTTATAAGGATGCAAAATCTAATTTTCAGGAACTAGCCCAGGAAAAGCTTGGGGTTACCCCCAACTACGAGGTAGTGGATTCCTGGGGCCAAGACCACGAAAAAACTTTTAAAGTTGCTGTCCTTTTGGACAAAAAAGAATATGGAGCAGGCGAAGGCAAAAGCAAGCAAAAGGCCGAGCAAAAGGCCGCTAAGGCTGCAATAGACAAGCTTAAACGCCTGTGATAGTATATCAAACGTTATGTCAGTAAGTATTCGATTAGCAAAATTCGGTAAGAGACACGCACCCTCATATAGAGTGGTGGTAGTTAACACCAGATCAAAAAGAAGCGGAGCCTTTATTGATATTATAGGCCACTATAACCCTTCTGACCCTACAAAAGAATTTACCATCGATAAAAAAATATATGAAGATTGGGTTGGCAAAGGAGCTATTGTATCTGACGCTGTCAAAGGACTGATCGATGGAACTTACGAATACAAAAAATACGTTCCTAAAAAGGTGGGGGCAAAGGATGAGCAGTCTTCTGATAGTAGTGCTAAAACTGAAGCAGTAGAAACTCCTGAAACCGCTAAAGAATAACATGAAAGAATTTATTGAATACATTCTAAATCAACTTGTAACACAGCCTGATAAGCTAATGGTTACAGAAGATGATCAAAATGGCTTTTTTACTTATCAAATAGACGTTGCCGAAGAGGATATGGGGTTAGTAATTGGAAAAGAAGGAAGAACTATTAGAAGTATTAGGTCTTTAGTTAAGGCTAAGGCTATTAAAGACGGGGTTAGGGTGAGAGTAGAACTAGTCGAAAAAGGCTCTAGAGACTCTGACCATGATTAAATATAACATTATCACGCTATTTCCTGATCTGATCGATAAACATCTTGAATATCTTCCTTTTAAAAAGGCTTTAGAAAAAGACTTGATAGAGGTAAATTTTGTGAATTTGCGTGTCTACGCTCTAGATGATTACGGTTCTGTAGATGACAAACCTTATGGCGGAGGGGCAGGTATGTTATTAAGGGTTGAGCCTATATATAACGCTTTGCACGATCTAGGGCTTGTGCAGGACGGTAAGGTAAGCCCTGAAAAAGGCAGCAGGAGCAAAACGGTACTTTTATCCCCTCAAGGGCAGAAATTTACCCAAAAAAAAGCACTAAAATATAGTGAATTGGATGAATTGACCCTTATTTGCGGCCGCTATGAAGGCGTAGACGCTAGGGTAGAAAGCTTTGTTGACAAAGTAGTATCCATGGGGGATTACATACTCTCCGGCGGCGAACTGGGAGCTCTAGCTATTATGGAAAGCACAACCAGGCTACTGCCGGGCATACTGGAAAAAGAGGAGGCTACTAAGATAGAATCTTTTCCTCAAGGTAAGGAAAACCAATTGGAGTTCCCACAGTACACCAGACCGGAAGACTTCAAAGGGTTGAAGGTACCGGAAATCCTTCTATCAGGAGATCATGGAAAAATAGCCAAATGGAGAGAAAACCAGCAAAAAACTATTGAGGAAAAATAGAGTCCGCACCACCTTCGCCTTCACCTTCACCCTCGCCTGCACTTTCGCCTTCACCTGTTAATACTACTTCTTCCGGATTTTCCGTATCTTCCGGAGTATCTTCCGGAGTAAGTGTTTCTTCACCTTCCTCCACGGGAGCCTCTTCTACCGGTATAGAGAGATCAATTTCGTAAGGGTCATAGTATTTTAGGTTCTTTATCTTGTTTATTAGATCAAGAAATGCATCATCACCTATGTCCAGATCGATAGGCTCATCAGTGATAGCGTCAGACTCTACGTATAAAAACGGAGAGATCAGCACAAAGTTTATACCCAACTTTTCTCCCTCCTCCGTCTTACTTTGAGAAAATCTAAAGTTATCGACTAAAACCAGTCTGGCTGCATTTTCTACGTTCTTCATGAAAGCCTTTAGCTGGGAAAAACTTCCTGTTACATCCAAATTGGTAGTAACAATATTATAGGTGATCGATTCCGATCCTCCTTCTTTACTACCGGAAGAACCCAAACCATAGTTTAGTATGTTAACGGTAAGCCCCGCTTCCAAGGCCAGCCTGTCTATCTGTGTTAGTAGCCCCGGCACAAGCTCTTCGGAGACAAGAACTTTATTGACCAAACCCGAATTTTCTTCCACAATACCACCAAAATCAACCAGTTTATTGAGGTTGTTAAGTTTCTTCCTTAAACCAGCCTCTAGTGCCGTGCTCTTGTCCAGCTGTGCTTCTAACTCAGGAAGTTCTTTGTAGGAAGGCATTAACACAAAAAGGCCGATCAATACCGTGGCCGCTACGGAAATAAGAGGAACTATGTAGTTTATGAGAGCTTCTTTTAGAGCGCCCACAGTCACGCTTCTTCTCTTTTGCTTCTCTTTTTTTTCTTCAACAGGTTTTTGTTGTGTTTTAGGTTGTTCCTTTTTTTCTTCACTCATTGAGTAATTCCTCATTATAAGTTACTAATATAAAGAAATTTATCCTCTCTTTACTACTTTCCAAGCCAACGGAATTCAGTGTTACCTCAGTAAATAGTGGTCTTTCTAACAGTTTATTGGAAAATTCCTGCACTTGGTTGTAAGTTTGGGCAAGCCCAGCTATGGCTACCGCCTTGTCCTTATTTAAACCATAGGACTTAAGAACCACTCCGGAGGGAACGCTGACTTCCAGCTCTTCCAGCATGACAGAATAGTATGCTCTAGAATTAAAAATTGAGCCAAGTATGGTTGATTTCTTATATAAATTCCTGGCGTCTATCTCAATTTTAGATAGTCCGTTGATGTCTGATCTTAGATTAGTAATTTTTGTTTCCAACTCCTCAACCTGGATTCTGATAGTGTAGGCTTTGTAATAAAAATATCCTCCCACACCTGCCGCAATCAACAAAACTAAAACAGAGAGGATGGTGCTGGCTTTGACGACCTTAGTTTTTGCCTGCTGCACTCTTTCTTCTTTTGGTATCAGGTTAATAGTTTCCACCTTAAAACTCCTTAAGCGCCAAGCCTGTTGGCGCAGCAAATAGAGGACCGTTCTCCACGTGCCATTCTCTTTTATTCTCGATTTCTTTGGAAAATTCCAAATTCCTAAAAGGATTAGCGAGTTCTACTTCCAAACTTAAGTTATTTGCCATAAATAGTAAAAGTCCCGGCATCAGGGCAGTTCCTCCTGAAAGTACTACTCTGTTAATGTTAACATTTGGGTGGTGAGTTGTAAAAAATACCTGCGCCCGGCCCACTTCGCTGATTATATTCTCAAACATAGGCTTTAATGAAGCATGAATTTTACCCTCAGCCTGGTCTTCGTTGAGTCCGTAGGCTTTCTTATACTCTTCAGCCTGCATGTAATCCAAATTCAGATTTTGTTCGATAGTTCTGGTCATGGCGTCTCCACCTATAGACAACGTCCTAGTAAAAACCACAAATCCTTTTAGAGTGATTATGATCAACGATTTATGAAAACCTAAATGTAGTATGAGATTGGCTTCATTGTTGTTATCACTGGCTAGGGCTCTTCCTATGGCCAACGCTTCAGGTTCTATACCAACCGGAGTAAGTTTAGCGTCCTTAACTATTCCTATGTATTTTTCGATGATGGCTTTTTTGGCAGCCACTAGCTGCACACTGATCCTGCCTTTTTCGTTAGTGGGAATATCAAGCTTCTGGTAAGAAAGATTTACCTCTTTAAGAGGTAAGGGAATGTACTGCTCAGCCTCAAAGGTAATAGAACTCCTAAGCTCCTTGTCACTCATCTGGGGCACATTGATAACTCTCATAAAAATCTCTTTTTCTTCCAAAGCCAAAATGACTTTTGAGGTGCTAAAGCTGGAATCGTGTATAAAATCTCTAATAGCATGGGAATATTCTTTTAAAGCATTCTTGGAGGGATCTTCCAGGTTAATCTTTGGGTTATCATATATTCCTGAACGGACAAGTATGGGACCTTTTTTTGATCTCTCAACTTCTACCGCTCTAAATGTGTGTCTTCCAAGGTCAAGTCCTAATACTGTGGGCATAAGAAAATGTTACCCTAAAAGTACTAGTTAGACAATGGGTCCGTGGTACTTTTTTGGTAGAGGGCATAGTCAAAAATTGACGGTAGTATAGGATCTGTAATTATTACTACCACGGTCTTTGTGGCGTTGCCTGCGGAACCTACAGACTCTATTAAAACACCCTGCGTGGGTAAGCTGTTACCGGCTGAGGGTATTATTACAGCCGGACCTTCCTCATAATGAGCCTTGAGTCTTATCATAGCCGGGTTTGTTTGTGAATTTATAGCAAAACAGTGATTGAAACCAAATAGAGGGGCTGCTATGTCAAAGTTGTTGTCCGAGTGGCTGGTTGTTGTGGGGTTATAAGAAAATGCATCATTGTCGTAACTACCCACAACACCGTGAATGAACAAGGCCGTAACGGACATATCTCCCGTATTCCAACACACAAAGACATCTTGGTTGTCCGGGTAGCTCATCAAGCTAATCTGGTTGGTTTCATCTGTTTTCAGATCGATCAGGAATGGTTCTGAAGAGTTACCTAGTTTAGAGAGTTCTATGGTAGCGGATATTACCTGACCCTCTGCGGAAGTAATTTCTAAGTAGCAATCTGCACCGCAGGTACCATTTTGGGCATAGTCTTCCAAAGTGGTTATGGGCAAAAGTAGTAAATGCTCAATAGCCGCCTCAGCCACGGCAAGGGCTCTAGAGGAGTTATCAGCACCTGTTAGTGTATGTAGTGTTTTTACATATCTTGTTGAAATACCAATACCTATAGCGAGTGCCACAACCATCAACATAAAGATCACTACCAAAGTTTGTCCTTTTTGATTGTTCATATAATTTTTTACCGTAGTATTTTTCATCTTAATAAATCCTACTAATATGTATCCCTAACAACTATGGTGTCTTCTATCGTAATTTCTCCTTTAAAGATCTTTGAGGTGGGGCTACCAGCATCAGCTTGTTCAATACTTAATGATATTTGTATCACCTGAGGCGCATCCTCAATTAAGGTAAAACAGGCATTTGGTGCTATACATGAAACCGTCACTCCAGTAGGGGGAGTGTTCACCGTCAGGGGCTGATCTAAATTTCCATCTCCACTGTCTCTTGTCATAACCCCATCTGCCCCCACTTTATAAATAATATTATTACTACCTGAATTGTCTGTGAATTCTATTTCATTGAAAGAGTCTCCCACCAACGGGGGAGAAGCACCAGCCGGGTCTAGTCTTCTTACTTGAGTGGCATTTCTTAATTCCTTAGTTAACTTTTGAGATACAAAATTGGCGTTTTGTTCAATTTCATTAAGTACCTGGCTTTTACTAAAGCTTCGAATAAGAGACACTAAGATGTCTCCGGTAACTCCTACCGTTAGTGCCGTCAAAGCTACAACCAACAACAGCTCTACTAATGTAAATCCATTTTGCTTTCTTTTTAAAGTCATAATTACTTGTTGGCCCAATTTGTTAAGTCAGTATAGAGCCTAGCGTACTTATCATCTCCTGCTATGGTCCATCTCACAATGACAGATACTCTCACTTCCTCATCCTCTACGACCAAATTACCGCCATCATCAGGATCTGAAGCAGTAAATAGCACTTCAATTTCCTCAGCCGTACCGGGGTCAATGACATCAGAACTACCATCCACAGAAAGCGTGCCAACATTCATGTGGCACGGGCTACCGGGAACACACGGCATGACCTGATTTAAAAAACCATCTGAGCCATTTTCCCATGTAGGCGAGGCGTCTCTGAAGGCGCGTACCAGCTCTAGCTGTTTGTTAGCCATCTTTGTCCCCTCCAACATTAATTTACTTTGTAGGGATGATCTAACGGTAAATAAGGAAAGTGATACCAATGATGTCAGCACGATGATAGATAGCCCTAAGGCAGCTATAACTTCAACAAGCCCCACTCCATCTTCATTTTTTATTGCATGTTTATACTTCATTAAATGATTAAGGCGCGCAGGCTTCTCCAGCCTCCGCTTGAATTAAACCGTTTACCGATACTACAATTCTCCTACATACATCCATAGCCGCCACATCAGGACCAACTGTTATGGTGTCATTGGTAAGATTGTTTGTTATATCACCGTTATCATAGCTTATAAACACACAGCTGGTATCACTTCTTACTACGCTTCCCCCAGGCAGGAGTTTGCTGGTGATAACCTCTTGCCTTCTACTGTCGCCTGCAGCTCCGCAAGTGGACGTATCAACAGAAATAAAATAATCATAAGTGGCTGAGTTTTGAGTGAACTCCACTCCCCAATATTTAACTTTTTCATCATTGGCAGCCCCCAGTTCAGTTTGAGCAAACTCACCATTTAAGGCTTTATTTTGAACTGTTCGAAGATCATCTATCACTGTCTGCTGGGCTTGTTTTACATTTTGATTGTCTATGTAAGCGTTAAAGCTGGGAACAACGGCGCCTGTGATCACAATAATAAGGGATATGACGATTAACAGCTCGATTAGTGTAAATCCTTTTTGGGCAGGTCTCATATGAAAATTTTAACACTTAAAAAGTTTTATGGCGATATGAGAGTCAAGTCATTACCAATCTCATATCTGGCAGGATCATCTCCGCCGTCATTGGCTGCTTCATCAGCAAGGATTTCCATCACTGCGTTAAGCTCGTAACCGGTAACTTCTCTGTAGTAGTAGTACCTATATGTGACATCGTTCACGGGATCAATGGGTAGGTGGGATGTATAAGCTGAAAGATCAGCGTCTATCCAACCTGCAGACGAGTTATCTAGGGAGATTCCTCCCCCCGGTAGGGTAGTGCTGTCCCTGAGAATCATGAACAAATCGGGGTAGTCACCATAATCTATTAAGTACTCGTTGACGGCTCTATCTAAGGTTGAGATGTCGTTGAGACGGCGGTTATCTCTGGCTTTTGCCCTCTTTTCTCCCGGATCCAGTAGCAGCATTGAGCTAGTGGCTAGAATGGCTATAAGGGTAATGGCTATGAGTAGTTCTGTAATGGTAACACCTTTTTGTTTTGAGTAGTCAGGATGCATTAGGGGTTTCGAACATAATAACAAACGTCTTCTGTTGCATACCCCGCACCCCCACAACCAGTTATATCTCCCGGGCACGGGCTGTCATCGTTGGATGTGGAGATTTCCATAATAGCTGTAAGATCGTATGAATTTCCAGCGGCTGAGTAGTAATTATATCTATAAAAATCGGGGTTGTTGCACGGGCCCCCATTGTTCCCAGCCTGTATTGGGTCTTCCGGTACAGGATCTAGGTAATCAGGTTCTAGGGCTGCCGTAAGTGCGGAACTAGCACTGTTCGCCCTTTCCCAACTCCCGGGAGTAGTAATGTTACTAATAGGGTAGACACGGTTATCAGCAAAATATAACTCAAGTGCGGTTTGCATTTTAATTAAGTCTGCTTTTCTTTGAGAGTCTCTTGCTTTAGCGCGTACACCGGTGCTATTGACAACACTAAGCAACACGCCACTCAGTACACCAATTACTAATATGACTATTAATAACTCTATTAATGTAAATCCTGAGGTGTTTTGGTGCAGTCTTTTTCTTATGGGCATCATATAAAGTATGTATTTTATTTTTTTATGTGTCAAGCAAAATTTCTTATTACTAGTTACACGAAAGGATGGAGCTTACATTTGTACACTCCCTTATATCATTCCACCCATTTGTGCACTTCCAATAAATGCCGGGTGATGCGCTCTGTTCTACATGTACAGAGAATACGGAGTTGGGTGCCTGGGTGGTATAAACAAAATCTTCGGGCCACCTATCTAGGTAAAAGGCTGCTATGTCAGCTGTTGTTGCCGTTACGTCAAGAGGATTGCCGTTATCCCCGTCATCTGGATAACTAGGTACGGTTGTAGCTTCTGCCTCGCCATAAGTTTTTATGGCACTACACACTTTAACCATACTTGACCTGATGTTGGCTTCTTCCGCAAATTCTTTTTGCTTGCTCACGTTTACTACGCCCACGGTTACAGCTGATATTATCCCAATAAGGGAAACGACTAAAAGCAGTTCGATCAGAGTTACCCCTTTTGAGTGTTGTCTTTCGCTATCTTTTCGATTAAATATTTTATATTTTATAAACATTGGTAATATTTAGGGACCTGCGCATGTATCCATATTTCCCACACCTGTTGCTCCGCATTCTTTTATGTTTCTGTCAGGCCAGTTAATGGACGATGAGCAGTATTTAAAATAATTAGTAGAAGTGGACATTTGTACATGAACACAAAAATCAGTGGCTGGGCTGTCAACGCTGTTATAAACATACTCCGCGCCAACTGCGGTGCTCCATGGATTGCAAGTCAAATAGCTTCGTGCAATTAAATAGTTTGGTGCCGGGGAATCGCAAGGATTATTACTTAGAGTAGTGGCTCCTCTCTCAGGATAAAACCTCTCAGCCGTGTACATTGATTCAAAACCATCAATTAGTGATTTTAGATCTTGCCTTTTTACCGCATCTCCGGCATATTCTTGTTGTCTGTCTTTATTTATTACCGTCATTAATACCCCCGCCATAACTCCAATTAAAGATATGACAACAATTAGTTCAATTAAGGTAAATCCTAAATTATTTCTGTTTTTATTCTTTTTTGAACCGAAGGATTTCATGATGATTACTTAAATATCGGAGCTTCTGAGTACAATGCGTAATCAAAGCTCACAGGTAGGTAGGGTAGTGTTCTTATGATAC
>CBFDCV010000027.1:0-11032 GCA_965603395.1 uncultured candidate division WWE3 bacterium
AAAAATATAGTATAAAAAGGGCATACCCTGTACTTTCTTTTGTAGCGGTAACAGTTGTATATTTAGCGGTTAGTTTTTCAAAAGCTTATTCATTAAGATCTGATGATTTGGAATTTTATTATGTTGGTCTTACTGCTGAAAATAGGGCTATATCTATGCTTAGGGCGGTAGATAAATCTATGAAACTATTTGTAGCGCCATATAAACTAAACATACTTTTTGGTAATTTCGATAAGTCTGCTTTGTCCTTCTTAGGGCTATTAGTATCAGTTTGTTTTTTATCTTACGTTCTATACTATTTTTACAAAAGAAACAAAGTCTATTTTGGGTTATTGCTGATAATATACGTGGCTGTATTACCAATTTTTAGTCCGATTAGTATAGGTCTTGGATATGCTGAACGATATTTCTACTTCAGCACAGCGTTCTTTTCGATTTTTGCCGTCTCTTTTCTCCTTGAATTACAAAAAAAGAAAGGTTTTAAAGACCTACTTTTACCGATTTTTGTCTTAATATTTGTGCTTTTTTCTTTTAGGACTTTCATTAGAACATTAGATTGGAAAGATGACGAAACAATTTGGAGAGCCGCACTAGCAGCTGAGCAAAAAAATAACTACAAAGCCTATCTTGAGCTAGGAAATGTGTATTACAGAAACAATGATCTTAGAGAAGCCCTGGTACATTACGAGAAGGCTTTAGAAATAAGACCTCAGTATCCGGAAGTTTTACACAACGTAGGTCTCACATATCTTAAAGCAGGTCAGCTGAACAATGCCAAGGTGTTCATGCAAAGATCATTGCAGCTAAATCCTAGATTACATGAGTCGTATTATAGATTAGGACAAATATTTTCCTATGAAGGAAATATTGAACAAGCAAAATTGTTTTTTATAAAAACTTTAGAAATAAGACCTGATTTTACACCTGCTCAAGATGAACTAGCTAAGCTGCCTATAAATTAAATAAACAACAACCTATACCCAAGAAGAATTAAAAATAATAGTTTTAAATTAACTACAAAGCTCTTATCTGTCTCGATTTTATGGTACGTAAGCACAGTGTTTAGAAGAGCTAAAAAGAAAAATAGCTTACCTATTGTACTTGAAAGCTCGCCTGAGAAAATAAAAAGCTCAGTAATCCTATCAACAGCCATACGATTTTTATCGTGGTCTTCTGAGTCACCGTTAAACTTGCGTTGAACTAATCTTCCGGTAAGATCAAAACCAAAAATAGATAGAACTAGAGAAAACTTAAAGACGGTTCTATAAATGAACAAATATGCTATGGATAGTAATATTTCAACAATCTGATAATTTTCAGGTTCTTTATAAATGTTGTAAAGAATTTCACCAATTCTTTTAAGTTTTAATTTTTTAAATAAAGTATCCATAAAAATGAAAAGACTATAACTACTGCAACGTCAACAATATTTTTAAAAAAGGCTTTTTGTGTAATGAGGTTCATTTCAAATTTATCAAAAGGATTAAATGGTACAGAAATCCCCATGATGAAATCTTCAGCTAAGTGAACAAGCGACGACACCCCAATTACATAAGCAAGTTTTTGATTAAAAAAACTACCAATAAGCATTAAAAATCCAATAAGTGCAAAGCCGAACAGTTCATGCAGCATGCTTCTGGCTTTATGTAGATTTCCCCTAAAACCTTTTGTAGAAAAAAACTTTCTGTCTTTAACAAAATAGTAAAGATGATCTATGTCTAAAATGGCTGATGAAGCTACAGCGGCCATTATGTAGTCGATCTCCACTACGTCAATGTTGGCGGATTTAATGGCAATATATGATCCTGATATGACGTGGGAAAGTGTAGTCATGATGTTAAACTACCTCAGGTTTCTAGCTCAGATCTGTAATCTCCAGAATCGGCTAATACATTTAATTTTAATCTTTTTATAAATTCGTTACGGGCAGCCCCAATATTTTCTTCCTTGGCTTGCCAGATCAAAGTTGGGGGACTCTCAATAGCTCTTAAAAATGAGAATGTTAGTTCCCAAGGAAGAGGTTCTTTTTTAGTTATGGCATTAAGATTGATGGTGGCTTCTACGGGCCCTTGACCGCCTGATAAAAACACTATGCCCGCCACATTTCCGGGAACTGAGTTTTTTAGTGTTCTTACAGTTGCTTCTGCGATTTCTTCAGGCATTGCTTGTTCTTCGGAATCTTTTCCGGAGATAACCATGCTTGTTTTTAAAATGACTGCTTTTAGATCAACCTCTTTCTTTTTTAATTTAACAAACACTGTTTTTAGTGTTCTTGTAGTTACTTCTTCTGCAGTTTCGATGCTGTGGTCTCCGTCTATTAAAACTTCAGGTTCAACAACAGGTACTACATTATTTTTTTGGCATTCTAATGCATAATCGGCCAGATCTTGTGCGTTTCTATTTATACAATCGTCAGTGGGCATTCCGTTTCCTATTCTGATAACCGATCTCCATTTAGCAAGCTTTGCACCTGCTTCGTAAAACGTTTGAAGCCTATCAGCAAGGCTTTCCAACCCTAAAGTGTAAACCTCCAAAGAAGTTTCTGAAAGTTCTTTAGTTCCCTCGTCAACTTTGATAATTATCTCAATACCTTTTTCTAATAAAGTTTTTCTAAAATTAATATCATGGCTGTCCTTTTGCCATAAAGTTTCTTCGTGCAAAATGATTCCATTAATGTATTTCTCAAGATCAGGTGTATTAATAAACAACTCTCTGTACTTACGTCTGTTTTCATCTGTAGGATCGATGCCCGCCTTTACTAAGTTCTTATTCGCGGAGGAGGGTCTTTCATCCGAGGCTAGTATTCCTCTGTGATCTGACATTACTTTTTTAGCTATAGCATGAAGGTTATCGTTTTTCATCTTATATATATTAACAAACAATGGTAAAAATACTAAAATAGTTAACGTCGTGAAAAAACCAAACTACAAAATAAAAAGATCCAAAAGAAAATCAATCTCGATAGAAATAGAGTCAGGAAATGACGTGGTGGTTAGGGTGCCCCTGAGAATGAAAGAAAAGGATATTGAAAGTTTTAAAAGAAGTCATGAAAATTGGGTACTTAAAAAACTTGCCGAAAAAGAGAGGCAAGATATGAAACTTGAAAAGTACAACATATCAAAAGAGAGTGCTAAAAAACATAAAATGGAGGCCAAGAAGAAAATTACCAAAATGGCTGCAGCTAGAGCAAAAGAGCTCCGTATTAGATATAAAAAGATAAGAATTTCTAACGCTAGAAAAAGATGGGGCTCGTGTAGTACAAAAGGAACAATCAGTATCAATTGGAGGTTAACGTTTGCTCCTAAAGAAATACTGGACTATGTAATTGTCCACGAGTTATTGCACTTAAAACATATGAATCACTCAAAAAGGTATTGGCAGGCTGTAGAAGGCATCGTACCTGATTATAAAGAACATAAAAGGTGGCTTAAAGAACACGAGTACGTTCTAAAAATGGGTTGATGCTTTATAAATTGAATGATTTGTTTAAAATTCTGGAAATTAAATCGTTTCCTTCTCTCATCTTTAGTCTTCCGGGAATCACAGCATCCATTAACAAACCGGTTAAACTGGCTATAACCATAGCAAATAGCTTCAATCTTGGAAAAGCAAGGAATACAAGGATCAAGGCTGTAGTGAATGTAATAAACTTTAGTAAATCATCTTTTGCATCGCCAAAACTTAGCCTAATTGATTGTTTTACATTTGGTATTTTACTACCCGTCTTTGGTAGATCTTTATAGTAGTTAAATGCCACGGCAACTACCCTGAGAACGTTTCGAACAATTTCCAAAATTATTCCTATTGTCACTAGATAAACAGTAGCGGTAAGTTGGTTTGTTACGTTTACTGCTCTTAGCATAAGGTCAAAATCGCCCACATTTGCCACAAGCTGTACATTAAGATCTTTTGGTAGGAAGAATAGGTTTACAGAGTCCATAGTCAAAAAGAAAATAAAAATAACTACTTCAAATGAATCAGAAAAGTAGTCTTTGAACCTTTTTCTTACAGCCTGTATCCAGGTTGTGATTGGTTTTTCTTCAACGGGCCGATTAAGCACTGCTACAGCTACTACCATGGCCACTGTAAGGACTGCCGTTAGTACAGTGACGTCGTTCTCTCTCCCTATACCTTTATATAAGACAAGAATACCAAAATAAATAGCTAGCGAAACAATAGCAGCTAACAGCGGTGTTACAAAGTATATGAAATCTTTAAGCAAAATGATAAATCTGTCGTAAAGTTTTTTGATAAGCTCAAAAGCGTCAATTATTGTTAAGGAGCCCTCAAGCAAAACGTCTAAAAAGGAGCTCACCTCTTCTTTTAGTCCTACGATAACTAGGATTCCTAAAACTAAGAAAACTGCCACAATGATTAACATCATGATCCAAAAAAAGTTTATTATGGCTGTAAACACACCGGGAAAAAATATGGACACATATGTTAAAAGGCCTCCAATACCAACAAGCGCCCCCAAGAATATAAAGGCCCGTTTATTCATTTTTAACATAGGCGGCTTATAGCCGTTGTTTCTTCCGTTCATATTATTTAGTTAGAACTTCGTGCCCGTCTTTTGTAACAAGAACAGTGTGCTCAACCTGTACAAAATTTCCACCATCTAAGGTTTTTGTCTCCCAGTAGTTATTATGCTCCAAAATGTGATTTTTTTCACATACAAGAGGTTCTACTGCTAGCGTCATGCCTGCTTCAAGTTTAGCGCCTTCTTCAGGACTTCCGTAACAAGGTACTTCCGGCGGTTCGTGCATACTATTACCAATTCCATGTCCAGCATAATCTTTTAACACAGAATAGCCCTCCTTTTCAACTATGTTCTGTATGGTGTTGGAAATTTTTCCTATTCGTACCCCAGGTTTCATAATTTTTATTGATTCATTTAAGGCTTTTTGAGAGGTGTCCAAGAGATTTTGCTTATTAATTGGCAATTTTCCAATACCAAAAGTTACTGCACTATCAAGAAAAACGTTATTGTATTTAATTACCGTATCAAGAGTTAATAGATCTCCTTCTTGAAGAACATTTCCCTTAACAGGAAAGCAGTGGACGGCTTGGTTATTTAACCCAATACATAGGCCGGTAGGGAAAGGAGGAAATCCCGGCATGACGTAATTTTTACAGGCGGGAGTTACACTATTTTCATGGCACATTTTAATGAATTTTTCTTCTAGTTTCCAAACATCTAGGCCGAGCCTTGCCATGCCTTTTAGAGATCTCAGCATGTTGCCAAGGATGGCTCCCCCAATTCTCATGGAAGAGATTTCATCTTGAGTTTTAATTGGTATTTTAAAAACCATAGTCTGAAAAAACTAGTGTATTATACCAATTTTTACTGTCAGACGTTGCCAAAACCAATCCTATCCACCACGTGATCTTTTGATTCCATCATACTAGCGGGAGAAATTACAAACTTTCCCCAGCGTTTATTTATCTTGTCCAGCATATTAGTTAAATGTTCACGTTTGTTGATGTCGGAAAACAGCTCAAGTTGTGATCTTTCTGCTTTTGTGAGATTAAAACAAGAAACACCTATTACTTTTATTTCTTTCTGAGGAGACGCAAAAAACAAACGCAAAACTTCTTTGTAGATATCCCTGGAGTCACAAACTATTTTTCCGGTCTTTCTACTCATATGCCAGTATGTGTTGTCCTTATACAGCAAAGACAGGTGAACACCTTGAGCTTTGTAGCCGGAGTTTCTCAACCTGAAGCCCATTTTTTCCACCAGTTTGGTTAATAAGGGAGTTAGCTCGGGTAAGTTTTTAATAGGCTTAGGAAGAGCGTACTGATGCCCAAAACTTCTTCTCACTTTTTTATAATCCTCGATCTGATAGCCCCTCAATTTCAAATACCAGTAATTTCCCACTACTGATTGAAAAATATGCTTGAGGGTATAAGAAGACGTGTTGTAGAGATCCCGGACGGTGTGCACGCCGTGATTATTAAGCCTCATGAGACTCTTCTTTCCTATGCCGCTTAGATCCATAAGTTCCAATGAGGAATATATGTGGGCAAAATTGTACATGTTAATTTCCTCCAAACCGTCAGGTTTTCTCAAGTTAGAGGCTGTCTTGGCCAAAAACCTGTTGGTAGAAACTCCCACTGAGACCGTAATGTAGTCTCCTACCTCTCTTTTTATGCGGGTTTTTATCTCTGCACCTACCTTTAGCAATCCCTCTCTATATTTAGGAGCCCCGGCAAAATCAAGTACAAACTCATCCACCGATTTGGGTTCTAAGGCATTAGTGTACTCCAACAACAGCTTTTTCAAGCTGTGATGAATAAACCTGTACTTTTCCGTATCGGGTTCTAAGATTTTAATGTCGGGGCATACTTTCTTAGCATCCATTACCCTAAAACCAACCTTGATCCCCAACCGCTTAGCTTCCACTGAGGGTGCAATAATAACTCCCTTGGGAGAGTTATAAGCGGCTACTGCTACGGGACGGCCACGGAGTAGGGGATTGGCTTGCTGCTCTACCGTAGCAAAACAGGAATTAAGATCTATGTGCATAAACCTGGGCGGCTTACCGGAAAACTCCAGCTTACCTAAAATTTGAGTCATAGGATTCTTCTAAAGTCCAAGTTAACGAACTGCTGTCCAGAATCAGTTTGAAGCTTATAGTATCTGAGGCTACAGAGAACACGTGCATCAAGGTGCTTCCCCTTTTATAAGTGTGGTACAGACCTTGTTTGGTCACTTTGTGTGGCTTGTTATGCCATAAAACCTTGGATATGAGGGTTTTTCTCTTTTTATGATCGAATATTAGACTTACCGAAACAGGCTCCTTTATTTTTTCTACCATACTTTATTATCTTAACATAAACCGAATAAAATACGAATACCTTTTGGGTACGGTAGGCCCCTAGTATTGACTTTGCTTAAATAAATGGCATAATCGAGCCATGTCTAGAAGAAAAAAGTTCAAACTTTCAAGCCTTAAAGAAATCCTAAAAATTAAATATTTACAAGATTTCTTTTACGACAACCCTGAAGTAAAAACTATTTTTTATACATTAATTTTAATAACTGCATTTTCTCTTTTGGGAGTTTTTAAAATTGGTTCCATAAAAATATCTGATGATAACACCCTTACTGTCATAGGAAATTTTTCGACCCAAGAATACAACAGGGTAGCTGCCTATATTGTTTCAATTTCAGATACAGGTACCGAGAAAAATGATCTTATCAATGAGATAAATAATAAAACAGTAAAAATAGCCGAACATGCTAAGGATTTTGGCATCGATCAAGCTGATATTAAAACCACCAACAACTATATTTATCGAGTACAAGACCCTGAAATATTAAGAAAGTACCCTACCAAGCAAGACGTATGGAAAGCAGGCACAAGCATAGAAATTAAATTAAGGGATCTAAATAAAGCGGGGGATTTCACAATACTGCTCACAAGCTTTAATAATACTGAGCTTTATGGGCCTAACTACTCGCTAGATGAAAAAGAACTGGATGAAGCCATGATGCTGTCAAAAGCTGTTAATGACGCTAAGGTAAAAGCCATGTATATGGCTGAGGCTCAAAATACAAGGTTAGGAAGAATAGTTAGTATAGAGGAAATTAATGGGCTCTCATATAGATCTTACGGGGATGTACTTGGTATAGGAAGCGGAGGAGGAACATCAGAGTATCTTCCGGGAGCCACAAAAGTCACAAAAACTGTAAAAGTTAAATTCAAACTACGTTAAACAACCACATTTACAATTTTATTTTCCACGTAAATCACCTTTACTACATCTTTACCTTGTGTGTATTTTTTAATTTTATCTAAAGACAGCACCGTATCTTTGACCTGGTCTTCCGTAATACCAAAGGGCACTGTTAGTTCATCCCTTAGCTTACCGTTAACCTGTATAGGCAAGACAAACTCATCGTCGTGAGTGTGCTCTTTGTTGTATTCGGTCCAGCTTTGTAGATGAATGCTGTTTTCATTTTTCCACTCCTTGAAATTATTAAGTTCCTGCCATAATTCTTCTGTCGTAAATGGAGCGAAAGGAGCTACAGCTTTCAAAAACTCTAAGTATAGCTCCTTACTGATGTGTTTTTCCTTTTTACAAAAATTAATAAAAATCATCATCTCTGAAACTGCCGTATTCATCTTTAAATTTTCTAACATTCCGGTTATGTTTTTAAGCATTTTATGAAACGCTTTGAGAAGTTCCGGAGAATCTTTTTTCTTTGAAACTTTATTTTTTAGATCAAAAACATTTCTCACAAATCTAAAACATGCTTTTATGCCGTTATCGTTCCAGGGATATGATTCTTCGTAAGGGCCTATAAATGATAAATATATTCTTGTTGCATCAGCGCCGTAACTTTCTAAAAGATCTTTTGGGTCTACCAAGTATTTGGGTCTGGACTTAGACATTTTTTTCATATCACCTCCAAGTAATAATCCGCCGCTCATTCTCCATTGAAATGGCTCTTTTGTTGGAACGTAGCCTTCATCGAACAAAAACTTGTACCAAAATCTTGAATATAGAAGGTGAGCAGTAGTGTGCCCTGCGTCGCCAAAATACTTATCTACGGGCATCCAATATTTAAGTTTTTCCATATCGGCAAAAATAGTATCGTTTTTTGGATCAATATAACGCATAAAATACCAATTTGAGCCGGCCCAGGTTGGCATTGTGTCGGTTTCTCTTTTGGCAGGAGAGCCGTCACCGGCTTTCACGTTATACCAATTTGGAACCTTTTCTAGAGGTGCGTTACCGCCCTCGGGCATGAAATCTTCTAGTTCAGGTAAGGTTATCGGTAAGTTATAGTCGGCCTCTACTGAACCATCCTGCTTGTATAGGAGAGGAATGGGATCCCCCCAATATCTTTGTCTTGACCAGATCTGATCTCTTAATTTGTAAGTTACTGCACGTTTACCAAATCCTGATGTCTCAAGATGCTCGTTAATTTTTAATATAGCTTCCTGAGTTTTTAATCCATCTAGTATTTCGGAATTCACACTTTCTCCGTCACCTTCAAAAACATCTTTTTCTGACTTTATTTTCTTTGCTTTCTTACCCTCTTCAACCACAACTCTTAACACTTCCAACTTAAATTTCTTAGCAAATTGGTAATCTCTCAAATCATGCCCCGGCACTCCCACTACAGCACCGGTACCATAATCTTTAAGTACAAAATCAGATACCCAGATGGGCATATGTTTTCCGTTAAGTTGGTTAACGGCAAACCTTCCTGTCGAAACCCCTGTCTTTTCTCTACCTTCTCCAATTCTCTCTAATTCGGATTTGGTAAGTGACTTTTGTACGTAGTCTGCTACTTCATGGTTTTCTTGTGTGACTTTCCTTACAAAAGAGTGCTCAGGAGCTAAAACTATAAATGTTGCGCCATAATTAGTATCCGGCCTAGTGGTAAAACAAGAAATAACTTCATCAGAATCAACTACAGGGTAGTTAATAGTGGCTCCTTCTTTCCTGCCAATCCAGTTTCTTTGTCCATTTTTAACAGATTCAAAGTAATCAAGATCATCAAGACCTTCAAGTAATTTTTCTGCATAATTAGTAATCTTTAACACCCACTGTTTAAGATTTTTTCTGTGTACAGTATGTCCATCTCTTTCAGACACTTTACCGGTTGGACTTTTTGCGTCCGCTAACACCTCTTCATCGGCCAGCACCCCAAGCTCTTCGCACCACCACACCGGCATATCTTTTTGTTCGACCAAGCCCTTGTCCCAAAGTTTTAAGAATATCCACTGTGTCCATTTATAGTATTCGGGGTCAGAAGAATTTATCTCCCTATCCCAATCAATGGCATACCCCATATCTTGCATAGCCTTTTTGTAAGCAACTTTCGCCTCATCAGTCACTTGTTTAGGAGATTTTCCGGATTTAATGGCGTAAGTTTCGGCCGGAAGTCCAAAAGAATCCCAGCCCATTGGATACATCACGTTAAAACCTCGCATTCTAAGATATCTGGAATAAATCTCAGGTACGGTGTATCTCATCATGTGCCCCATATGAAGGTACTCGCCGGACGGATATGGCAACTCTGCTAGGATGTATTTTTTAGGTTTCTTGTCAAAATCAACGGCTTTATAAATATTGTTATCAAACCACTTGTCTTTCCAGTTATTTTCAATTTTTGTATGATCGAACGTATCCATAGTTTTGATATTATAAATAAGTATATATGCTGTCAACACAAAACAAAACGGTCTTGCATACTTTTTGGGTTTAAGTTATAGTAGCAATCGTGGCAAAAAAGAAAAAAGGTAACAGAATACTGATAGCTTTGGAATGCACCGAAACCGGTATGCGTACTTATGTTACACAGAAAAACAGGGTAAACAGCCCTGATAAGCTCCAGGTCAAAAAATATAATCCCAAATTAAGAAAATATACTCTTCATAAAGAGGTGTCCAAGCTCAAATAACTTACTACTTAATGGTCTTCTTCCTCTCTAAACACCCTCCTCAT
The DNA here is from genome assembly GCA_965603395.1 of uncultured candidate division WWE3 bacterium. Classification (GTDB taxonomy): domain Bacteria; phylum Patescibacteriota; class WWE3; order UBA101185; family UBA10185; genus CAYSWS01. Next base: position 10,468 of record CBFDCV010000027.1, read on the forward strand.
GCATTTTTTTGCTTTCTGAGTAACTACGTAGTCAAACCAGTCTCTATTTACATTTAATTTATTGGTGATTCTTATTTCCACTTTTTCACCGTCCTGTAATTTGTAAGAAAGTTTTTTTATTTCTCCGTTTACAAAAGCTCCTACACATTTGTTACCCAAGTCTTCGTGTATTTCATAAGCAAAATCCAGCACGCTAGCTTCTCTTGGTAGTTCAATGATGTCTCCTTTGGGAGTAAAGACATAAACTCTTTCACTAAAGTGTTTTAAATCGGAAATCTCTTCAGCTTTTCTAAAATTAAGTGTTTTAAGCCAATCAGGATTTTTTTTCAAATTCTTTATAAACTTACCTCCATACTTATAAAAAATGTGGCTGGCATTACCAAACTCATTAAAATCGTGCATCTCTTTTGTTCTTATTTGTACTTCTAGAGGAAAGTCATCTTCAATAAAAAGTAGTGTATGAATTGACTGATAGCCGGTTGGTTTAGGATTTGAAATATAATCATCTCTTTCATTTTCATCATGTTTCCAAAGTTCTTTTAGCATGTCTTCGACTAAATAGCAT
>CBFDCV010000028.1:0-7005 GCA_965603395.1 uncultured candidate division WWE3 bacterium
TCCACAAATTTTGAATTTAATGTCACCAGAAAACACGGACAAAAGCTTGTAGGTAAACTTTGTAAGCTTTTTTACTTAAAACCCAGGAATCAAAAAGGAATTACCAGAACGGGAATTGTTGTTTCCAAGAAAATACATAAAAGTGCCGTAAAGAGAAATCGTATTAAGCGTGTTTTTATAGAGTGCTTGAAGGAAAAGTTTGGTACAATACCAAATGGCCTTTGGATAGTAATACATCCAAATACCAAAAGTTTAGAAGCTAGTCATGAAGAAGTTTGCTCTGATCTTAATTCGCTTTTATCAAAAGTTTCTATCGCCTGAGAATCTTGGTATCAAAACATGCCGCTTTGAACCAAGCTGTTCAAGATATACATATCAGGCAGTAGAAAAGCACGGTGTGATAAAAGGCGGTTTGATGGGAGCGTGGAGAATTTTAAGGTGTAACCCGTTTAGCAAAGGCGGGCATGATGCTGTAAAATAACGAATGTTGTGTCGTTTTTTTTAAATATACATAGCACATTACTAATAAACCCCATCTTTAATTTGTTGATGTTATTGTTTAAGGTAACAGGCAGCATAGGGTGGTCGGTAATCGGCCTAACATTAATCGTAAAAACACTCTCAATACCAATTATGCTTCCCTCTTTAAAATCTGTTAAAAAACAAAGAGAGCTTCAACCACAAATAGATAAACTCAAGAAAAAATATAAACATGACAAGAAAAAGCAGTCAGAGTTACAAATGCAGCTTATGAAAGAGCACGGAGTAAACCCCGCCAGCGGATGTTACACCATGATAATCACCATTCTCATATTTACTGCGCTGTACTCGGTCATTAGACAAATTACTCAAGTTACAGATATTGCTGCTATTAATACTAAAATGTACGCTGACTTTTTGCAGTTTGCATCTTTGGAACAACTGAGCACAAGTTTTTTATATCTTGATTTGGCAAAACCGGATCCCTACTTTATCTTGGCGGGCTTAGCAGGTATCTCCCAGTTCGTTTTAGCTAAAATGAACATGCCTTATGCTGAAGCCGGAGTTAAAGCAGCTAAAAAAACTCCTGACAAAAAGGATGATATTGCGTATAATATGCAACAACAGTCCCTTTACATTATGCCTGCCATGATGGCGTTTCTAGGGATAAGTTTGCCCTCGGGTGTGATTATGTATATAGTTACATCGACACTATTTTCAATAGTTCAAAATTATTTTGTTAACGGCTGGGGAGGTATGAAACCCTGGATAGATAAGGTAACAAAAAGATAAATGGCAAAACCAATTATTAAAAAACACTTAAATAAGATCCTAAAGTTCATTGACGTATCTCCGGATGTAAAAATATCCGAAGACGGCGATGCTTTTAGAATTGACATACAAGGAGATGACCTTAATTTCCTTATTGGTTACCGCGGTGAGTCCCTGGACGCATTACAATACATTCTTAGCCACGCCGTTTACAAAGAGAAAACCAACTGGATTCCCTTATCCTTAGACATTAACGGTTATAGACAATCAAAACTGGAAAAACTTGAGGATACGGTCAAAAGTTTTATCGATAGAGTGCGATTCCATCAAAAAGAGATCAGACTTCCGCCACTAACACCATATGAAAGAAGACACATTCACATGCTTCTAACCGATTACGTTGACGTAGAAAGCGAAAGCCGGGGAGAAGGAAGAGACAGAAGGCTGTTTCTAATGCCTACAAATAAATAAGCAGTGCTTTTATGAAATTTACTTGTTTACAGGAAAACCTAACACAGGGTCTTACTAAAGTTTATCGAGCCGTACCTACAAAAAGTGAGCTACCCATACTATCAAATGTATTAATTATTGCCGGAGATAACCAACTTAAGCTTTCGGCTACAAATTTGTCTACTACCATTGTTACTCACGTGGGCGCTTCCATTGAGCAGGATGGTGCTATAACCGTCCCAGCCAAAATGTTAAGGGATTTTATTGCTAATTTGAGCTCTGATACCATTGAGGCTTTGCTTAAAGAAGATATTTTACATATTAGCTCAGATATAACTAAGTCTAGGTTTAATGGTGTGTCTGCTGAAGACTTTCCTGATCTGCCGGAAGAGAAAAAAGATTTGAAAGTCTTGGAGTTTAATCCCCAAGAATTTTATAAGGCTGTGTCTTCCGTTTCTTTCTGTGCTTCCCTGGATGACACCAGGCCTGTCTTTACCGGTATTTATATGAGCTTTGATGGAGAAGTTCTTACTTTAGCCGCCTCTGATGGGTTCAGACTTTCCGAAACTCATTTAAAGCCCAATGATAAAGGGGATAAGTTTGTAGTAATTATTCCTGCTAAAACCTTGATGGATGTGGCACGGGTGTATGCGGACTCTGATCAACCCATTACTTTCTCATTAGATCAAAATGATAACCTAACCATTTTCAAACAAAACGACACTATCATTGCTACCAGAATTTTGGATGGAGACTATCCTGATTATACAAAAATTATCCCCGACAAAACTACTACCAAAGCAGAGTTTTTCTCACATGAGTTTTCTGAAGCCGTCAAACTAACTGATATTTTTGCCAAGGAAGCAGATAGCGCCTTGCTTATGAAAATAAATCCTAAGGGTACTATAGAGATTACTGCTACTGCTCAGGAGGCTGGTGAGCATAAAAGTAAGTTTAAGGCTGAGGTTGAATCTGAAGAAGTGGTAGAAATAGGTTTTAATTCCAAATATTTATTGGATTTTCTAAATAATATAAAGTCAGAAAAGATTGTTGTTCGAACAAATGGCCGTTCAGCGCCGTGTATTTTTGAACCTTCGGAATTGGATAATTATCTGCACATTGTTATGCCTATGCAGATCAACGTTTAAATACTGTCTTTAGATACTACCTTGCTGATTTTCCCCTAAAGAAAATGTTCCTTCTTGACCGGCTGCCGGTTGCGGTCCTTGTCCCTGTCCCTGTCCTTGTGCTCCGGGTACTTGACCTGCTCCGGGTTTTGCAGATTTGGGTGGGGTCGGCATAGAGGGAGGGAGTATGTTATCATTTTTTGAACCTAATGCGCCGGGTCCGATGCCTGGTGCTGTTTCAGAGGGTAGGGGTGGTAATGGGGTTGTTTCAGAAACTTCAGACTCTTTCGGTTTCTTTTTACCAAATAGTCCACCTAAACTTTTACCAAATTTTTTCATAGTGCCCTCTGAGGTCTTAATTATTTCTTTAGAACCTCCTTGGCTAACTACATCCGGCTTTTTAATACCTGATTCATCAGGGGAATCAGGGGAATCAGGAGAAAGTCCTCCAATCTTGATACCCGCCTCTGCAGCTGCTTCAGCCATACCCTTAGACGCCGGTTGTGCACTAGGGCCCGGGGTGTCCGCTGGAGCTACCCAAGGCGGTGGTACCGGTTTTTCCTCCACTTTTTCCTCTACTACCGGACTTGTTGGCGGTGGAGGTGGCGGCGGTTTTGGTGCCTCCGGTTCAGGAGGAGTTGGCAACGGTTTTGGTGCCTCCGGTTCAGGAGGAGTTGGCAACGGTTTTGGTGCCTCCGAAGGTACCACCGGAGGTGCTACTGGAGGTGCTACTGGAGGTGCTACTGGAGGTGCTACTGGCGGCGGTTTTGGTGCCTCCGGTTCAGGAGGTGGTGCCGCCTGACGGGGTGTGCTTGGAGGTGGTACGCTTTCCGCAGTAGGTGCGCCCGGTATAGTTACTGCGGGTTCTTTTGGCCCACCCTCTGCATCAATAGTTTCATATTTATTAGGGTCAAAAGTGGAAACAGGTTTATAAACGGGTCTTTGTGGCTCTCCAGCTTTCCTGGCCTGTATGATACCTTCTTCACGTAATCTTAATATTTCTTCCGGATCAGTGGTAATCAATTTATGTTCAGAAGCAGACGCCTTAATTTTGATAGCCACATGATTAGTACCGGCAAAAAACAGGCCTTCCCCAATATCAGCTGCCAACAATAACCTTCTCTCACCTTCTGATAAATAAAAGGTTTCTGCTACTTTGTCGATAGCGGCAGGGTGCTGTTTTAATAATATTTGTATAGAAGAGTTGGTAACAATAGCTTTACCATAGTCTGAGCTCAGAAAGTCGTCTACGTCTTGTGAGATGGTGGTTAAACCTAAATAGTATTTTCTGGCCCTTTTTGCCACACCATAAATAAATCTGGCACTGTCTTCATTTTGCATCAAGTACCAAGCCTCTTCCACTATCAATATTCTCTTTTTTAAGTCTCGGCGGATCTTAGTCCACACAAAATCTAAAATAATATAGAAAGCAACCGGTCTTAAAATTTCGTCTTCAATATTCTTGGTCGAAAACACCGACATTATACCCTCAATATCAGTGGTAGATTGAGAGTCAAAAATACCCGCCATAGATCCTCTGATATATTTCTCCAACCTATCAGCCAACCCCCTGGACTCAGGTTCCTGCATACCTTGCAAAACCTTGTACAAATCTTCCATGATGGGAGGCTCTTTATTCATCTGGCTTTCAGGATCAGTGGTTATGCCTTTTATTCGATAAGTTTCAATTAGGGCGCGGTCAATAATAGCTTCCTCTGTGGGATTCATGTCTCCCAACATTAATTTCAGTAGAGTATGTAGCGATAGAATTTTCTGGCCCAACTCATTTTCTCCTTCTACTACCACACCTGACAGATCAAAGGGATTTATCTTTGAGCTAGAGCTGGGTGAGAAATCAACGTAGTTGCCACCCACTGCTTCGCATAATGTTCTATACTCCTCTTCCGGATCAATGATCATAACCTCTGCACCAAAAATCATGAGACGAAGGGCTTCCAACTTAACATAATATGACTTACCGGCACCTGACTTGGCAAAAACTACTGTGTTGGCGTTTTCCATGGAAAACCTATCGAACACCACCAAAGAACCGTTATGCATGTTAATCCCGTACATAATCCCTACATCGGAAGTTAAATCAGATGAGGTGAAAGGGAAAGTAGTAGCCAAACTTGTAGTGTCCATATTCCTGGTTATCAATAGTTTATCCGAACCTGCCGGCAAAGTTGATTGGAAGGCTTCTTCCATTTGTAAGGTGGCCGGTTTTGAAATCAAAAGCAGTGAGCCCAAAGTAGATTCCAACCTGCTAACCACAGTCTCCAGCTCATCCAAAGATTCAGCAGAAGCTGTGATATAAAAACTAAATTGGAAATATTTTTCCACACCTTTGACCAGCTGTTCCTGCAAAGCTTGAGCGTCTTCCAAAGCAGCACGTACCACCGGATCTGTAATTCTGCCTTTTTCCCTGTCTCCCATTTCTGTAGCTTCCAGCTCAGTAATTTTTCTTCGTAAATCGTCCAGAATCATTTTTGCTTTCACCGGATAGTAAAACATTGATAAATCTAAGGAGTGATCAAAGTTTATAATGGGCGAAAGCCAGTTGGCGCCTACAAACCTGGGGTACCCGGAAACAAAAAGGGTTCTGTAGTAATTATTACCAATTTTCATGCTGTTGAAATCAACCTCAATAGCAGAAGGTGCAATAATATCCCTTATATTCAACATTCCTTCGGCTAAAATCTCAGGCGCTGTCTTCCCGGGCATGCCCGGCTGTAAGCCCTGACCGGTAGGCGATGTTTTTGGTTGTTTCTTCGGTTTTTTCTTTTTGCCTAAAAAAGTAAATATGTTCATGTTATTCCTCAACTATGGCCGGATTTACTATCGCAGTTTTATAATCCTCTATACTGGTTCTAATTCTCTGGCCGTGCACGGTGCTGGGATTGTATATGTCAAAATAAAGCTCCACCAACTCCTGCGAAGTCAGTTGCCTGGCTCTTACACCAATTCTGTTAAATTCTTTTATAACGTGATCGATTTTTGGGTATAATTTAACTTCAGCTTCTTTTAGTACTTCGTCTACGTTTACGATTACCCTCTTGCGATGCGTTCTAAACAGCTTAACGAAAAAGTCAAAAGGGCCTGCTCCGGGCTCTTTATCAGACATAGCCCCGGACGGAATAACAACGTAGAACTTTTTATCCAATACCTCATTATTTTTTATGGTGTCCTGCACAAACTTTCTGTAAGACTCAGCTTGCATTTTTAATAGCGGGTCATCAAGTCTTTGTTCAACTTTATGTATTTTCTCTATGTATTTGGAAATATCCAGTTGTTTTGACCTCAACACAACCTGAATAGGAAAAGTTATAGAGTTTAGTAGCATGGAAAAAGCTGCAATAGTAGCATCTTGCTCGATTTCTGATAACAAATCAAAATTGACAGCGGTAGTTTGCATAACACCGCAAACCGTGCCGCTTTTTAGAATTACCAGATTATTTTTAATCTCGTGGATATCTAAGTGTTCTTGTGTACTGGCAGTTATACTTGTGGGCATAAATTATACTGATCTCCCCACCATCTCTATTGGTGGGAAAACTTCTCCTTTAACTTCTACAGTGATTATATCAAACGCGGTGTCCTCTATAGTTGATCCAACTTCTAAAGTGTACATACCTTTAACTAGCGATGTGCTAATGGAAAACTGACCTAAAGTGTTAGTTTTTAACGCCCTCACAGCCTCTCCTTTATGGTTTTTTATCAGAAGAACTACACCGGGCATGGCTTCACCTTCTTGATTTTTAATTACGCCGGAAACTATATTTGGCTCATGGGTAATAGGCTTCATCTTTGCAAAAGTTGGTTTGCTGGGACCTTTTTCTTCAGGGATTTCTTTCTTTTTTAGCCTTTTTTGCAACTCTAAAACCTGCCTTTGTAATGAGGTGTAATCCGTACTCGCCTTGTCCTTCTCCATTTCCAACTCCTCCACAAGTTTTCTCTTTTTGCTCTTCTCCTCCTCTGACTCTTGAGAAATTTCAATCTCGCTTTTTAGCTTTTCGATTTCGTTCGACAATCTCTCATTTTCCTCTTTTACTTTTTTAACAACATCCTGAGCCTCCGATATATCTACCCCGCTCTTAGCTTCTTTTACTTCTTTCGCTGCTTCTTTCACTACCGCCTGACCTAGTTCCTTGTCTCCTTTGATCTGGTCTAGAAGCTG
>CBFDCV010000029.1:0-6889 GCA_965603395.1 uncultured candidate division WWE3 bacterium
AATAAAAAAAAGTTTGATTCTTATGAAGAGCTGAGAAACCTGCAAGTTATATATAAAAACGTTGAGAATAGTGCTTATGAAAACTCCCGCGCTACTAAAAAGATCTTGGCAACTCTCATGCGTGGCCTTGGTTTAAGTGATTATAAACTGGAAGGCATAGGCAACGAAGTAAGCATTGTAGTCTCAGAAAATGTAGTAGGAAAACTTGCCGTGTTTGGTTTTATGCTCTTTACGGAAATTCTTTTAAAGCAAGCAAAAACTTCACATAGGGTAGCTTCTGAGTTGTCAAACTATACTGTGGAAAAGTTGTCATTAGTGCTTGATCTAAAAAAACCATTTGGTCCGGTATACCAAGAATTGAAAGGTTTTCACGACGACATCGTAGAGGTTGAGGTGGAAGAAGAATACATTGGCAAAGAATTGGGTGAAAACAAAAAAGCTGTGCTGGTGAAAATTACATACAAAACAAGCCAGACCGAGAAGATCCGTACCGGTTTACTAAAAGTGTTGAGATCAAAACACAAAGTAGAACACAGAGAATAAACTAATAAAGTTGGTATCCTATTACTTCCAGTTTTATCTCTTCTTCATCACTATTACCGTCCTCGTCTTTAGCCACTACTTTAAAGGTATGCTCGCCAATATCCTTGGCTGACAACTCAAAATTGTAACCATAGGGCTCTGATTTATCAGAAGTTATCCGTTCACCGTCCTTGTAAACCCGGACTTCTCTTACCTCTTGCGCAGCGGACACCTCAACACTCAACCTAAAATCTAGAGGTACTTTATCACCATCACTGTAGTTCACAATATAAACACAAATATCATCCGAATCTTTAATATCACCGTCATCTTCGAAATCTAAACATGTGCGTATTCTGGGAGGGAAGTACTCTTCCTCATTAGAGTAGTTTTCGCTGATCCACTTATCTACGTACATTTGCCACTCGGGTAGCTCCGACTGGATATCAATGAATGTTTCCCTGTCAGTTCTATCCGCGTCTTTGCAGGAATTATTGGCAATTTTCCCATCCACTTTGCACACTTCAATGCGCTTGTACCAATCACTCACTGAGGGAGGCTCCGTACCTTTTATATACCATTCCCACCGAGTACCTCTATCACCATAGGGAAGCATGCCTGTAAACTCATCAACTTCAAATTTCTTTACATTATCCGGTGCTTCAAACTTTTCAGTACCATCAGGGTGAAATTCTTTTAAGTAGGCGGTCATAGCCTTGTTCCATATGGGCGTGGCGCCTGTGATACCTGAAGCTACGTATGGATTCATAGCATCGTTGTTGTTATTCCCCACCCAGGAGCCAATAGCAATCTCCGGAGTAAAACCAAGAGCGTAGTTGTCTCTTTTATCATCAGTGGTTCCGGTTTTTACCGCCACTTGATAATTTGGAATTTTTAACAAACTCCCAAACCCAAAAACCTCACTACGAGCGCCGTCATCAGATAATATATCTGCAATCAAAAAGGCTACGTCCTCTCCCAAAGCTTTATTACCACTGTTTTCGCGCCAAGTATAAAGTACGTTTCCTCTAGCATCAGTTACCTCAATTATGGGAGCCGGTTCATTAAACACGCCGCCGTTAGCAAAAGCAGTAAATGCTCCTGTGAGCTCCATAAGTTTGGTCTCGCCGCCACCTAATGTCAACGCCAATCCGTATCTTTCTCTTTCCTTAAAAGTGGAGATCCCAAGCTCTTCTGCCATATCTATCATATTGTCGATTCCTACTATGGCCAAGGCTTTAACTGCCGGTATATTCAAAGAGTTACCTAAGGCTTTCCGTAAAGTTTTGGGTCCTCTAAAGATGCCGTCATAGTTTTCCGGTACGTAAGGTTTTTCCGGAGCTTCTCCCGGGAATTTTGTAGGAACGTCCAAGAGCATGAAGGAAGCTGTATATCCCTGACTTAGCATAGTGGCATATGTTACCGGTTTTATGGCAGACCCGGGTTGCCTGCTAGCCAAAGTAACATTTAGTTCCGATTCGAACAAACAACTGTCATCGCCTGTAATACCTGATATACACTCAGCCGGTTCGGAGTCTAGAAAATAACCTTTTGAACCTACCATGGCTATTATGTGTCCTGTACTAGGCTCGATAGCCACCAAACCCCCGTTGTAAACGTTATATCCCTTAGAATCTTCCACTTCCTGATACACAATTTCCTGAGCAGTTTCCTGAAAATCCAAATCTAAAGTTGTTTTCACTCTTAACCCACCTTGCTCAACAAACTCCTCCCCAAAAAGTTCGATCAGTTTTTGCTTAACAAAGAAAACAAAGTGGGGCGCTTTGAAGGGAATGCTGGAAGACTCAAATTCCAATTCTACTTTCTTAGCCATTTCGTATTCTTCATCGCTGATATAGTAACGGTTACCGTCCTCTCCTTGCCAACCCTTGTCATGCATAAGTTTTAAAACAGCCAACCTTCTTTCCATACCTGCTTCAGGATTGGTGCCAAACTGAGAGTAGTAACTAGGTCTTTGGGGAAGTCCTGCCAGATAGGCAGCTTCCGGTAGAGTGAGTTCGTTGGGTTGTTTATTGAAATAGGTTTTAGCCGCTGTGTAAATACCGTAATTTTGTCCTCCATAAGGAGACTCATTTAAATACATTTGTAAAATTTCGTCCTTAGCATATTTGTTTTCAAGTTGTAAGGATAATATTAGCTCCTTTAGTTTTCTGGAAATGGTTCTTTCTTGTGACAAAAGTGTATTTTTTATTACCTGTTGGGTAAGAGTAGACCCGCCCTGCAAACCTCTACCGGTGATGGTGTTTCTCAAAGCTCTCAACATACCTTTTATGGAAAACCCTTGATGGGCGTAAAAATTTGCGTCTTCAATGGCTAAGGTGGCGTGTGTCACATGAGGAGATATCTCATCCAGCTTTACCAATGTTCTGTTCTTTTCACCATAAACCTCAAAGATAGGCTTGTCATTACGGTCGTTGATCTTGGTAGATAATTCGTAACTTCTTTCTAACAGCTGGTTTGGGTTTGGTAATTGTCGTGAAACGGCTGCCAAAATAATTATTACTACAAAAGTACCAACCACCAGGGAGATAAGAACAAAGGTGGCCAAATAGGTTAGTAGATATAATTGACGTCCTCTAAGCTGTACTTTTTTTACTTTTCTTACTCTAGTTCTGAATTGTTTTCTGGTTTGGGGGTTAAAATATTTGTTTTTTGCCCTAATATACGTCCTTCTTACCTTCCTATGCTTATCCTTTATAAGTCTAATCATAATAAAGATTATATCAGAGAGTGCATAGCCGTAAATCGTCTATTATTAGGTCTTGACTAACTCTACGATAATTTTGCTATAATACTACCCCACAAATCAAATGTAATAGGAGGAGTCAACATGTTAGAAGAAGTGAAACCAAGTGCGCATGACGGTGTCTGGGTATTAACCTTAGTAGGAAAAAAGTTAGGAGAGAGTCGATTTATCAAAAAGGACGGTACCCTAAGCCCGTATTGTAATGATCCTGATCTGATTCAAATGCCCGTAATGTCATCGGTCCAAGCAGCTTTGGCTAGACATGGTCTTGATAAGAAATTCACGTTAAAATACGACTAGTCCAAACACTGCTCCATGCTCATAGCCCTCGGTTGCAACAAATCAATCAACAACCGAGGGTATCTTTTTTCACAATTCTGACAGACAAGGGAGGCAGTTATGTTAGTTGTAAGAACTAGAATTGAAACAAGAGAAAGAAAGGTTTTTTGGGGAGACCTTGAAATTGATGAGTTGAACACGGCTGATGACTTACATAGTATAGCTATAAACACTGTCGCCACTTTTACGACGGTTAACTGCGAGCACAATAAAGGTATTGCACACGGTGCAGAAGTTCCCATAGATGCCCGGATTAAAAACCATAGAAGCGGTGTACAAACAGGCATATGGAAATTCGGCAGGAGAAAAAGACTAAGTACAGGAGTATACACTTATAAGGTAGAAAAAATTCAATAATTTACCACAAAGCGCCCTTGTTTTTTAAAACACAATTTAAAACAAGGGCTCTTCTTTTTTTTCCACTTGTAATGATATACTAATTTCATGCCGAAAGTGCTTACAGACAAGGCTTTAGTAGATAAGTTTCTGGAAAGAGGCGTGGATAAAATATACCCCTCAAAAGAAGCGTTAAGAGAAAAGTTGTTATCAGGAGACCGCTTAAAAGTTTACCAGGGGTTTGATCCTACCGGACCGTATTTGCACATTGGCCACGCCATAGGAATCAGAGCTTTGAGAATCTTGCAGCAACTTGGCCATGAGGTAATCTTTTTAGTAGGGGATTACACTTCCAGAGTAGGAGATCCGGATCCCGGCAAAGATAAAATGAGAGCCCTCCTCACTCCTGAGCAGATCAAAGCAAATGAAAAAGGTTGGAAAGATCAAGCTGCCCAATTAATTGACTTCAAAGGTAAAAATCCAGTTTCCTTCAAGCATAACTATGAATGGCTCTCCAAACTAAAGCTGGATGACCTTATTAAACTAATGAGTCAAACCACCGTGCAGCAAATCATCGAAAGAGATCTATTTCAAAGAAGGATGGCAGAAGACAATCCTATTGGCTTGCAGGAGTTCATTTACCCGCTCATGCAGGGCTACGATAGTGTGGCTATGCAAGTGGATATAGAAATTGGCGGATCTGATCAAACTTTCAATATGTTGATGGGTAGAACACTGTGCAAAGCATATTTAGGTAAAGAAAAATATGTTCGAACAAATGTCTTGATGGAAGCACCCAACGCAGTGACCATGAGTAAAACAAAGGGTAATAGTATTAACCTAAGTGACTCTCCGGAGGATATGTTCGGCAAGGCTATGTCTTACTCAGACGAGTTGCTGGGAAAAGCGCTTACTTTACTTACTGACATCCCACTAGAAGAGATTGCGGACATGGAAAAACAAATGGCTGACGGTGCTAACCCTATGCAATTTAAAAAGGTCATGGCTTTTGAGGTTGTGAAAATTGTTAAAGGAGAAAAATCGGCTCAAAAAGCTCGGCAATATTTTGAAAGCACAGTTCAAAAAGGTGAGGCACCCCTGGAAACTTTGGAGATAGAGGTGGATAACACGATCAAGGTATTAGACGTAGCAAACGCTTTGAAAGAAAAATCAGGCTTGGATATTTCATCGTCTGAGATAAAAAGGTTAATTAAGCAAGGTGGTTTTGAAGCTGCCGGGAAAAAGTTTACTGATCTAAATGAGACAATTAAAATCAAATCCGGAGATATAATCAAATTAGGTAAAAGGTTATTCGGAAAGATAAAATAATGGCCAAAAAGAAAGATAAACCTATCTCAAAAAGAAAACTTATTAAAAAGAAAGTAAAGAAGGCTCTCAGACTTAAAAATATCGGCAAATACCTGATAGTGGCGGCTACTATTGCACTTTTAGCTACCTCACTTTTACCATATCTCTTCTAAAAATTGCTAGAATACACACATGCTCAAACTTTCGGATCCGGTAGCGGCTATTCCAAAAATCGGCCCTAAATACAAAACTTTACTGGCTAAGTTGGGTATTTTTACTGTGGAAAGTCTTTTGTATCATTTCCCATTTAGGTACGATGATTTTTCCGAAGTGAAAAAGATCAAGGACGTACAGGCGGGTGATCTGGCCACTGTGCAAGGAGTGCTTGGTCCGATTAAAAACATTTACACCCGTTACCGCAAACGCCTCACTGAGGCGGTGGTAGAGGATGATTCGGGTAGTTTAAAGCTCATCTGGTTTAATAGCCACTATTTGAAAAAAACCTTAAAACCGGGCCAGAAATATAATTTCAGCGGCAAGGTCAACAAGCATGGCAGTAAGCTAAGTATGATCGCTCCTTCATACGAGTTAGCCGGAGAAAAAACCATCAATACCGGCAGGCTCGTACCTATCTATCCGGAGACCGGTGGCCTGTCATCCAAATGGATCAGAACAAAGGTCAAGGAGGTGTTCGACAAAGAAATACCACTAGAAGAATTCTTACCTGAGGAGATATTAAAGATCGAACATTTCCCTGAGTTTGACCAAGCCCTGCATTCATTCCATTTTCCTGACTCATTGATGGAAGCTTCCAAAGCCAAAAAGAGATTTCAGCTGGAAGAATTTTTTGTTGAACTCATGAAAGTGGAAAAAAGAAAACAAGCTTGGTCTGTGAAAATGAAAGCCAATAAAATCACTAACAATAAAAAACACCAAGAAAAGCTGGATAAACTGATCGAAAAACTACCGTTTAGACTCACACAATCACAAAAAGAAGCTTTAGAGGACATTTTAAACGACCTACAAGATGAAAGCCCCATGAATAGGCTCTTAGAGGGCGATGTGGGAACGGGAAAGACCATTGTAACCGTCATAGCCTCCTATTTAACGTTTTTGAACGGCCAAAACGTGCTTTACATGGCTCCTACCGAGATTTTATCTAAGCAGCACTTCGAAACATATAAAAACTTACTAGAGCCTCTTGGAGTGGAAATTACACAACTTACATCTGCCACGGCAAAAAAACCAACCAAGCAGCCATATATAATTGTGGGAACACACGCTCTGCTGTACAAAGAAAAATATCAAAACGTGGGCTTGATAGTTATAGACGAACAACACAGGTTCGGAGTAGAGCAAAGAGCCAAGTTAGTGGAAATGAACAAGGGGAACGAGACGCCGCATTTGTTAACCATGACCGCCACTCCTATACCCAGAACTTTAGCTTTAACTATTTATGGGGACTTAGAGATTTCTCAACTCATGCCTATCCCGGAAAAACATAAAGTGGTTAATACTAAGGTTATTGCGGAAAAAAACAGAGAGGAAGCTTTTGAGTGGATCAAAAAGAAAGGTGAGCAAACATTTATTGTGTGTCCTTTCATCGAAGAATCATCT
>CBFDCV010000030.1:0-6688 GCA_965603395.1 uncultured candidate division WWE3 bacterium
AGAAGTAAGATGATATGTTTTTCCTGAAGGAGTAGTAGGGGAATAAGGGAAAGAATAAGAAATAAAAAAAATGTGCTTACGGTCTCTAAAATAAAGGAGATCTTTTGATATTTTTTCAACTTCCTGACAAACCGGGTGAGTAGTGCCACAATTTGTTTGCTTTCATTGGAAAAAGACAAGTATGAAATTTTCTTGAGTTGGTCTTCTGTAACAAGCCCTCTTTCCAAAATACTATAATTCATGTTGTGATTTTAACAGAATGCTATCTTATAGTAAATCTCCGGTGGTAAATCTCCGGGTTTGATTTAGTACTTGATTTAGTAATGAGCTATACTTTATGTATGGAGTTAAAGAGTTTAGGTGACGTTGATTTAGCCGGAAAAACAGTTTTGTACAGATCTCCCTATGATATTGGTGTTAAAGAGGGCGCCGGAGGGGAGTGGGAGCTCAAGGATGACTCCAGAATTAGTGCTACTTTGCCCACACTGCAGTATTTGATCGAAAACCGATGCAAAATTGTCATTATTACTTGGGTGAAGCGGCCTGAAGGCAAGGTAGACGAGGGGCTGAGAACTACTCCTCATGCAAAGGCACTTTCCAAATTACTAGGTAAAGAGGTGGCTAAACTTGATGATTGTGTGGGGGATGAGGTTAATTCTTTTGTACGAAACATGGGTCCCGGGAAGTTGGTCATGCTGGAAAATACCAGGTTTTATCCGGGGGAAGATACGGCTGACCCTGAGTTTGCAAAAAAACTAGTGGAAGGAAAAGACTTAATTGTTTTTGACGGATTTCCGCAGTCGCATAGAGAACACGCATCGACTACTGAGATATTGAAGCTTTTACCTGCCGTGGCCGGTTCCTATTTCAAAAAGGAATATGAAGCACTTACTAATTTACTAGATCAGCCGGAAAAACCATTAACCTTAGTTATTGGCGGGGCAAAAATATCCGACAAAGTGGGAGCCATAAGCGCCATGCTTTATAAAGCAGATTATGTGCTGGTTGGAGGTGGTCCCGCAAACGTATTTTTGAAAGCATCCGGCAAGAATATGGGCAGCTCCTATGTAGAAGATGCTTTTAAAGTACATGCTAAGGCAGGGCATAGAGACTGGACAGTGCTAGCTAAAGGAATGCTAGAGAGAGCTTCTGATAAGATAATACTGCCTGTAGATCTAGTTGTAGCGGATAAAGAAAAGGGCGCCACTGATATTAGGGAGGTACAAGTAACAGAGGGCCCAAAACTAGTACCGGAAGGCTTCTTAGCTTTAGATATAGGAAAGAACACTATCAGCAAATTCTCAGAAATCATTAAAAGATCAAGAACCCTTTTTTGGAACGGAACCCCGGGCCTCTTTGAAAACGACCCCTTCTATCACGGTACCGAAGCGGTTGCCAAATTGATGGCCGAAAACACCGGCATGACAATAATTGCAGGCGGTGACACCATAGAAGCTGCTAAAAAGTACTGTGATACCTCAAAAATTACTCATTTAAGTCTTGCAGGCGGAGCCACTCTTGAATTTTTGAGTGGAAAAAAGCTACCTGTTTTGGAATATCTTTCCGAATAACCCATTTACAAAAGATTGGCTATAGGTTATATTATTCCCCAGCTTAACATTCAAATGGAAAAAATAGCAAAGGAGAAGGGAAGTGGATAAAGAAAAGTTCAACAGACACTTAGAAACCAGCAGTAAATTTGATAGAGGGCTTGTCGTTGTCATTGGAGCAGGTCTGATAATAATCGTCATAGCTGAAATCCTTGGCGTATTGTTTTCAGGGCATCCCCTCATACCACTCACCCAGTCAGCTATTGATCTAGGACAGACATTAGTGCAAGCTGCTCTTATCCTCCTGGTAATATCCATATGGGCTCAACTTGAGGTGCTCAGAAAGTACTTCAAAGATGAAGGGTGAGTAGAGCATAACTGGAACACCACACAGTTTGGAGATTGTGTATTTCCTACTTTGTGGTGTTTTTTTTCTATAACTTATAAAAACTACCTGTGTTAGCGTTTTTACAAAAATAATCATTGACAGAATATATACTATGGGGTATAACGGTGGTGTTGATAATTTAGAGACACAAACTAACGGCATACTAGACCAGATTGGAGATGAAGCAAATGCATAACCTAAGTGATCAAGACCTGGCTCTTCTTGGGATTAAAGCACTAATAGCGGTAGTTTTCTTAGTAACGGGAATCGTACTAATGACTATTGGAGACGATGCCTACTGGCCCCCTACAAAAGAGGATACAAAGCAACAGCATCGAATTGGCTTAGCGTGTCTTGCTATGGCAGTTGCATTTCCCTTCATTGGTGAGTACCTTCTAATCTTGGGAGCTTTTGCCGCTGTAGTAGCTTTCTTAATAAGGATAGCTAGAAGTATTAAAGTCGCGTTCTCTAAATAGCCAATTGCAGGAATCAACACGCCCATGTGTTTTGCGTCTAAAATCAATCGATTTTTCCGCAACTCTCATGGGCAGTTTTTTTATTTATACCTAAACATTTATCAAACCTTCGTATGATATGATAAAATACACCCTGTTATGAAAGTCCAAGTAGAAAAACTGCCAAAATCACAACTAAAAATTAAAGTCACTATAGAAAATAAGAAAGTTAAGGAAACTTACCAAAAAGTGCTTGATACCGCTGTTAAAGACACTGAAATTGACGGTTTTAGAAAAGGACAGGCTCCAAAAGAAAAGGTAGAAAAAAAGATGGGAGTGGACAAACTGTATGGAAACGTCATAAATGAATTGCTGCAAACACACTACCCTCAAGTATTAAAAGAGAACCACATTTTACCCATGTCCAATCCAAAAGTTGAGATCGAAGAGTTCAGCTTGGAAAAAGATTTTGAATTTACGGCTATTGTTGCCATTCGACCCGAAGTTAAGTTTAAAGATTATAAAAAAGAACTAAAAAAGTATTACGAGGACAAAAATAAGCAGGTTCGAAAAGCTAATGAAGAAAAACTTAAAGCAGGAGAGAAGATTGAGATTGACCATGCCCACCTGCACACTAACGAAGTAATTGACGTCCTAGTTAAAAACGCTGACCTTGAAGTGGCAGATATCTTGGTAGAAGAAGAAACAAACCGCTTGGTAGCCAGACTTGTAGATCAGGTCATGGCCGCCGGCATGAACATGGAAGCCTACCTAAAAGCTCAAGGCATTGACATGGATAAGCTAAAAGAAAACTATGAAAAAGTAGCTGAGCAAAACATCAAGGCTGAGTTAGTGCTTAATGAGCTCATTAGTGTAGAAGAGATTAGCGCCTCTGAAGATGAGGTAAATAAAGCCATTGGAGATGTTAAAGATGACAAAATCAAGGAAGAACTTAACAATCCCGTGCAAAAAGTATATATTAAAACTGTTCTGGAAAAGCAAAAATTGATCGAACATTTAATTAAAGAGACACAAGGAGAATTAAAACTATGAAAAATAGTACCTTAGTACCAATCGTAATCGAAAAAGATCCCAAAGGATTTGAGAGATCTTATGATATATATTCCAGACTTTTAAAAGATTACATTGTCTTTGTCACCGGTCCTATAGACATGGCCGTAGCTAACACCTTCATTGCTCAGTTGTTATTTTTGGAAAGCGAAGATCCGGAAAGAGAGATCAACATCTACATCAACACTCCCGGAGGTAGTGCCTATGATGGTTTAGCCATGTATGACACCATAAAACACGTTAAAAATGACGTAAGTACTATAAATGTAGGTTTAGCGGCTTCTGCGGGTGCTTTACTGTTGTCTGCCGGAAAAAAAGGTAAAAGATTTGCTCTGCCTAATTCGTACACTATGATCCATCAGGTTTTGGGTGGAGTAGAGGGGCAGCAAACTGACATAGAAATTACAGCTAAACACATGCTGAGGCTTAGAGAACAGTACGCAAAGGCTATTGCTGAAAACTCAGGCAGGCCTTTTGAGGATGTGCAAAAAGAAATCGAAAGAGATAATTGGATGAATTCTAATGAATCTGTAGAGTACGGTATTATTGACCAGATAATGAAACCCAAAAAGTAGGGAGGGGAGGGCAAGGCTTGAGAGCTCATAGCTCAGTTGGTTAGAGCGCCACGTTGACATCGTGGAGGTCACTGGTTCGAGTCCAGTTGAGCTCACCAAAATATACTAAGTTTTTATTTAATTTTTATTTTTTTATGAGTGTAGAAAAACTAGGACCAAATCCAAGAGAAATTCTTAGTGACTCAGATCTGGAAAAACTTAAGGACGGCTCTGAAGATACAAAAGAGGTTCAAGGTACCCAACAGGAGGAAGATCCCCTCACAAGGCCAAGGCCAAGTGAATACCTAACTCCGGCAGGTATAGAGGCTATACAAGGGAAACAAGAGAAGGAACCTACAATCACAGAAGCCGCAGAAGATATTACCCGAGCCAGCCAAGAAGCAGTGGAAGGTACAGGGCAAAGCCAAAGTACTGAGCTGGAAAAAGAAGAGGATAGCTCAGACGAAACTCTTGAGTAAAGTTACTAATATTTATCTTTAAATCAACATCTACCACAACCGTTGTTTTTCCTTTTGATACAAACTTTCCCCAACTGCCCTTATTTGCATTTGTGACGTTATTAATATAGATTCGTTTTAGAAACTCAAGTGAGTGGGTTTAGCGATGGTAAATAATCATGAAAGGAGGTTTGCCATGGTCGAAAAAATTCCCACTAACGGTAGTCCCAAAAAGTTAGAAGAACTGACACCTCTTGAAGCGGCAATATTAAACAGGATTTTGGTGGAGTTTCCAAACGGGGTGGAGCTACCTAAACTCTTTCAAAAGACTTCTCTGATACGTAAGTCTTTAGGGCACGATGGTATGAGCATCGAAGAGTTTACTAAGATGATTCTGAGCTTTGCCCCTAAGCTGGTAAATCTGAAGATCATAGTTTACCCAAAACTCACTAAGCCTGTCCTTACCAATCTGCCGCTTGCAACATAGAAAGAGAGAAAGAACATGTTCTGGGAGGAAGAGGACTACCACATGCTGGCACCATAGTGTAAACGCTTCAATGCGTTTTTACATCCAGGTGCCAGCATAAAATTTTTGCTATTATAAAATAGTGAAAATTACTGCCTACTATGTTAAAACCAGTATTATTGCTACTTTGCTCTTTGCTGAGTCTTTCTTGCTTTCAGGATTAATATTAAGTTATATCAACTCGCAAAAGTTTTTCTCACCATCCTTAGATTTCATGGTGCTAGTGGCAGTGTTAATGCTATTGATATTAGTCACGCACGCTTTAATAGTAGGGGCATGGGATAAATGGGAACAATTTATTTTTGGACCTATTTCAATAAGCCTTGGTCTATTTATAACCACCTTTCCTATTAATTCCGCCTATGCGGTAGTCATTTTCTTCTTATCATATGTGCTTTTGTTTTACGAAGTTATACTAGCATCACAGTTAAAAAGGCAGATGCTTGTTTTTAATCCCCGATTGGTCCTAAAATTTACAACTAAGGGAATAATCCTTATTTACAGTCTTTCTGCCGCCATTTTAGTAATTGTTACGGCCGGAAAACAGCCTGATTTTAACGTGGGCAACAAGGTAGGGGAGTTTGTAGACATGTATTTTACTACCCAAATCAATACCGAAATGAATGCGCAAGTTCAAGAAGGTTTATCTCCGGAGCAAAT
This sequence comes from uncultured candidate division WWE3 bacterium, assembly GCA_965603395.1. Taxonomy (GTDB): domain Bacteria; phylum Patescibacteriota; class WWE3; order UBA101185; family UBA10185; genus CAYSWS01. Next base: position 5,663 of record CBFDCV010000030.1, read on the forward strand.
GGAACGGTTGTCAGCCTTTGGTCTTGACCCAACCAAGTTTAACTACAGTGATGGCACTGAAACACCTTATATTCTTGAAAATATGGCAAATGTATCCATACCTGAACTATCACTAAAAAACACAGTGGCTAATGAGGTAAATAAACTTGTGGACCCGTATAAGAGATTTGTAAACCCTATTATGGCTATCATGGTTTTTGGCTTGATCCAGTTTCTTGGCACTATTGCCTATCTTTTCTACTCACTAAGCATTGATATTGTTTTTTGGGCTGCTAAGAAGTTTGGGCTTTTCACGACAGAGACGGTGCCGGCAGAGCAGGAGATCCTACACTTCTAATTCTACGATCTTTTTTGCTTCTTCAACTACGTACTCTCCAATTTTCGTTCTCACTAAGCTAACCAGAACACCTCCTACACCTAACTCTTCGCCTAGATCATGAGCCAAGGATCTAATGTAAGTACCTTTACTGCAGTTGATTTTTAATTTAATAGTGTGAAGCTTATTTTTTTGGTAAAAATCTAGTTTTTCTATGTTAAAAATCGTAATTTTTTTAAATGGCAGTTCACTTTCCAAAACCCCACCTGATCTGGCTTTTTTATACAGAGGCTTCCCCTTCACTTTTACAGCCGAAAAGGGAGGTACTTTTTGCTCTATCTCGCCCACATACTTAGGCAACAAGGTTTCCAGCTCTTTTTCGATATCCAAATCCTGTGGAATATCTTTATAAGCCAGCTCGCCTTCCAGATCATAGGTAGGGGAGGTGGCACCGAAACTAATTTCGCATACATATTCTTTCTCCAGTTTCATAAAATCCTGCTGTCTTTTTGTATCCTCATCAGTGAGAACAATCAAAACACCTTCTGCCAAAGGATCCAACGTCCCGGCATGACCTACCTTTCTCTTTCTCCCACCACCCAACAAACCTCTAATCTTAGCCACCACGTCAAAACTGGTCCAACCCTTTTCCTTATACACATTCAATATCATAGTTTTAATATACACAAAACCGGTAAAAAAGTTATAAT
>CBFDCV010000031.1:0-6009 GCA_965603395.1 uncultured candidate division WWE3 bacterium
GGAGATACTACCCTCTACAACGTGGAAATAACAGGCTCTCTTACTGCCTGTATCATCAATTTTGATAGCTTAAACAACTCCATAGAAACACTAGGCGCGCCTTGCTACAACCCTGTAACGGGTCAAAAAGATGCTCAACTTTGCAGCATGCAGACCCTGCATCTACAAAAGAACCTAGCCGGCAACGTAGCTTTGTTCGATGGGACCATAGTCTTAGAACCCGATGGCTCAGTCAGCATAGAGGGCACCTTAGCCGCCGACAAAGTAGAGGCCGGCAGCTACGCTATAAGAGAAACTTCAGAACTGGTAGGCAGCGCTACCCTAGAAGCCGGAGATACTGAAACAGTAATACTCAATGCAAACGTGCAAGGCGGTTCGAAGATCTTTATCACACCTACCACCACCACCGGCGGACAAACACTCATAGTAAGCCAAAAAACAGACGGAGAATCCTTCACCGTGTCCATAGAAAATGCCATAGAAACAGACATCACGTTTGACTGGTGGATATTAGATGTCTCTCAAGATACTACTCCACCGGAGCAACTCTAAAGTATGCAACAAAAAGAAACTATAAAAAAATTAATGCCGTTCTTACCTCTGATAGCTGTTATCAGTATCTTTACTTTTGTATTAGTAAGAGCTAACAAAGATGGTTCGAACATAAACAATCCCACAGTACAACCGGTCCAAGAGGTCTTCAAACCCACGGATACTATCAGGTTTATGCTGGATTTAGGGGAAAATCCTAGCCTCTCACACAACCTAAGCATTCCCCACCTCACCAAAGTTCACGCAGAAACTACGGGCGCATACTCTGAAGGAGACCTAACAATATCAGCTAAAATAACCAGTACAATAACCGGAGAGGAGCTCCTAATCCCCCTGGAAATAAGCAAAGAATCAGATACCAAATATGCCATCACAGCAGAGAATGATCAACCCAGCTTGGTGCCCGGTAAGTATAAGGTTGAGGTAGATGTCCAACAAGGCGGTACCACACAGACCTATACTCAAGACTTTAATTGGGGTGTTTTAGCCTTAAATACCAATAAGTCCATTTACACTCCACATGAAACTGCCATTATAGCCATGGCTGTCCTAGACGAAGAAGGTGAGATGGTTTGTGATGCTGAAGTAGTACTGGAAATCACAGATCCTTCAGGTAAAACTACTATCCTATCAACCGGTTCTGAGATCATAGTAAATCCAAACTGCAGTATGAAGGCCTATATAGAAGAGCCGGATTATGAAACTGCCTATAAAGTGGGCGCCTCAGGTAAATACAAAATGATACTAACAGCCACCACACCCAACGGAGCCTACACTATCCATGATTCCTTTGAAGTCAGAGACTATGTACCTTTCGATATAGAAAGAAAGACTGCCACCAGAATTTATCCACCTGTTAACTACCCCGTAACCATAATAATAAAGGCAAATGAAGATTTTTCCGGTGTTATAGAGGAAAAAATCCCCGGTACCTTTTCTATAATTTCTTCACAGTCAGGACTAGTCCAAAGAAAAATGGCTGAGGATCCCCCCGCATTTGGTTTAGTGCAAAATGCTCAGTACTCCCTTGATACAAACACAGTAAAAGTTGCAGATAAAGGCGCGTATAAGATTTTGTCCTGGGAAGTTGATCTGAAAAAAGGTGAAGAATACCAACTACAATATACATATAAAGCCCCGGATATCAGCCCTGAATTTTATCTCCTAGGTCCCCTCAAACTTATAGATCAAAACTTAAATGAGATATTTTCAGAAATCAGACAGTGGCAAATAGCCGCCGATGCCATTGCCTATGTGAATAGTAATTCATATGGATATAAGACATTAACATCTGTCTCAACATCGTTAACTGCGGCTGCAAACAACCTGGTTGTCTTCTTTTGTAATGTTCAAGCCAATGTGGCTATCACCGGACCGGGAGTGGGATGGACTCAGGTATTTAACGAATCAGGAACACTCTCTCAGGGAGCCTGGTATAAGATATCAGCCGGTGCTCTTGAAGCCCCAAGTTGCAGTTGGACCGGAGCACAATCCGCCACAGCCATGATATTGGAATATAGTGGTGTTGAACTAACTACAGAATTCATTATAGATACAAGCGCTTCTGCTACAGGCTCAGGAGACACCACAGTTGAATGCCCATCTGTAACGCCAAGTGCCGGAAACCATGTATATATTTCCGCTCTTATCTACAGCGATGGCGGAACATCCCAGATAAATTCATGGAGTAATACATTCACTGAGAGACAACAACCTCAAGTTGCTGCCGGCGGACCAAGCGGTCGTATGGTAGGCGCGGTGGCAGATAAAATTACCACCGGTACCCAAAGCACAGTAGCCACCGCTGACGGTGGTGGTGGGAATTGGCGTTGTCAAACTCTAGCTTTCAATGAAGAGAGTGATTTTCTTACCGGTAGGGTTTATACAGATGATGATGAGGTTACACCGATTAATTCTCAAAGCGTCTGCGCTGTCTTCAATAACGGGACTCCCGTCTGTGACACTACAGATGCAAGTGGGGACTTCGTCATAGGTTTTGATGGTACCGCCGGAACTGCTGGAGATCAGTTAACTTTCTATCTGGATGGTGGAGTTAATTTTGGCAACACAATAACGGTCCATGATGGAGGAGATATTATGTCAACAGATAACCTAAGGGTATATGAAGATCACGTTGTAACACGTTATGAACAGGGCACGGACCTCTCCATTGTAGACATGGATGCTTATGACAACGATCAAAATGCCACAGATATGCTGTTCGATGCGGAAGATCTAGCCACGGACACCCTATCCATAGAAGACGGCAACGAGCTTTTTGTTCAAAACGGCTATACTTTTGCGCCAACGGGAAACATCACCTCATCGCACGACATAGAAATTGACGGCACGTGGACGGCCGCGGCTAGTGAAACTATTAACTTAAGCGGTAGTTTCAAATTGGATTCAACCGGCACACTAACTCCTTCCACCTCAACTATCACTTTCGACGGCACGGCAGGCACAGAAGACATTATAACTACAGGTACAGGAGGTTTTTATGATCTTGTAATTAACGATGGCGGTACAGGATCCGGTCTAACTGTAGAGGTAGAAGATCCCCTGATAGTACAAAACAATCTTACTATCACAGGAGGCACGCTAGACACAGTAACGGGAGAAGGTAACCAAATAAACGTGGGTAACAACTGGGACAATGATGACACTTTCCAAGCTAGAACCGGTACAGTAGTTATGGATGGCTCAGGAGCTACCACCTACACCATAGACGCTGATGGACCAGGTACGGATGCCTTTTACAGCATTGCTTTTAACGATAATAACGGGGGCGCCACGTACCAGTTTACAAACTTCACAGACATTGACGGTGGTGTAACTATCACAGGAGGCACTCTGGATCCCAACGGTTTCAACCTCACAGTTGGGGGTGGCTGGACAAATGATGATATTTTTTTAGAAGGTACTACTAGAGTAACTTTTGATGGAGGTACAGCTGGCTCAATCGACTCAGGATGTGCAGATGAAACTTCTTGTACTAATGAAAATTTCTACGATCTAACTATAGACAAAAGCGCAGGAGGAACTTCCATAAACCTATCAAATACCCACCTAAGAGTGACAAATGCCCTCACTTTAACTACAGGTACACTAAATCAAGGCTCCAGTAATGTTCAGGTTGAGGGGACTACTGCTATAACTATTGGCTCCTCAGGCATGTGGTCAAACCTTTCCTCCGGGAACATTACGTTAGGGGGCACACTCACTAACTCGGGTGGCGTGACTCTAAACGGCGACGGAGCATCCTGCGGAGGAGACGACAGCATCTTGTTAAGATCTACTGCAGCTGTCCAAAGAGCTTGGAATGGATCCGGAACCTTTAACATCATTGATACTGACGTCCAATACCAGGCTGGTACAGCTAATATAGACGTACAAAGCGGCACTGATTCAGGTAATAACGGTTCGAACTGGAAAATATTTGATGGCTGCTATACCTTTGGTTTTAACTCACTTTTACTTGAAAGCCTATTATTTAACTAAAATCTACTCATTTTCGAACACAAAACCTACCCAACAACCACTTTTCCCCGCCCTAAAAACATCTCTTTTCGAACACAAAACCTACCCAACCAAACCCCCGTTTTTTGCTGTACCTAAAGGATAAAACGCTATTGCCAACCTCTTAAAATAGGTTACAATTTACTTACAATATGCCCAGACTTCTCAGCCACACACGTGGCTATGAATTTATTGTAAATATAGAAAATATTATTCTTGTCCTACTGACCAAGATTACTAGCCTTTTTGATGGCAGTAGTGATGATGATTATGTTCCCCTAAATGATGGCTTTTCCTTTACCGGGCATGGCAGTTCCCAAAACAATTACCCTACGTATGAAAATGAAAATAAAGAATTAAAAAAACCGCCGGGTAGGCTTAGAAGGCTACTGGGCATGCTGAATAAGCTTCCCGGCAAGGTTTTTGCTTTATTAAAACAGGATTCTAAAACAATAGCTGAAGATTTAAAAAGCTTAGTAAAGTATCTTTACAGTAAGTTTTGCTACTACTTTAAGCTGTTAAAAACACCTAAAACTTTATGGTTACATATAAAGCTTGGCGCTAAGGTAAGGTTCCAAAAGGCAAAACAATTTGTTTTAGGAATCCCCTATTATGTAAAACATATTCCTCATCATGTAAAAGTGTTTATAGGCAAGGTAAAGATTTTTGTACCTCAAATACCAGCCAAGCTAAAAACATTCGCACAAAAACTAAAAGGGTCTTCCCGAACAAGAACCAGGTTTGCCGGCTCCTTACTGTTCACACTCATAGCCGTAACTCTCTTTAGATTCTTCTTTTTGAGCGGTGCTGAAGCCGCCTGGTTTGATGATCACTGGACTTTTCGAAGAAAGATGACTATTACTAACAACGGCTCATCAACATCAGACAAAAAAGTCATGTTTGACATAGACACCGCCTCCATCATAGCCGAAGGCAAGATGCAAGCAGACGGCGGAGATATTAGAGTAACAGATCAAAGAGGCAAGCTCCTACCCTATTACTATGACGATGAAGGCGGTCTTACAGGTACAGCCGCGGAAGAAATATTAAGAGATGGTAGCGGACCCTATGCTATTGATGACGCCGGCGATCCGGGAACTCTCCCAGGCTCAGCCCGCCAAATAGTCCAAACCTCAACCGGCACCCTTTATGCCTTTGTTAACGACGGAGGTTCCTGTGAAGTTTGGATGAGTGTTACTGGAAATTCCTGGGCAGAGCAAGATTCTGCTAATAATCCTGCATGTGCATCAGATACCTATATTTCAGTGGCTGTTGGTACAGCTGACACGCTTCATATACTTTACATGGCTAACTCCTCAACATTTTCCTATATCGCTTTTAATACATCAACTAATCTTTTTGGTTCTGCTGAAACTATAGATACTCCAACAGGAACAGATGGTACTGAAACTGGATCAATTGCAGTTGATTCAAACGATCAACCTCATGTTGTTTACTATACAACAGGGTCCACTGAATCCACACAAACTGAATATTTTAATAGTTATGCTACTGGTGAGGCGTGGTCTTGTAGTCCAGAGAATATGGTAGATGGCTCCACAACTACTTATGCAAGAAGCAACGACGACTTTTGTATAAACACTATTCAACTAAATGACGGAAATACAAATGATGGTACTGATTTGGGCACAATAACAAAGGTTGAAATTCGCGGTCACGGATGGGCAGATTCAAATCATAAAGATATGATTCTTAGGCCTGTTTTTGGCGGTACGAGTGATGGGAGTAACCATTCATTTAGGTTAGCATACGACGACAGCGCTGATGCTACGTGGAGCACTTACTTTGATATTACTACTGATACAAACGCTCCGGGAACCTGGACTTGGTCAGAAGTTCAAATTTTAGAAATTGATGTGGAAAATGAAGATGGAAGTATTCTCACAATGCAGTACATGTCAAAGGTAGAGATAAGGG
>CBFDCV010000032.1:0-5729 GCA_965603395.1 uncultured candidate division WWE3 bacterium
GCATCAATTAATAAGGCCTCTTTAGCTGCTGAGGGATTTGTTTCTGCTTATGGTAGAACTGCAGAGGGTGATGAATTTTTTGCATCATTATCCAATATTGCTGAATCAAGTGTTGGTATTTGTGCTGCAGGTGGAGATACTTGTACCTTTTCTGTTACCGGCAATGAGTTAGACCTGCTATGTGACGCGGCGGCTGATGACTGGGATGGTAGCGGTGCCACACAGTGTTGGTACTACTATGAGGGAGGAATGGGTGCAGGAGATGATTTCAGAATCTGTGCCATGTCTTACGGAGTAAATCTTGGAATGTTTTGCTTTGAGAGTTCCGCTGGGTTTATGGCTATCTGCGATGAAAATGGAGCTAACTGTGTTAGGGTTGGAACTTAATAGTTAATCGTTTAGCCCCGCCTTAGGCGGGGCTTTTCGTTAGGTAACCAGTTTCCATATAATATGTTTGTGGGTGTAGCTGCGTTCAAAATTAAATCATTTAAAGCATTTACTCTTATTGAATTACTTGTTGTTATAACTATTATTGGCATTTTGGCTGCCATAGTTGTTAGCATAATAGACCCGGAAGGAAAGCAAAATATGGCTCATGACGGAGTCAGTAAGTCTATTATGAATAAAGTGGTACTTTCTACAGAAGGTTTTATCTCTGCCTACAACAATGCCCCGGATGAAACAGAGTTTATATACAATTTGGAAATAACCGTTAACGAACTATTCGGTTCCGAATGTTCCTACGCCTTTGTACCTGATAATGAATGTTTGTTCACGGTAACCGGTTCTAAGCTTCCGGAAACCTGTGATCTGTCTTTTTGGAGGGGAAACGCCTTGGAAACCCAACCATGCTCTTTCAGGTATATTGGAGGAATTCAAGGGGACCCCGGTAGATTTAGAATATACGTAAAATCAATGGGTCTTACCAATGAACTTTTTGTTTACGACAATATGGAGGGAGGTAAAATTTACCATTGCCCCTACACTGTAACTGACTTTGAATCTTTGGCCGAGGAATGTGAATAAGTAAAAAGAGTTTCCAACTATCCCATATCAAGTATAATAATTTTGTGAGTAACTGGATTCCAAATATTAATAAAAGTGACGAAGAGGTTTCATCCATAACCATGGATGGAGGTCAAGCTAATTCTGTAGACAGTATTAAAAAAGAAGAGCCAAAAGAGGCCATAACTCAGCTGGGATCGTCATACGAGATAAAAGAAGTCACAGTTTCCAAAAAAAGCAGCAGGCCCTTTCCCACAGCACTTTTAGCTCTAATAGTGATTGCTCCCTTGATATTCATTTTTGCCATGGGGGTTATATCAAGCGGTGACAAGAAAGAAGATGACTCATTTTTGTTTAACACACTTGAAAGTGAGTATTATTCATTAAGTATAGACCCTGAGTATTCCGTAGACTCTGTCATCGATAAAAAAGTACCGTTTTTGGAAAGGCACATATTAACAAACACAGTGAAAGGGCAAAAAACCCTTACCATTATGATCAAAGATGTAAAATTTGATTATAGCGTAGAGGATAATTTGGGAGCTAAGGCAAGAAAAGATAATCCAAATATGTACCGGGAGACTTCTTTTGAGTTAGGGGGAAGGAAAGGTCTTTACTTCAGAAAAATTGAGGAGAATTTTGAGCATTTTATTTTACTGGTTGATAGAGACAGAAGCGTACTTTACGAAATTACCATGAATAGTCCAACTAGTTTTGCCACAGATTTAGAGCTTGATGAGGAGCTGAATGAATTACTGAGCAAAATAACCTTTCTGTGATAATAAAAGTTGTAAACCGTTTGAATTACTGATATGAAAAAAGTCGTTTCCATTGGAGGTGGAACCGGAAGTTATACTGTTCTCACCGGGTTAAAAAAGAAAGATCTTGATCTAACGGCGGTGGTTACTTGTGCGGATAGTGGGGGCAGCACCGGGCGTTTACGGGATGAGTTTGGACATTTACCGGTGGGTGATTTTAGGATGGCTTTGGTAGCGCTGGCCGACACTAACGGCGGTAACGACACGTTACGGGAGCTTTTCTTATATAGGTTTGAAAAAGGTTTAGGGTTGCGCGGGCATAATTTTGGGAATCTATTACTTACTGCCCTTACAGATATTTTTGACTCTGAGGATAAAGCTTTTGAGTATGCGTCAAGTATTTTAAGGGTAAAAGGCAAGGTTTTGCCTATCACAAACGAGCCCATCACCCTTATTGCTGAATATGAAAACGGCAAAATAATCATTGGAGAAACCCATATTGATGAGCCGAACACTAAGCATGATGGTACAAAAAGAATAGTTAACCTATCAGTTCAACCTAGAACCAGAATGAATAAAGGCACTAAAAAAGCCATCCTGGGAGCTGATTTGATAGTATTGGGTCCCGGTGATCTGTACACTAGCACCATAGCAAATTTGGTGGTTTCCGGCGCTAGTTCGAATATTAATAAATCAAAAGCCAAAATAGTATTTGTAGCTAGTTTGATCAATAAGTACGGTCAAACCTACGGTTTTAAAGTAAGTGACTACGTAGTAGCGATAAAAAAGTATTTAGGTGCCTACCCTGATTGTGTGATCATTAACACCGACAAATTGCCCAAAGATACCTTAAACAGATATAAAGAGGAGAAAGGATTTCCACCCGAAGATGACCTAAAAGACACAAAAAAGTTTGAGATTATTAGAAAAAGCTTACTAACAGGAGATGTAATTAAAAGAAAAAGTGGGGACGTGGTAAAAAGAAGCTTGATCAGGCACGATTCGGATAAGTTAGCGGATGTATTGATGGGGTTGTTTTAATTAGCATTAATTTGTGTTTTCCCGGTAAAGTTCACGCAATTTCCTTATAGTTCGATAAATTATAGTGCCTACGTTTGTTTCACTTAAGTCCGTGATCTGGGCAATAACCTTATTTGTATAACCGTCAAAAAACTTTAAATATATAATTTCCTGTTCTCTGGTTGGTATTTCCTGAAGGATTTTGTATAAGAGTTCTTCCGTAAACATGGTTTCTACTATTTCGTGGGGTTGTTTTTCTTTTGAGGGAAGTTCCTGTACTAGTTCTAACGAAGAAACTTCCCTGGACTTAGTACCTTTTCTGTAGTGATCGATCAAAGTATTTCTTGCAATCCTGTACAACCAGGCGGAAAAGGGGACTCCCTGCCATTGAAAACCATCCAAACCGTTCAGGGCTTTCTCAAAAACCACCGAAGTTAGCTCTTCAGCCGTGCTGTAATCATTTACCCTGTATGTGAAAAACTCGAGAATGTATTTTTTATAATGTTTGTACAGCGGCCCAAATTTAGATTTATCTTTTCTGGCCTCTTCAACTAGTTTCTTCTCTATTTTTGGGTCCAGTGAAATGGAACTCATACTTATATCAAGGGCATTTTGGAAGCAAATAAATATTCAAACTTGTGCATGTTTTTAAATTTATTACCTCTAAGTATGATAACGTCGTTGGGTTCTGGGTCATAGTTTTGAGGGTTTATTTGCCAATCATCCCTTTCTTTTAGGGGTTTTTGATCCTTTTTGTTAAACGTAAAAATGATTTTTTGTCCTACGTCAGTGTCGTTTATTACTAGTTCCAACACGGAATTTAAGTTTATGGGGAAATAATAGTGAGTGGCATCGATGATAATGGAGCTATTTATACCGGGAAAAAACCTAATTTTAGATGAAGGGAGAGAGAAGGTTTTAATGGCCTTTTCAACTTCTTCTGAGCCTAGTTTATAATACCGACCTATTTGTTGGGCTGCCAATTCAAAAGGTTTTAATATTTCCTCCGGGTGAGTGTGGCTGATTTTTACCACCTTTTTAATGGAAAACTCGGAATAATCTAGCGGAACCTTGCCAACAATAAGGACCGTTTCCGGTTTTAAGACCTTTAGCCAGTAAGAAAGTATTTCCGGATCCATAAAGTTTAGCTCTAAGATGAGAAAGTGCTTGTACGGAGGATTTTTTTTAATGAGAAAGAAGTATTTAATAAGAATCCAAAACCACTCCCAATGCTTTTCCGGGTAATTAGGATATCCCAATACTGTTAACGGAACACTAAACTCAGCTTCCGGAGATTCTAGGTTTCTCCTGGCGGGAAATTTGCTTTTTATCATGTGATAAACCAGCTCTCTTCCAATGGAGGTTTGGCCGTCTCCCATAACCGCAACTATGTTTGGCTTATGCTTATATAACGCCTGCGCTGTTAATTTAGCAAGAAGCTCTCTATATGGTTTTCGAAAAATCTTGTTTAGCATATGTTTAGTAATCTCATTTTATCACTATGGGCGTGACACTTACGAAAACGTGACGATATACTTAACATCACAGTAAAATAATTTATACTTAAGGTAACCTATGTTGCCCGCTGTTAATTTATACTTAATGTCCTCGTTGGTTTTTGTGGTTACTTTTGTTTTATTTATACCCTTTATAAACCTCATGTACAGGATGAAAATGAGGGATCCGCATAGAAAAAGGGGCAGAAGAGACAGATTTGGGGACGCCGTAGCGGTTTTTGACAGGATTAAAGGCGGTAAGTCCGGAACCCCCACAGGTGGAGGAATTCTGATTGTGTTGGTAGTCATTATCTTTTTTGCCTTTTTGTATAATTTCAAAGTTTACGATATCAGCTATGACAGGTTTGTGCTGTTTTTGATGAGTTTAGTGATTTACGGCATAATCGGACTTTACGATGATGTTAAAAAAGTGTTCAGGTTTAGAGGGCTGGCTTTAAGAGTTAGGCATAAGTTTGCGATACAGCTGGTTGCAACTTCGATAATTTCTTATTGGGGTATTTCAAAGGGTCTATTTTTTGTAAAATGCCCGATTTTGGGATGCCAGCTTACTAATCCTCTTATACTGTTTTTCCTGTCTGTACTAACAATTACTTTTATGGCTAACGCTTTTAATATTATCGATGGTATTGATGGACTATCCTCCGGCTCTTTGTTGATCACACTGCTTCCTCTTACGGTATTTGTAAAGAGTTCTACTAATGATTTAACTGATTTGGTTTTCGTTTTTATATTACTTGGCGCAACTATGGCTTATCTATACTTTAATATAAAACCTGCCCGATTATTTATGGGGGACACGGGGGCGTTGGCGCTGGGATCGATTATTGGTGTGCTTACCCTTACCACCGGTACGCTGTATCTGCTGCCAATTTTTGGAATTGTTTATATCGTCGATGCATTAAGTTCAGTAATTCAGTGGATTTCAAAGTACTTTTTTAACGGTAAGAAAGTTTTCAAAATTGCCCCGATTCACCATCATTTTGAAGCAGTTGGTTGGGAAGACACCAAGGTGGTTTTTAGGTTTTGGCTGGCTCACGCTTTTTTCTCTCTCCTAGCTTTGGGTGTTTATTTTGTGTTTGTTTAAAGACCAAATCTCTAAGCAATTGTTACCAAAAGATGTTGTTATATAAATATTTGGTGAAAGCATACCTAGTCCAACAGGGCCAAGTAAGGTTTTTTCCGATATACCCAAAACGCTCATATTTTCAGCATTTAATACATAAATGCAGTTTGATTTACAACAATTCACTAAGAGTATTTTGCCCTTTAAGTGTATGGAATTAGGGGAGGACCCAACGTTACATGACTTAGTAATCTCTTTACATTCGATACAGTATTTGTGTACTAAATTTCTTCCCATATTTGAGATATATGCATTTGTTCCTGGTGAATCGATTGCTATATCTCTCATGTTTCCTGAGTAATTGGG
>CBFDCV010000033.1:0-4990 GCA_965603395.1 uncultured candidate division WWE3 bacterium
GTATCATAAGAACACTACCCTACCTACCTGTGAGCTTTGATTACGCATTGTACTCGGAAGCTCCAATATTTAAGTAGTTATAGGTTACTTATAAGAAATTTAATTATGAAAGAATTGGAAAAATGAAAAAAGACCTTAAAAGGAAGATCAGGCTACTTACGTTATTTTTTTTTGTGGTTGTTGTTGGAATAGTTTCTTATTTTTTAAAAGATTGGATAAGGTATAAACTGGAGGTCAACAGTTTTAAGAATATTATAAATCAGTGTTCGGTAGAAGTGCACGAAAATAGTGAAGATTTGACGCAGGAAGAGATTTTTAAGCTCATTGAAGAGTGTGTAGAACTCCGTAACAAGAACACCAAATTTAATTATAAAGCTAATTAATAATGCCGGAAAAGAAATTATTAAAAATGAATAAAAAAGCCCTAATTATCGAAGGCATATTCCTAATAGCTGTTTTGCTTGCAGCTTACCACTTTTTACCAAAAGCGCTTGATCCCCTTTCTTTAAATGAAGACGGCGCAACAATAAAAGTTGATAACCAGGATGATGATAATACTGATATCGGTGACAGCGTTTTCCAAAGATTTAATGATGATGAAGACAGTACTACTACTACCTCTCCTACTGTGGAGTTACAACAATTTATTTTAACCAATGGTGAAGAGTATTGGGAAAACTGGACACGGGAAGAAAAAGTGGTATCAGGTGTAGTTCAGGAAGTTGACCAGGTAAATAGTACGATGAACATCGTCATAACCTTGCCTAGAGGCAGGGAGTTTTCCGATTTGGAAAGAGTAGCATATGTTAATTGCCCACTTGAACAGTCCGCTTTAATAAAAGGCAGCCAACCAGAACAAATAGTACAAGAAAGAGGTGTTGATATCTTAGGAACTGCTGCTTTTCAGGATAGATTGTATGTTTATTGCCTTGACCAAAGCTGCTTAAATCTAGGTAAGCAATGTATCCTCACAGATATGAGTCAGTAGTTTGGTTCCCGTTTGATTTTCCTATAAATATCCTATATAAATAAGCTAAACTATTAAAATAAAATAAGAAGAGAAGACGTATGTTAATAATAAGCCCGTACTAGGGCAAAAGGAGAGAATGTCATGGCAGAAAGAACATCTGTAAAGAGCCCAGTCTCTGCTTTTGCGACTAGACTTGGGCCGGCACTTTCAATCGGAATAGTACTGGGAGCAGTTTTGATAGCGTTTTTGATTGGGCTTTGGTTGACTTTTGGTGGAGACTTAGGTCCGCTTGCGGATCCGATTCCTAATCAAAATCAACCGACTGAGGAGAGTGTGCCAACGGAAGAACCTTTTCCTACAAATACACCCTCCCCTACTGCTACGGAAATTCCTCCAACGGAGACTCCAACGCAGACACCAACCGTAACGTTGACACCCACTGTAACTCAAACACCTTATCCTACTCCGGAAATGCCGTGGGATTACTACAATAGAAGGACCTTTGTTGCAGATACGGCGTTAAATATAATGTTGTCTCATAACTTCAGGGCCGCCTTCCCATGTGTAAAGCAAGGTAAGGGCTGGTCTGAGAACGCAGACCCATTCGTTATGAAGTACTTAGATGGGGTTATCGAAGAGTGTATTTGCTATGAAGAATCGTATAACCACTGGTTTGATCTAACGGAAGAAGAGGACGGGAAGGTTTTAGAGGAAATAAGGTTGGGAAATATTGAGGTAATAGATATCAGGAATGAAACAGAGGAGATTGGTGAGTATACACTTTGTACCTCAAATAGTTGGTCCTACTATTACCAATATCTCTATGACCTGGAGGCTTTACCATGGGAATGGGCTCTTTTTGTGGAGCGAAATTACCGTTTTTATGGTTGGGAAGACCATTTTGGTAATAATTGGGATTGGGAAACTCGAACAGTGTGGGTTAGGAACCATATTGAAAGAGTATTTGGAGATCCTAAAGCACCCTGGTATGCTCCAAATTTTGACCCAAACAGTCCCTACTACATGATCGAAAGTAAAAGATTAAAGCTTGGTGAATATGCAGAGTGAGACATGATGCCCGCACCTTAAGTGCAACACTTAAAAAAGGTGCGGGCTTCTTGTTTATATTGAAAATCTAACATTAATACTTTATCATTTAATACATGCCAAGCAGCAGAAACCCTGCCAATATGATTATCAAAATTTCAGCTGTCTTAGTGTTCTTTCTTTTGTCTGCTATTTCTTTTTCAAAATCAAATGTTGTATACGCTCAAACTTCTACTTGCGGTGATAACTGTTGCCCATGTGATGGTGCTGGAGAGTATTGTTGTCAGCATGGAGAGATGTGCTGTACTGGAGGCGGTTGTCCTTCTTGGGTATGCACAGGGGGTGGGGGCACTGCTACCACCACACCCGATAGCTGTGGAGGTAGATACCCTTCTGGGCAATGGTGGTGTTGCCACGCACCTTCGTTTACATATCTCGCTTGTAGGGATTGCACCAAATGTGAGCAAGGGGATTGTAATTCCTGGAGGTGCACTGCCCGACTTTGTACCGACTATTCCTGTGATTGTTTATTCCCATCATGGAGACCATGCGGCTGGAGTTGTGTGGAAGAAGAATGGACCTGTACCGCTTACGGTTCGTGCACAAGATGGGTTTGTGACGGGTACGATACAGATTGTACAGATTATTATAATAATTGCTCAGAATGCGGATCATATTGGCCTACTTGTCCTAGAACCTGTGATAAAGCACCTTGGGAAGTGGGAAATAACACCTGCCAATGGTGTGTTTGGGATGCTGGTTGCGGTGCCCCGGTCATACCGCCATGTGAGTGCAACACCATACCGGATACGCCGACTCTAATTGCCCCTTCAAATGGCGGCAATGTTAGCTCTACTGCTCCTGTTGACTTTTCATGGTCAGGAGGAAGCTGGGGAGAAAGCTGTTGCGGTAACAGAGCCTTTAGGTTACAAGTGGATGATGATAGTGATTTTAGTTCCACTGTGTATGATAGCGGAAATTTACTGCCCACCACTACAGCTGACTCAGCAAGCCTGACTAATCCTACAGACTATTATTGGAGAGTAAGATCACAAAATGATGCCGGCGGAAGTTGGTCCGGATCCTGGTCATTTACCTTAACAAACGCATCTCCCAGCAATGCTCAAGTAACGGGTAAAGACAGTGTAAGAATAGGCGGCGCACCAGGATATATAACATCTGATTATGTAGGTTTATACAACATGGTATATAGAGATATCAACCTGCAAGAAGTGACAACCACATGGAGCTCACCAACCATGACAAAAGAAGTTATCGATCATATTGATATTATATCTATGGGTGAATTTGGAGTTGGTGCATGGCCAACAATGGACCTTATCTTAGGTGATCCGAGTACGGGTGCCAGGGGCGGTCCAACTTGCAGCTGGACGGAAGATTCGCTTGTTTGGAATACAAGGACATGCTCCGTTAATCAAGCTGTTTCCAGCATTGATGTAGTTTTTCCAAATGATGCTGCCACAGGCCCCGGTGATGACAGGAATTTATTTGTTGATTATATAGATATTCATTTTGATGCTTCAGGAACCAATTTTATTAGAGTACAAGCTGAGAATTTTGATGTAAATGACCAGTATGCGGTTTATGATGAGATGACTAATAGTGTATACGAAACTGTTTATGATGGTATGGACTGGACCGGTACAATCCCAACTTTTATGGCACGTGAAGGATTATATAGAGCGGCTTCACTAAGATTTCCTGTACCCATAAGTTTCACGGCGGATGCCACATTAACCGCCACAGCTACAGATAGTATGGGCGGTACAGTTACCGCCACTAAAAGTATTACCGTATGCGGTTCCCCACCAACAGGAGGACTAAATAACCCCTCCCCTGCCGTTGATGAGCAGGATGTACCAAGACCGGTAACCGTTGAGTGGGATCCCCCAACTGATTGGGGCAGTACTTGTGGAGCACGTGATAACGAATACAACCTATTGTACAAAACAAAAACAAGTGGTGATGGATTCCCCTGCGCAGCTCCTATCCCCGATGCTGTAGACCCGGATGGGTACTCTAACTACACCTGCGTTGATCCGGATGTGTCCGGTTGTGTTTCCATTGATGCCACTATAGCTCCAAGTATGAGTTATCTTGATACACTAAACGCTTTTGATAGAAACACCACCTATTGTTGGTTTGTAGAAGCAGATAATGGCGAAGCTGTAAGAAGATCAGATGAAGAGGTAGGTATAGTTTGGTACTTTGAAACACAGGATCCACTAGATGATAAAGACTGGTTTACCACTATAGGAGGAGATTTGTACGCCGGAGGCCTAGAAGGAGGAGCCGGAAATGCATTAGAACTACCGGATCCTGCAGATTATCATCTAACCTGGACTCCCCCCTACCTAAATCATATAGGAGCAGATGGTGTAGGCACATCATCACTATCAAGTTTAGATATGGATATATCACACAATGAGACAGCCACCAGCCCATATTTCCCTGAGTCAGAGTCAGCTTTCTTTGCAGAAAATGCAGCACTAACAAGCACCTGGCCTCCTAATTACACCGGTAATCCCCCAGCTGATGCTATTGATCTACCAAGAGCTGGAATTGGAGAAAGTTGTGATGACATATTCATTCATAACCCTCCAAGCAGTCCCGCCCTTCAACCCGGAGAAGCTTATGCGGCAAGTTACTCTTGTGTTCAAGATGGTTTAGATAATTATGGTGGGGATTATAGAAATCAAAACCCGGGAGTTGTGGCAGTGTATGTTACAGGTAGCGGTGAGCTAAGATTTGATAGTGACTTTTTAACTTCAAATGATAACTACAGAGTAGTATTTATCACAGGGCAAAATGTTGACGTAAAAATAGATAGAAACCTATCAGGAAACTTTGCTCCTGATGCAGACCCTGTAGATAAAAACAATCTTACACCTGTTATCGAAGCTGCCTTTGTAGTTAACGGTACATTGGAATTTGAAGGCACTTCGGGTGATC
>CBFDCV010000034.1:0-4716 GCA_965603395.1 uncultured candidate division WWE3 bacterium
TTAGGCGTTTGAGCTAATAGTGAGCGTAACTACTTGGTTATAACTACCGGCAATGGTTGTACCCAGAATACTCGCTTTGTAGTTAATGTCAAAGACGCCATTAGAGATTTCCGTGGCTGTGTTAGCAATGTTGTCTGATGCTTGAGGTACCTCATCGTCTCCCGCATCAAAGGGGGACTCTATAGTCATTCCCGTTACATTATCAACTGAGATACCATATTCTTCATCACCAGCCGTAACCGTACCGTCACTTATCGCATCTATTGTATTACCGAACCCATCATCCAAATCCCCATCTGCAATGATAGCCACCACGACACCCGTCCTGTTATTTGAGTTGATCGTGTACGTCTGGTCAGCCTCATTAACGCTTGCTACGGACAGAGTTCCCAATTGAATGGAGGTTGTATCAATTCCGATGTTAACAAACAAAGGTACCGTAGTCGTAACTAAAGTTGTATTGTCGTTTGTTATTAAAGCCACGCCAAAGTCTAAAGGCACATCACCGGAGTCAAGTGTGTTAATAGCTAACGATTCTTGAGCATAGGTAGTAGTAGTATACGAAGTTAGGCCGTCAGCTAAGGTAACGGTAATGGCTGTAGTTGCCGCCAGTGTACCGTCCAAAATACTAATCGTCACAGTATTGTCAACTGTATTATTAGTTCTGATGAAGTTAGTTGTGCCTGTTACAGTGGCGGTGGTTCCGTCCTGATTAACACTAGAGGTGCTGCTAGGAAAAGTAAGTACAATGTCAGAACTGGCATCCGCGGCGGTAGTATTAGTAAAGGTAACAGTGGTGGTTCCGGGCGAGCCGTCCTGTGCCCAAGTCCCATCAGCAAGATGAGCTGCTTTGGTAGCTTTGTTGCATACGAATAACGCCAAAACAATGATACAAAAAACAGATAATAAAGGGATACTCTTTTTGAGAGTCTTATTCAAGATGAATAGGCCTTTTTTAGAGCAGGGCATATCTACATATCAATTCTATTACGTTTTGAATTCGTTTGTCAACTATCTTCAATACTTACTGCAACAGGAGCTAAGTAAAAAAGGGGTAATATTTTTATTCGATAGTTTGCAAAGGCTTATTTCTTAAATGACATAACCACTCTCCACAAGACGAAGACAGCAGCCACAGCTATCAAAGCGGACACAGCTATGAATTTGGCCGGTAGCAACCAGAAGAAAATAGTAGTTTCTAAAGGAAGGTTGCTTGTTCCGTACCTGGACACAAGTTCAATAGTGAACTTACCAATAGGTGGTATTAAGGAGTCTTCTCTTTTATCAAGACTGAAAGTTTCAGTAATTTTTCTTTCCGGAGCTCCAGGCAAGACAGCGCCTTGGTTTTGATTATAGATGATAGATTTATTTTTGGCTCCTTTACCGCCGGAGACGTAAAAAGCACCGGCTGGTATACCGTGCACGCTACCTTCGTTTTTCAGTAAAGTAACAAATGTAATCTCCGGGTTATCCTCAAGGTACATAGGCTTGTCGGTAAAAGCCTCAGTAATTACTATGTTTTCTTCGATATCTCCGGGGACGTTTATTAGCATGAGAGAGGTAATTTGTACCACGGAGCCAATAGCGGTACCCTGGGCTTCAGGCGCTTGTGTTTGCACGAAGAAAGCTCCATAGTGGCCTCCTGCCTCTGCGTCCTCAGGGACGGTGATGACCGCTTCGACTTCAGCTACGGTATTGTTTTTTACATTAATAGAGTCTGCGGGAAGCTCAACCCACTGGCTAAGAGCAAACCTTCTGGCTTCTTCGTCCAACTGGCTGTTTTCAAAAAAATCAGGTGTGCCTTGTTCATTAATAACAGTGAAGTCGCGCATGAATATGAATAGTGTCTGATCAGAACCTGAGTAGTTTCCAATCCTGAATGTCTGGGTAAACGTAGTTCCAGGGGTTACTACCTCATTGATCTTAGCGGGAGACAGCTCTATATTAGACGCTCTTGGCTGCTGCCCATATACTTTACTTAGTGAAAGAAACAGCACTGGTACGATAATCAACAATGCGAGCAGGCTTAGGGTTAGTTTTTTAAGATTTTTCATATTATTCCTTATATACATTATACCAATATATCTTTCCAGATAAATAACAACAAGTCAATATTTAGGGCAGGGTAAAAGGACAGTTTTTTTATCTAGGTTCTATTCAGCCTAGGCTTGTGTCGCGATTGTAACAGTAACTACCTGGCTATAACTTCCGGCTACAGTGGTACCTTCAATACTGGCTTTGTAAGTTACTGTCATGGTAGCACCTGAGACAGATCCTGCGCTAGAGGCAATATCATCTGCTGCTTCCACGATTGGGTTGTCGCCTGAGATATATGTGGCGTCAATGGTTAGCCCAGTTCCGGACACGGCAATACCGTATTCCTCAGAGCCAGCATCAACTGTACCACCAGCTACTACATCAATAGTGTTCGTCGAGGCATCCTCAAGATCACCATCCGTAGCAATTTGCAACACTACTCCCGTTTGGTTATTTGAGTTAACCGTATACGTCTGTGCCGCTGAAGAGACACTGGCAGTAGACAGAGTTCCCAACTCAATGGAGACATCATCAATGGCCATGTTTACAAACAAAGGCACCGAGGCAGTGACAGTAGTGGTGTTGTCATTGGTAATTAACGCCACACCAAAGTCCAAGGGCGTATCTCCTGAGTCTAGTGTGTTGATAGCCATTGATTCTTGGGCGTAGGTAGTGGTTGTATAAGAAGTCAAACCGTCAGCCAGGGTTATAGTAATAGCAGAGGTAGCTGCTAGTGTACCATCCAAAATACTAATCGTGACAGTTCCGTCAACTGTGTTATTAGTTCTGATGTAATTAGTAGTACCTGTTATAGTAGCGGTTGTTCCATCTTGATCCACACTAGCCGTGCTAGGGAAGGTTAGTACAATATCAGAACTAGCATCAGCCGCAGTTGTATTAGTAAAAGTAACCGTAGTAGTTCCCGGCGCACCGTCCTGTGCCCAAGCGCCATCAGTAAGATGAGCCGCTTTGGCAGCCTTGTTGCTAATGAAGACTGCTAGCACCAAGATATAAGTTATGGATAGAACGGGAAGAAATTTCTTAAACGATTTTTTAAGATTATTTTTGTTTTGGCAGGACATACTATTTAATTGTAGATAGTAGCAATTCCTTTTGTCAAGTAATACTTTTCATATATATTCAGCTGAGTGCGCGATTTGTTGTGATAACAACATTTCAGGATGCTGACATTTTGTGTAAATTATAGCTGTTTGTTTGGTAAAATGTTATTAATGCCCAAAAAACTTAAAAAAGACTATACCTCTCTTTCTACGGCATTACTTTTTATTGTCTGCGGAGTAATAGTACTGAGTAGTGGGGTAATGGCCGATGAGATCGAAAGCACTAACTATAAAATTAGAGGCGATGACCTATCCGGGGGATCCGGCACAGGGATCTCAACTAACTACGGAATGGTTGGAGATGTAAATCCTTTTTCCGATTTGTCGGATTCCACAAGTTTTAGACAAGAGATGGGCTACAATCCAAGGATCCAAGCTAACACACCCTACCCGCCAACCTTACAAAACTCCGAAAGTTACTACGATAGACTGCTTATTATAATAGATACTTCAGACAATCCCACGGACACACTTTTTGCTGTGGCCATATCCTTTGACAATTTTGCTAACTTTCAGTACGTACAAAGTGACGGAACCGTAGGGGACGCACTTGGTATTGAAGATTATAGAAATTATGTTTCTTGGGGTGGAGGTAGCGGCTCTTTCATCTTAGGGCTTAACCAAAACACAGCCTATAAAGTTAGAGCCAAAGCTTTACAAGGCGACTTCACAGAGACTGGGTACAGTAGTGACTCAAACGAGGTTTCTACCACCGTACCTTTCATAAACGCAGCCGTGTTAACCTCAGGGCTATCCTTTGGGACGCTAAATGCCAATAGTGTATCTAAAACAAGCGCTGCAACAGTGTCTGTCAACACAAACGCATACTCCGGGTATCAGGTTTACGTAAATGACCAAGGGAATGGATCATCGCCTGGCCTATATAACGGAGTAAGTAATTTGATTCCCTCCATTGACCAAACACTAGTTTCTGGATTTGAGGGATACGGAGCTCAGGCAAGTTCGATCACAGCTACTATAGATGCCAAGTATGATGTGAGCGGAAACAATGTAGGAGGATTAACAATTGGTACAAGCGCTCTATTTTCGAACACCTCAGCAGTGACCGATGAGAATGCAGACATCCTTTTCAAAGCTACCATGGCCCCAAGTACTACCGCAGGTGTATACACGGATGTGATCTACTACACTGTAACCCCAAATCTTTAGACCTCATTGACCTTGGCACTGCTGCTAATCTACTATTATAGTATGTTGGAAGATGGATACCCTCAGGAAATCAAAGATTATCAGGAAGAGATGGACAGCAACGAAAATAAGAGATTTGGACGTTTGTTTGTTTTTAAATCCTGCTTTCTAATTTTGTTGATACTTATTATAGTAGGTGGCATCTTAGGTAACAGAGTATACAAAAGCTTTAAGGAGGGGATAAGTTTGGGTGTATCGTACACTCAGAAAGATTTTGCTGATTTTGTATCGATAATAAACATGGATCTGGACGACAATGCGGAGAGTCTTTGTTTTACCTGCCCTGTGGTATACGAAGGGGAACAGGAGGTAAAAGTTAGCTTGACTAACAAACAAGCTACAGCTTGGG
>CBFDCV010000035.1:0-4204 GCA_965603395.1 uncultured candidate division WWE3 bacterium
ACTAAAAGAACGCTTTTTTAACAAAGTGAAATATGGTGCTTAATCGTATCTGCGTATAATACCGGTTACTTTTCCCTGAACCTTTAATTCATTTGCCTTTACAATGATTGGTTGCATTTTCTTATTAGCGGGCTGTAGTCTTATAGTTCCGTTTTCTTCCCTGTAAAATTTTTTCAGGGTTGCAAAGCCGTTATCAAGCAAAGCCACTACAATATCTCCATTATTAGCTGTTTCCTGGTGTTGAATTACCACGTTATCACCATCGAAAATACCCTCATCTACCATAGAATCACCTCTAACTTGCAGCACATAGCATCTTTTGGTCTTGGAAATCAGGTCTGAAGACACCAAAACTGTGTTTATGGGGTTCTCTATGGCGTCTATGGGCTCCCCGGCGGCAATAAAACCCACTATAGGGAGCTCTATAGCGTTCATGGTTGTGTTAAAAGCCTCATCTATCACTTCTATACCTCTTACAGCCCCCTCAAATCTTTTTATGACGCCCTTTTTACTTAAGGCTTGTAAATGCTCATGCACAGTAGCAAGAGAGGAAAGGCCCATAGCGTCAGCAATTTCCTGCAATGTGGGAGAGGTCCCGTTTAGCTGGATATACTGTGAAATATAGCTTAAAATCTGTCTTTGCTTTTTATATAATGTTACGGGACTCATAAAAACCTTTCGTAATAAATTTGTAATTTCTTTGGTATTTATATGGTACCGAAAATATACCGAATGTGTCAATGATTTTCCATAGAAAACCCAAAGATTGTGCTACAATTTTTCTATGTTTAAATTGACTGCAGATTTTAAACCTACCGGAGATCAGCCCAAAGCCATAGATTATCTAAATAAAAATCTAGTCAAAGGAGATAAGCACCAAGTGCTTTTAGGAGTGACGGGAAGCGGTAAAACGTTTACTGTGGCCAATGTCATTCAAGAAATAAAGAAACCAACTTTAGTTTTATCGCATAACAAAACACTAGCCGCACAACTTTATCAGGAATTCAAAGAGTTTTTCCCTCAAAACGCAGTTGAGTACTTTGTGAGCTATTACGATTACTATCAACCGGAAAGCTATATGCCTGCTACGGATACTTACATAGAAAAAGACGCTGATATAAATGAACGGATTGACCGCTTGCGTTTGTCGGCTACTACTTCTCTTATGACCAGAAAGGACGTCTTAGTGGTAAGCTCAGTATCTTGTATTTACAATCTGGGTTCTCCGGCTGAATATTCCAAGAATGCCATAGAAGTAAGAAAAGGTATGAAACTGAGGTTGCAGGATTTGCTAAAACGATTAAGTCAAATTCATTATGAACGCTCAGAGTTTGATTTTAAACGTGGTACCTACAGAGTAAGAGGAGATGTCATAGACGTCTACCCGGCCTATGTTGACTTTGCACTAAGACTAGAGATTTTTGATGAAACTTTGGTTGATTTACAATACTTTAACCCGCTTACCGGTTCGAATATTGACTATGAAGACCTTCCACAGGAAAGACAGGGCAGCCACGCAAAGTCTCTGACTCAAAATGAGCAGCAGTTTTTAAAGGAAATGATAAAAAACCAGGGGCCTATAAGCATCTTTCCCGCCAAACACTATATTACGGCTGAAGAAAAAAGAGACTCAGCTTTGCAGCAAATTCGTGTGGATTTGGGTAAAAGGATAAATGAGCTGGAAAAGGTAGGAAAAAACCTGCAAGCTTACCGGTTAAAGCAAAGAACTAATTATGATCTGGAAATGCTCACAGAAATAGGATATTGCAAAGGCATTGAGAACTATTCCCGTTATTTTGATGGTCGTAAACCGGGAGATGCTCCTTATACATTGATGGACTTTTTCCCGGAAGATTTCCTACTTGTGATAGACGAATCTCACATTACAGTACCTCAAGTGCGGGGCATGTTCAAAGGAGACCGATCCCGAAAAGAAACTTTAATAGATTATGGTTTCAGATTACCCTCAGCGCTGGATAACCGTCCACTAAATTTTGAAGAGTTTTTAAGAAGAATGAATCAGACTATATATATCAGTGCTACACCGGCTGATTGGGAAATGGGAATGGCCGAAGGAAAAGTAGCTGAACAGTTAATAAGGCCAACCGGTATTATCGATCCTCAGGTAACAATTTTACCCACTGATAATCAAATTGAAGACCTTGTTAAACGGATAGAAGAAAGAATAAGTAATAAGCAAAGAGTTTTGGTAACTACCCTGACTAAAAAAATGTCTGAGGAGTTGGCCTCATACCTTAAAGAAAAGGAAATAAAGGTTACGTATCTTCACTCAGATATAGATACATTGGAAAGAACAGACATTCTGGATGATCTTCGAAAAGGAAATTATGACGTGTTGGTTGGCATTAACTTACTAAGAGAAGGTTTGGACTTACCGGAAGTGTCTCTAGTAGCCGTTCTTGACGCCGACAAAGAAGGCTTCTTAAGATCAGAGACCTCACTAATTCAGACCATGGGAAGAGCCGCCAGACATATTTTAGGCGAAGTGGTGATGTATGCCGATTCAGTGACAGGAAGTATGGAAAGAGCCATCAAAGAGGTAGAACGAAGACGTAATATACAGATAGAGTACAATGAAGAGCATAAAATAACTCCCGCCCAAATCACAAAACCTATTAGAGACAAATTGATCGATGAAGAAATTGAGGAACAGATTTCTAAAAAAGAAAAGGGTTGGGATACGGAACTTGACTACATGCAATTACCGCCAAGGGAATTGAAGCGGGAACTAAAGGTGTTAGAGAAGCTCATGAAATATGAAGCAGAGATGCTGAACTTTGAAGGAGCCGCCGAAATAAGGGACAAGGTTAAGTCCATCAAGAAAAAAGCTAATATTGACTAGTGCTGTGTTGGTTTATACAATCGGTTTAAATTAAATTGATCAAAATATGGAAAATAAGTTTCTACGAAATGCGACAGCCCTAACAATATTTATTGGTAAAATCCTCACTTTTATTGGTCATACTCTTATATTTATTACTAAAAAGGTAATTGAATTATTAAATAAAGTACACAAATCTTTGGCAGCATTAAAACATCACGAATTGACACGCCGCATAGTAGGTTTGCTGTTAAGGGAAATCACCAAAGAAAGGGATTACACTCATGTGAAAAAGGTATTCAACAAAATCATAACTGTAAAACCTCCAAAATTACTTGCTAAGAAAAAAAAGGAGAATGTGTGGGTTCCAAAATATAAACCGGTAACAGTATCTAGGACTAGACGAACTGTGTTGGTAGGAATTCTTACTTTTATCTTAGGTATAATCTTTACGGTAATTTTTATACTGATTCCTTCCCACATAGTAGTGTGGTTTAGCGATCTTCCCAATCCGGATTTATTGATAACCAGGTCGGTGCCTAGGCCTACAAGAATTTTGGACAAAGAAGGGCGGCTCCTGTACGAGATCTATATTGAAAAAAGGTACGAACCGGTTAAACTGGATCGAATACCTGATCACGTAGTAATGGCAACTATTGCCGTTGAAGACGACGAATTCTACTCCCATTTTGGATTTAATCCCAAGAGTATGATCAGGGCAGCAAAATCAACCTTCATTGATGATAATTTGCAGGGCGGTTCCACCATAACTCAGCAATTGGTAAAAAACGTTTTGCTTACACCGGAAAGGACAATCTCCAGAAAAATGAAGGAACTGGTTTTATCCGTTATTGCTGAGATCAAATATACAAAACCTCAGATTCTAGAACTTTACTTAAATAACATTTCATATGGCGGGTCGGCTTGGGGTATCCAATCAGCCTCCTTGAAGTTTTTTGGGAAGAATGTGTGGGAACTTGATCTGGCGGAGGCAGCTTTGTTAGCCGGACTACCAACCGCTCCTTCTGCTTACTCTCCCCTCACGGGAGATCTAAAAACGGCCAAGTCAAGACAGAAATATGTTTTAGACAGAATGTATCTTCTTAATTACATAACTAACAAGCAGGCTATTGATGCCTACCAAAAAGAACTGATATTTGCGGAACAAAAGGAATACATAAGAGCTCCCCATTTTGTAGCATTCGTTCGAAAA
This sequence comes from uncultured candidate division WWE3 bacterium, assembly GCA_965603395.1. Classification (GTDB taxonomy): domain Bacteria; phylum Patescibacteriota; class WWE3; order UBA101185; family UBA10185; genus CAYSWS01. The sequence continues at coordinate 4,056 of CBFDCV010000035.1, forward strand.
GATTTGGAAGAGAGATTTGGCAGGCGTTTTGTAGAACTAGGAGGTCTTACAGTTACCACAACACTAGATCTTGAATTACAGGAAAAGGTACAGGAAATAGTTTCTCAAGAAGTTGCCAAAAACGCTCATCTTAATATATCTAATGGAGC
>CBFDCV010000036.1:0-4086 GCA_965603395.1 uncultured candidate division WWE3 bacterium
AACGTTTTTATATATAACTTGCAGGTTTCTCAGCTCTTCATAAGAGTCAAACTTTTTTTTATTCCCATCCACGTGATATGTTTTGCCGATTTCAAAGACGCGTATGTTTGTATGACCGTGTTTTTGGTAGTTGCTCACTACCGGCTCCAAAGTGGTTTTCATGTCAGTCCTAAGGGCGCTTTTTTCTGCCGTTAAGGCATTTTCCAATACTACCTGCCCGGTCTCACTATCATCTTTTACTGTCATGGGGTTGGTAATATGCTCATGGAATTCTAGGCTCACCATAAGGTCTCTCAATTTTTCTTCGAACATGTAAATAGTAGGTGTTACGTCCTGCGGTGGCGCTCTGTCTATTAATTTAATAGGAATCTTGTCATAATTATTTATTCTTAAAATGTCAGCCACCACGTCATCTTCCACTACGACGTCAGTTCTAAAATATGGTACTTCCAGTTCGTAACCACCGTCTTTTTCCTGCAACACTTTATAGTCCAAAGCTTCAATGATCTCCTTGACCCTAGCCCGTTCTATAATCATACCGCTCATCTTTTCCAGTCTGGAATTTCTAAAGTTAATAATTGATCTAGCATAGTTTTTGGGGCACCAATCAACATTTTCATAATAGTCACCACCGGCTAACTCCAGTATCAAGTAAACTGCCCTTTCCATGGCATGTTGAGTTAGTTCAGGGTGAAGGTATTTGTCATATCTAAGGACGGTCTCATTAAGGATCTTTAAGCTGCGGGATGATCTTCGAATATTATTTTGGTTGTAATTACCGGCATCCAGCACAATGTCAGTAGTTTTTTCATCCACACCGGTGGTATTTCCGCCCACTATACCACCAATTACAGTAGCTTTACCGGCTTGAGTAAGCACAAACTGTTCCGGGGTTAGTTTTACTGTTTCTCCCAGCAAGGTTGTGACCTCTTCTCCTTGTTTTGCCTTTCTAATAACTATTTCCCGGGCTTCCATTTTAGCCAGATCTTGAGCGTGCATAGGCTGCCCGTATTCGATCATGACATAATTGGTGATGTCTACGATGTTATTTATAGACGGTATACCATAAGCTTCTAGCCTATCTTTTAACCAGCTTGGTGAGGGCTTTACCTTAATATTTCTAAATACTTTGGTGTTAAACCTATTAACCACGTCAGGGCACTTAACTTCTATTTTAACTATCTGTTCTTGTTTGGGGGCCAAACCGGGCTCTTTATGAACAGGGGGCATGCTAAATTCCAAACCTTCAAAAGCTGCATAGTCTCTGGCACAACCAAGAATGCTAAGCCAATCAGATCTATCCATTCTGTGCTCCAGGTCCAACACCTCTGTGGAGTATTTACCGTCTTTGTAGGTTTGTATCGGCTTATCAAGCATTAAGCCTAGTAAAGTAAAAGATTCTGCCATCTCTTTAGCTGACTTTTTTACGTGTACATATTCTTTTAACCACTCAACCGGTATCTTCATTCGTACACTATACCTCCATACAATTTTCTAATGTCATCAATGCTATATCTTTGCATGACCAGGCGGTCTAAGCCCATACCAAAGGCAAATCCGGTGTATCTTTCCGGGTCAATACCACACATTTTTAGAATATTATAGTGGATCATACCGCCGCCTAAAACCTCAATCCAGCCTCTGTGGCGGCAAACATGGCACCCATCTCCTTGGCAAAACTGACATCTTATATCGACTCCAAGTCCGGGAGAGACTTCCGGGTAATATTTGTACCTGTAACGTAGTTTTACATCGTCACCAAAGAGATACTTATGAAAAGCTTCCAAAGTCCCTTTTAAATGTTCCATTGTTATGCCCTCATCAACGGTAAAGCCTTGATATTGATGGAAAAAGGCGGCGTTACTGCTGTTTACGGTTTCGTTTCTAAAGCACTTGCCGGGAAACGCTACTCTGATAGGTGGTTTTTGCTGTGTTAACACTCGGGCTTCAATAGAAGATGTGTGGGTGGTAAGTAATATGTCATCGGAAATATATAAAGTATCCTGTAGATCTGTGGCTGGATGCCCATCTGGTAAGTTGAGTTTCCTAAAATTATACTCTTCTGTTTCGATCTCGGGTCCCTCCGCAATAGAATATCCGTAATACCTGAAAAAAGTATTCATTTCACGGATTATTTGGGTAGTAGGATGAAGCATACCGCTGTGGCCGGGTTTTTCGGGGTAAGTAAGATCAATTAACGGATCTTTCAGCTTGGCCTCCTCAAACTCTTTTTTCTTTTCCTTGATAGCCTCTTTGAGGTCTGTTTGTAGGGCGTTCAATAAGGGCCCGGTTTCTTTTTTCTCTGTCACGTCCAGTTTAGCCAAATCTTTTAATAATTTGGTGATAATACCGTGTTTTTTAGAAAATAGGTCCAAATAAATGCTGTCTAGCTCACCTATTAACTCAACAGAGCCTATTTTGGATGGGTATTTACTATTAATGTCTGAGAGTTTTTGTTTTATATTACTCATACACTTTTGAACAGCTATTTTATTATACGCACATTTTAGTTACTTGCTAAAGCTTTCTTTAGCCTTGGTAACTACCTGTTCAAAAGCTTTGGGATCGTTTACGGCTAATTCTGAAAGAATTTTTCGATCCAGCTCAATATTTAAGTTTTTCAAAGAGTTAATAAACTGATTGTACGAAATATCATATTGATTTAAAGCGGCATTTATCCTTATTATCCAGAGCCTTCTTAGATCTCTCCTACGCTTTTTTCTACCGGCAAAAGCATGTTCTCCTGATCTTAAAACGGCCTCATTTGCTCTTTTATAAAGCTTACTGCGGGTTCCTCTATAGCCCTTGGCCATTTTTATGATCTTCTTATGTTTTTTGCGGGCTCTGGGGCCGCCTTTTACTCTAGGCATGTTTTCCTAACAATCTTTTAAAATTTCTTATGTGGCCTCTATTTTTTATCACTTTGCTTTTAGCTTTTCTGAACTTTTTGTTAGTACCCCACTTTTGTTTCAAGTGCCCGGTTCTAATCTGGCCTCTAATAAGCTTTTTGTTTTTAGTCACTCTAATTCTTTTTAATAATGTTTTTTTTGTTTTTAATTTTGGCATATCAATTAACTTTTTTTAATAAAAGTAGCTGTGATCAAATACCCTTTTAGTTTAGGTTTTTCTTCTACTCTTGCCACACTAGCTAGTTCTGCGATAGTCCTGTTGATCTTCTCCATACCTACATCAGGATGTGCTCTTTGCCTGCCTCTTAGCCTTACGATTATTTTTACCCTGTGCCCTTCCTCCAAAAACTCTTTTGTGCGGTCAATTCTCATTTGCAGATCCCCTTCGCCGATATTTGGTCCAAAAATGAACTCCTTAGTGTCACTTTTTGTCGATTTGGCTTTAGAACTTGCCTGTTTTTTACGTTCTTCGTATAAAAACTTACTATATTTTAGTATTTTTGCCACAGGCGGTTTGGCTTTTTCAGAGATCAAAACCAAATCCAATTCCTTCTCTTTGGCTCTGCTTAAGGCTTCTCTTGTTGGTACGACGCCGGCGTTTTGCCCTTCCTCATCTACCAACCTCACCTCATGCACCCTGATATATTCGTTTATATAGTGCTTTGGTCTGTATTGGCGTCTGCCTCGTTTTTTGTAGTACTTTGCCATATCGATCTTTAGAGTTTTACCACAGTTTAAGGCTCTTGGTCAAATAAATATCTGAGATCTTTTCTAAAACCTCGCTGATTTTCAGATCATTGTACTGTTCTCCAGACCTAAGCCGCACACTTAAAGTGCCGTTTTCAACTTCCTTTTCTCCTACAATAAACATATAAGGGACCTTTCTTATTTGAGCTTCTCTTATTTTTGCTCCCATGGTGCCGTCTTTGCTGTTGACTTCTGCCCTTAAGCCTTTTGAGAAAAACATTTTCTTTATTTCTTGAGCGTGGTCCAGTTGGCCATTACTGATAGGTATTATTTCTATTTGTACCGGTGCCAGCCAAACAGGGAAAGCGCCCTTGTAGTGTTCAATGAGGAAAGCCATGACTCTTTCAATACAGCCAATTGATGAGCGATGAATAACAAGGGCTTCTTTTTCTTCACCGGTTTTATCAACGTATTTTAGTTCGAATCTTTT
>CBFDCV010000037.1:0-3598 GCA_965603395.1 uncultured candidate division WWE3 bacterium
GCGGCCGGTTTTTATGCCAGAGTCATTCAGCATGAAATGGATCATCTTGACGGTAAACTTATTACTGATCCTGATAGGGCTGCGGGGCCTGTAGTTACGGAAGAAGAGTTTAATAAGATGCTGGAACAAAGGGTTAATTTATAAGGTTTTTAAAAATGAAAGTTGCTTTTTTTGGCACCTCAGACAGATCAATACCTATTATAAAAGCTCTTCATGATAGCTTTGAACTGGTATTGTGTATCACAAAAACAGATACTAAAGCGGGAAGAAAGCAAGAATTGAAAGAAACGGCTGTTAAGACCTGGGCAAAAAAACATGAAGTGGATTATTTTTGTATAGATTCCATAAAAGACTCAAAAGAGGATATTATAAGAAGTTTAAAAAACCATAAAGTGTCTTTAGGGGTGGTGGCAGATTTTAGCTTCATCATTCCCGTATCGATCATAGACACCCCCAAGCACGGCCTCATAAACATGCACTTCTCTCTTCTACCTAAGTTGAGAGGCGCCAGTCCGGTACAACATGCCATATTACAGGGCTTAGAAGAAACAGGTATCACGTATTATTTAATGGATGAGAACATGGATACGGGCGACATCTTACACCAAATCTCCTACCCTCTTGATCAAACTGAAACTTCCGGATTCCTGTACGATAAATTATTCCCTCTGGCAGCAGAAAATCTCCTCCAGGTTATTAATGATTATGTCAGCGGCAAAACAAAACCACAGCCGCAAAACCACCAAGATGCTACTTACTGCTACTCTAAAACCCGTCCTCAAACTACTCACGTTTTCAAAGATGATGCCAAAATTGACTGGCAGGAAGACCCTTTATATATAGAAAGAAAAATCAGAGCTTTTTACCCCTGGCCTGTGGCTTGGACTACTCTTGGCAAGCTGGAAAAAAATGAAAAGCTGCCCGGGCTCATTCAGCTCAAACCAAGTTCTTATGCAAACTTAAGAGTAAAAATCATCTCAGCCGAACCATCAAACGGAAAACTAAAAATCAAAAAGCTCCAAGTAGAGGGTAAAAATGAAATAGATTGGATGGGTTTTGTGAACGGATACGCTATGAGGAAGTAATCTCAGTAGAAGCCTCTGCAGCTTTTTTCTTCTCAAACTTTATTCTCTTTAAACAGGAAGTGCAGATATTAACGTTAATCTTTTGACCATTTATATTTAGCTTCTTCTTTCGAATATTAGGTTGCTGCCTTGTAATAGACCTGTTAGTCACGCGCCTACCTATACCTCTGGGAACAAGGTTTCCTTTTAAATAACTTTTTTGACATATATCACAAACACGAGCCATAACGTATTGGATTAAAGCATTTTATAGGGGGTTTGGCAAGGGTAGCGACTAAAGCTGTAAAGGGGTGGAGGCGATGGGTGTTGCTGGTTAGCCTGTAAAGGCATTTCCATATGTTGCAACATTACCCCATCGCCCTTGTAGAAGTGAGTTTTGATAACTCCATTCTTCGCTCTCCGTTTCCTATTCGCGCTTTGGATTTTATGATAGTGCTACTTCGTTGTGGAAGGGCCTTCTGCCTTTTGATGATTGTCTTAGTCTTTCAGGACAATTACCAAAAAAGCAAGGTAGAGGACTGCCGTGTTTTGCAAAACATGTTTGGCAGGCACAGCATGACGGGTCTGCAGTTGATATATCAAACAGCAGCACAACCTCCTTTTCCTCTCCAACTTCACTTTCCACAATACCTGGTTTCATATCGTCCTCCTAGCGCTATTTGGATAACCTATATTGTATCATATAAAATGTGTATTTTCATGTTTTTATTTGACACCAAGCCATTTGGAAAGATAACATTAGATAGATGGATCAACTCTCACGTCCAGTAAAAAAGTATGGTAAGCTACATAAGAAATTTCAGGCCATAGCTGATTTTGTTAACGATATAGTGGGCTCCCCTTTCTGGTTTGTGTTTTCGGTCACTATTGTAGTGGTCTGGTTTTTTAGCGGTTTTGTCATAGGGTTCACTGAAACCTGGCAGCTGATCATAAACACCTCTACTACCATTCTCACGTTCTTAATGATCTCGCTGCTTCATTCGTCCCAGAAAAAGTGGGAAGACAGAATTGAGCGACTACAGGACCGCGAAGCATCCCAAATAAGAGAGATTAAAAAGGAGACTAAAAGAATCACCATGGAAACTCCTCCCAAGCAAGAGCAACAACCTCCGGTTGAATCTCCTCTTATTTAGTAAATCCACTTGGAATAGGTAAAAAATAAATGTTAAAATTCGTTAGCTTTGTATGGAAAAGGCGTGCCAAAGTACATAGGCCAACGTAGCTCAGTGGCAGAGCAATCCCCTTGTAAGGGATAGGTCGTGGGTTCAAATCCCACCGTTGGCTCCAGAAAGCGTGCCGGGATACCAAAGTGGCCAAATGGGGCAGTCTGTAAAACTGTTGGCGTAAGCCTACACAGGTTCGAATCCTGTTCCCGGCACCAAAAAAAATACAAGCCGTTGTAGCTCAGTTGGTAGAGCAACGCCATGGTAAGGCGTAGGTCACCGGTTCGACTCCGGTCAACGGCTCCAATAACCTATAGGCTCGTGGTGAAATGGTATCACATCGGTCTCCAAAACCGCTGTTCCGGGTTCGACTCCTGGCGAGCCTGCCAACTATCGCCTCTTTGTTATTTGAATCCTAATGCACATTTTGATAAAATCCCTACACTACAAATCACCACATTAGACGAGGGAGAGAAATATGAATGGACAAGTTGGAGAATTCAGGGTTGTTCCCGGGGGGTTTGGAAAACGTACCAGAAGCGGTAAATGTGAACCAGGATTTATAATTGCCGTTGTTAAAAAGCAATACAAAGGCGGGAGGTGTATAGGTGAGAAGACCATAGGTCATTATTACAACGACGGGAACAACAATCCTACCAAAAAAGGAAACCATCCTTTCTTTAAAAGAGGCGCGGCCAGAAAAGCCGTAAGTCAACTTAAAAAAAGGAGGAAGATGGCCTAACCTTAGGAGGAGCAAAGTGATAATCAATCTTGAACCGGGGCATAACTACGCTCTGCTAGCAGGAACTGTATACATACTTTTGTGGTTGATATTAAGTGGGATTTATCGGTTTATGCAAACTAGGAAACGGTAGATCTGCAAACCGGCTTGGGGTCCTTATTTTAACTTAAGCATCCCAAGCTTTTTCATTTCCATCAGGATTAGTAACCCATAGCTGTTTCCGGAATAACTCCCTCAAACTCTAAATATCCATCTTCAATCTCAAGTTTATCCATCCTAAAACTGTCAATTTCTGCTAGCTTGTCATTGGTAAAATCAGTCAGAAATTCCTGAGCTTTAGATATCGCCAAATCAGGCAGAGGAACTGTTCCAACTTCTAATTCACTAAGCTCAACGCTTACCGATCTATTACTTTCTCTGGCCATTCCTCCTGATACTAATATGGGAAATTTATAACCTTGGTAGTTAAAGTTTGTAACTACCGTAATATTATCTTCTTCGAACTTAACTTGGGTACTGTTTATGTATCCACCACCGGTATTTACTTTATCTACCCAAGCTGTAGCTTGTTTGTTAGTCAAGCTAACTTTTACCTCCTGTTCCCCTTC
>CBFDCV010000038.1:0-3388 GCA_965603395.1 uncultured candidate division WWE3 bacterium
TTTTATGATCTGCCTATTGCGGTGGGTTTGTTGGCAGGTATTAAGGGGTTTAAGGTATCCCCTGAAGCGCTTTTCTATGGCGAATTATCTTTGGACGGCAGTTTAAGGCACACCAAAGGCGTGCTGTTAGCAGCCATCTTTGCCGGAAAACATGGTTTCAAAAGCATTTTCGTACCGGAGCCTAATGTGAACGAAGCGGCTGTAGTGGAGAGTGTAAAAGTTTACAGTGTGAAGAATTTGCAGCAATTGTTTGAACATATGTCGGGTAGGGAGGAGATGGTGGTAGCGGAAGTACATGGGTTTAGCGTTTCTGATAGTTTAAAGGGCGAGGGGTGTAAGGGTGCGGGACGTCAGGATAGGGTAGATTTAGCTGATATTGTAGGTCAACAACACGCTAAAAGAGCCTTAGAAATAGCTGCAGCGGGCGGTCACAACATTATGATGACAGGGCCGCCGGGAGCAGGTAAGACAATGCTGGCTAAAGCACTAAAATCAATCCTACCCCCGCTGGACTTCAAAGAAAGTTTGGAAGTGACTCAGGTATACTCCGCTGCGGGATTACTAGCGCCTGGTCAGTCCCTCATTACACGAAGACCAATCAGAGCACCCCACCATACCATCTCTTTTGCAGGTATGATTGGCGGTGGTAGTAATCCCAAGCCAGGGGAGATAAGTCTGGCTCACCGGGGCGTGCTGTTCATGGACGAATTTCCGGAATTTAACAGGAGAGTGTTGGAGAGTTTGAGGCAGCCGTTGGAAGACGGGGAAGTATCAATTGTTCGAACTATGGGTAGCGCTGTTTATCCGACTAGGTTTATTTTAGTGGCAGCCAGCAATCCATGTCCTTGCGGCTACTACAACGAGCCAAATTGTGTGTGTAATTGTACTCAATATCAGGTTAGCAACTATATTAATAGGATATCCGGACCAATGTTAGATAGGATAGACCTGCACATAAAAGTATGTAAAATCCAAATTCGGGAGATAAGTGAATATGAAAAGAAAAGAACAGGTTTTGAAGACTCTAAAATAGTGAGAAAAAGGGTGGAAAAAGCCAGAAAAGTGCAAAGGGACAGGTACAAGGATGAGGGCATCTACGTTAATACAGAGCTAAATAACAAACTTATGAATAAGCATTGCCCTATAAGTAGTGATTCCAAGCAACTATTAAACATGGCAGTGGAGAAATTTAATATGTCTATGCGTGGTTATTACAAAACTATAAGACTAGCCAGGACCATAGCGGATTTAGATGATTCAGAAGATATTAAGAAGTCGTATGTAGCCGAAGCTTTGCAATACAGAAGACGTATTAATTAAACCGCGCTGCTCCTGAATTATAATCTTGCTTGACTTGCTCATCCGTGAGTAGGTAGTTCCAAATCTTAACCTCGTCTATTTGTCCGTTCCAATAGCTATCATCTAAGTCTTCTGTTCCTATTCGAATAGGTATATCGCCTTGGTGCATTTGCGCAGAAAGGTTAGTCGTACCGTTACTTATACCGTTGAGATGGCAGCCAACATCAAGGTTATCGTAGTCGTACCAACCCACAACGTGATACCAAGTGTCAGGTTCGAAAGTACCGGTTTCCTGACAGGCTTTTGAAGCGGCGTCTGCACCAGTCGTACTAATTTGCATCTCTAACCGATCGTTGCCGGGGCTGTAAGATAACATCCAACTACTGTCGTTAGCCCCGCCGTTATCAAATTTGCTTACAGCTCGAGACCAATTTTCAGTGTCCAACATAACCCAAGCCGCTACGGTGAAGGAGTGTGAGCCGTCAAAATCCAACTCAGCCGGGTCACCTATAAGCACATAATCATCATTGCCATCAAACTCAAGACTGGCATTGATCTTACCTGTTTCTCCACCTGCCCAAGCCTCAGTGGAAGAACCACCGCAAGAACCGGCCGAAGTGAGGTCACCGGAGTTTCCAATAGAAATGGTTCCATTATTCCCAAATCCGGAAGAATCATAAGCCGTAGTCCCACTACACTCATCAAACTTCCACCAGCCAACAGGACCTCCTTTGTTATAAGACCAGGCTATTTGGGCAGGTGTTCGAACATAGTCAAAGATGCGGATTTCGTCAATATTACCTTCAAACTCGTATGATGAGTCCTCCCCACCATTACCTAAGTAAAGATCATTGTTTGAGTCAGCCTCCACAGCATCTATGCACTGAATATGCGAACTATAAGAAGCAACAGGTCTACCGTCAATGTACTGATAAATGTAACGGTCTCCGGCATCGTCAAAAGTCATAGCTACATGATGCCACTGGCTGTCTGCTGAAAACTCGTCAAGACCCGCGTTTGATTGAGCATCAGTTGTAGCGCAGCCGACTCTGCTGTGAAGTCCTGAAGAAGAGCCTGTGGTGAACCCCAAGCCAAAACCAGCACCACCGTCATCTTTACGGAAGAAGTATCCGGCGTTTGAAATTCCATAACCATCAGCTTTTATCCAAGCCTCAACTGTAAATGCATCGTCTGATAAATTAGTTATACTCGGATCAGATCCGGCATTGATGTATTGGGCAGTGCCGGTGCCATCAAAATATAAACAAGCACCTTCTTTGCATTTTCCTGCGTGCTGCCATTCAGCGTTAGTAATAGCTCCTGTATTGTTATTTTCCGAAGTATCATAGGCAGATGTGCCAGCCTTTTCATCAAAGGCCCACTCTGCTACAGGCGGGCTACAAGTAGCTGAGTCCCCGGGCGGACAGTACTCTGCGGAGGCCGCCCAGCTGGCTGGACCCGTACCATCCGTTGATATAGCGCCTAAAACTTGGGATGCTCCGCCTGCATACAATGTATTTATTTGCGAAGGCGTTAAAGTGAAGTCAAAGTATTTTACCTCATCGATCTTGCCGTTAAAAGAGTAGTTTTGTATAGGACCGGGTTTACCGATCACAGTTTCTGTAGTAGGCGTGTTTGGTGTACAGGTTGTGGCGCCTGACATGGTTAGTTCTTTTCCATCTAAATATATTTCCCAAGTACCGCTATTTCTTTGCACAAAAACATGTTGCCAAGTATCAGAAGTGAGAGTAGTATCACTGTTTGTTGTGTTCACGTTATGGCAAATTACACTAAGGTAATCGCTTACAGAATTATCGACATATACATACCAACCGTTTCCTGAAGTTTCACTACCATTGAAAAATATTGCCTGGTTACCACCATCTGGACCCCTCCAGTTTAGCCAAACTGACAAGGACATATCGTCAGTACTATCTGAAACAAGGCTGCTACTAACGTAATCATATGTCCCATCAAATTCTAATGCTCTAGAGAATTTACCCGAATTTGTTCTGGTAGGACAGTCAGCTGCCCCGGGACAAGTCTCTCCTGAACCAGCCAAATCTCCATGATAACTTCCCATCGAATC
>CBFDCV010000039.1:0-3132 GCA_965603395.1 uncultured candidate division WWE3 bacterium
ATGGTGGTGTAGGACTTTCCCAGCCAGTATACCTTTCTTCCATCGATCTGCGGGAAGGCGTTGTCCCCGGAACTGGTTAACTCTTTATGATTGAAATCGACCTTGCCTCCTTTCAATCCGTTGCCATTGTCGTCGCCTCCCAGAATTAAAATAAATGAGACCAAAACGGCGGAAACGATCAGAAGCAATACCACGGTTATTGCTATGATTATCAATACCTTCTTGTTCATTCATTAAAAATATTTTTACGATATTGATCACTTTAAACTTCTCGCTGTCAAGACACTCTACCTTGATCTCATGTGTGGAAGCCTTCTTGGGATACTTAGCCATCAATTCTGACAAGCTCTTGCCGCTTTTTTGAATTATTTCCAACACTCTACATGAGGCGTAAACGCCGTCATCATAACCAAAATAATCATCTGAGAAATAAACATGCCCGGAAAATTCCGCCCCGAGCACAGCCTCTGTTTGAACCTCTTCTGCAAAATAAGGATGCCCTGTACGCATTATTTTTGGAATTCCTCCCATTTCTCTAATACGTTCATCTAACACAGATGAGCATTTAACATCGTAGCAAACAATTCTCCCGGGGTGTTTTTTCAATACATATTCAGCCAACAGTAATAAGATCATATCAGTGTAATAACTATTACCCTTCTCATCGACCATACCAAACCTATCACCGTCCGTATCATAACCAAATCCAACGTCAGCTTTGTTTTTTAGCACATGTCCTTTGATTTCATCCATGAATAAACTGTTCTCGGGATCCGGCACTCCTTGGGGAAAGTTACTGTCATACTTACAATTTACAGACACTACGTTGCAACCGGTATTTTTAAATATCTTGGGCGCAACCTCACTGGCAGCCCCACTACCACAATCCACTACTACTCTAAGAGATGATTTGAAGTTAAACTTATCTGATAAGTAGTCTATATAGTGTGATGAGAGATCCTTTTCTTCTACTGAGCCCTCTCCCGTAAGAAACTCCTCCCTTTCTATCATAAACCGCAGCATGAGAATCATGTCTCCATACATTGATTTAGCATTCTTATAGTCTATTCTGTAACCGTTAAACTGTTTAGGATTATGGCTGGCAGTAACAACTACTCCCAAATCAAAGTTTTGCGTACATGTTAAAAAGTGAATAACCGGAGTAATGGAAATTCCTATGTCAGTGACGTTACACCCGGTGCTTGTGATGCCTTCGATCAGTCCTTTTGTCAATTCCGGAGAGCTTTCCCTGTCATCACGGGCTACTACTACTCTATTGAAACCTCTTTGCCACGTATGGGTACCAAGAACCTTGCCAATAAGTTTAGAGTTCTCATAATTTATCTCATCAGGATAAATCCCGCGGATGTCATAATTTCTAAAAATGTCTTTTGGAATATCCATAACTACTCGGGGTTGGCCATAGGTATGGTGAATAAGAACTTCGCTCCTACCGGTTGATTATCCTCTACCCAAACACTCCCGCCATGCGCCTCTACGATTCCTTTTGCGATAACTAAGCCCAAACCTGTACCTTTTTCTTTGGTATCCTTTCGGTTATCCATCTGCACAAATTTGTTAAACAGCTTGCCTTTCATATCATCAGGCACACCTCTTCCTGAATCGCATACGCAAACCTGTATGTGGTAATTATCAAGCACGCCCGATTCTATTACTACTTTACCTCCCGCATTAGTGAATTTAAGGGCATTGGATAGGAGGTTATTCATGACGTGTTTAATTCTATCCTCGTCAAAATCAATAAGAGGAAGGTCATCTGCTAACCTTGTCTCCACAGCAATTTCTTTATCCCTAGCTAATGCCATATAGTAGTCTGCCTCTTCCTGTAAAACCTCGTTCAAATTGGCTTTTTTCTTTTTTATTTCAAATCTTCCTGACTCAATCTTGGAAACATCTAAAATATCATTAACCACCTCTAAAAGATCGTTGGAAGATTCCTTTATTTGTGCCAATAATGTGTATTTTTGCTCTTCTTCAAGGTTTCTCTCCTCCCGCATCACTAGATCTGCAGATCCCTTAATTACCGATAACGGAGATCTCAGCTCATGCACCATCATGGCTACGTAGTCGTCTCTTTGCTTGCTTTGCTTAAAATGCTCAGATTCCATTTTAAGCAGGTGCTCATATTTTGCTTTTAATTCAAGTAATGCCTGATCTTTTTTCAAAAAAAGAAATAACAGCAGAAAAAACATTAGAGTCAAAAGACTTATTGATACTACTAAAAATAGGCTAAGAGTTGGTGTTATCATAATTAACCTGTCAAAGCTACGCCGGATTCAGATTCTGCACCGAGGTAGGGGGCAAGCTTTTCAGGAAGCTCAGAAGGTACAAGATTATATTTCATTAGATAATCGTCGGCCCCTAACTCAACGGCTTTTGAGATGTTTTCATCTGTACCGAAATTTGTAAGCATGATCACAGCAATTTCCGCTGTTTCCTCAGCTTCTTTCAGTTCTTTTAAAATATCCAAACCATTTATTCCCGGGAGTATTATGTCTAGGAGGATCAAATCAGGTAGTTCTTCCCTAATTCTGGATACGGCCATATTACCGTCCGGAACGTGTACTACATCATAGCCCTTGAGCTTTAACTCAGTAGCACAGAGATTATAAAAGGCCTGATCGTCCTCTACGACAACTATCTTTTTGGGCATAGACTAATGATATACAATGAAGTATCAATCAGCAAGACCATGTTATTGAGAATTTATATATTTTAAACTATCCTTACATTTATGTGGAAATACATTGTACTATCAGCCTTGTTAATTTCCCTTGGTACGCTGGGTTTTGTGGCTTATCAATCGAATAAAAAATTACAGGAGGTGGGCATAGAAACAGGCATAACAATAAGCCCTTTTTCTAAATTGGCGTCTAATCAAGATAAACCGGAAACGTTAGCCGAACAGTATCCTTTAGGAAACCCAATTAATATACTTTTATTAGGCATTGATCGAAGAAGTAAGTTTGAGTATAGCTACCGTACGGATATCATGATCATGGTTTCTATTAACCCGGCAACAAATAACGTGGTTATGACATCTATTCCCAGAGACCTTTGGTATAACGGTAATAAAATCAACGGTTTGTTTTTAAACAGCGGATGGGAGGT
>CBFDCV010000040.1:0-3023 GCA_965603395.1 uncultured candidate division WWE3 bacterium
AATTTGTAAAATATCATCACAATTTGTAATATTACCTGTTGTAACAATATTGTTTGTAGTTTATCACTCACTGTGCACAGAGTGATATAATCATCCTGTTATGTTTGGTAAATTTTTCGATTCAAATGACAAACAATTAAAAAAACTTGATCCCTTGGTGGAAGAGATAAACTCTTTGGAAAAGAGATTTGAAAAGCTTTCTGATGATGAGATCAAGGAAAAAACCAATAAATGGAAAGTTGAAATTAGAGAACTTTCTCCCGGGGAACAAGCGGAATATCTGGATAAAATACTACCACAAGCCTACGCCTTAGTAAGAGAAGCTACCAGAAGAACTCAGGATATTAGATTACACGATGTGCAGATTTTAGCAGGTATTACTTTGCATCAAGGCAAAATAACGGAACAAAAAACAGGAGAGGGAAAAACTAATACCGCTACTTTACCTCTGTATTTAAACTCCTTAACGGGTAAAGGAGTTCATTTAGTCACACCAAATGACTACCTGGCCAGACACGGAGCAGGTTGGATGGGGCCTATTTACGATGCCTTAGGCGTGACTGCAGGTTGTATTATGCAGGAAAAAGCTTTTGTTTTTGATAGTTCCTTTCAGGGGCACGCTTTTCAGGATGAGTATGCGATACATTTAAAGGAAGTAGAGAGAGCCGAGGCCTATAAAAGAGACATTACTTATGGTACAAACCATGAATTTGGCTTTGATTACTTACGGGATAACATGGTTAGGGGTTTAGAACAGATGGCCCAAACTAACGTCATTGGAGAATGGGGAGTTCATAATTACGCCATTGTTGATGAGGTAGACTCTATTTTGATCGATGTGGCCAGGACTCCGTTAATAATTTCTACCTCTTATGCTCAGCCCACGGAGAGGTACCACCAGGCCGCCGGCATCGTAAAACAACTTATTAGAGACACTGATTATGAGATAGAGGAGAAGTTTAAAAACGCCTTTTTAACCGACCTAGGTATAAGAAGAGTAGAAAAAATGCTGGGCGTTTCACACCTATATGAAGAAGACTTTGAAATGGTGCACTTGATTGAACAGACTTTGCGCGCCCATGCTGTATATGAAAAAGACAAAGACTACGTTGTGAAGGATGGAAAAATTATCGTTGTAGACCAGTTTACAGGTCGTCTACTGCCCAGCAACAGGTTTTCTCAGGGCGTGCACCAGGCTTTGGAAGCTAAGGAAAACGTGGCCGTACAGGAAGAATCCCGAACTATGGCGGAGATTTCGTATCAAAATTACTTTAGGATGTACTCAAAATTAGCCGGTATGACAGGAACCGCCGCCACAGAAGCTGAGGAATTTTATAAGATTTACAAATTGGAAGTGGTGGTTGTGCCCACAAATGTACAAGTTATTCGAAAAGATCAAAATGACGTTGTTTATAAGTCTGAGGCCGGCAAATACCGAGCAGCCGCTGACGATATTGAGGAAAAGTACAAGGCAGGACAGCCGGTATTAGTAGGTACAACTAGTGTGGAAAAAAGCCAACTTCTGCATGATTTCTTGAAACGTAGGAAGATTCCTCATGAAATTTTAAACGCTAAAAACCACGAAAATGAGGCCTTAATAATTGCTCAAGCCGGTAAAAAGCACTCAGTGACAGTTTCTACTAACATGGCCGGGCGAGGTGTGGACATTAAATTAGGAGGGGATCCCTGTACTGATAAGGAAAAACAAGAAATCCTAAGGCTGGGAGGTTTGCATGTGGTGGGAACAGAGCGCCATGAATCAAGAAGAATTGATAATCAGCTCAGGGGACGTTCCGGAAGGCAAGGTGAATCAGGGTCATCCCGGTTTTTTGTCTCATTACAGGATGATCTTATGCGCATTTTTGGTGGTACTCAAGTGGAAAACCTTATGGACCGTTTTGGATTGGATGAAAGCGTACCTTTGGAATCAGGGTTAGTGACAAAAGCTATAGAAAACGCTCAGAAAAAAGTGGAAGGTTTTAACTTTGACCGTAGAAAACAGGTTGTTGAAATGGATGACGTTATCAATGTGCACAGAGATGTGGTTTATAAACTACGCAGAAGAATCTTGGATTTAGCCAGCGGAAACACAGATAACAAAGACTGGTTCATAGACAAAATTGGAGAGTTCTCGGATTTCTCTAACAAAGATTGGGATAGATATGAAAAGAATTTTGGACGTGAGGTGTGGTTGGAAGGGTTGGGCCAAATTAGTTTGCCTATTATAGATCTTTTGTGGATGGACCACCTAGTAGCTATGGATCAGCT
Organism: uncultured candidate division WWE3 bacterium; assembly: GCA_965603395.1. Taxonomy (GTDB): domain Bacteria; phylum Patescibacteriota; class WWE3; order UBA101185; family UBA10185; genus CAYSWS01. The sequence continues at coordinate 2,269 of CBFDCV010000040.1, forward strand.
TAGGGAGGGAATTGGTTTAAGGGGCTATGCACAAAGAGATCCTATGGTGGAGTATAAAAGAGAGGGTCATGAAAGGTTCGAACTACTTGTATCCAAGATGTATTCTTCTATTGCCGAAAGGTTGTCGGTTGCATTGGAGAAACAAGCTGAAGAGGTGACCAAAAGACGGGAAGATATCTCAACGCATATGAGGGGTATAAAATATCAAAAAGGCGAGTTAGAGTCTGGAGTAGCCGATGAGGCTCAAGCTCAGTCAATGGGGGCGGTTGTAGGAGATGCGGTAAACGTAGAAAAAGTTGTCTCAGGTCAGGAAAAGGTAGGTAGAAATGATCCGTGCCCATGCGGTAGCGGTAAGAAGTATAAACGTTGCCACGGTCAGTAAACGCTCACGGCACTTGATGCAATAAGCTTGACACGGTGCCTGCCTACCCTCATACTTAATAATAGGTGTTAACTAGTACTATAAAGTCAAATACTGGCTTATCACCTGCCTAAGTACTATGTTGTATAACCGCTTTTTTAACAAAAAAAGCATTTTGAAAGGGGGTGTGAAACTGTGTTAAAAATAAAAAGTCAAAAGGGTTTCACACTGATAGAACTTTTAATAGTCATTGTTATTATTGGTATATTAGCTGGTGTTTTGATCGCCATTATAGATCCCGCTGCACAACAAAATAGAGCAAGAGACGCCGGAGTTCAAGCATCAATTAATAAGGCCTCTTTAGCTGCTGAGGGATTTGTTTCTGCTTATGGTA
>CBFDCV010000041.1:0-2963 GCA_965603395.1 uncultured candidate division WWE3 bacterium
TAAGCCTCTATATTTATAGTAAAGTCTTTAATAACCTCATGTAATCTAGTTATGATCCAGGTATCAAGTATGTGATTACTTTCAGGTTGTTTTTTTCCACTAACCGGTTTCCAGTCGTGGTAGTTTGCATATATTAAAAAGAATTTAAGGCTGTTCCATAAAGGATTTAGCACGTTCCTGGACTTGTTTTTCAACTCTGTTAGATCAAAATTGGCATTTTCACCTATCATAAGAGGAGAATTCATTAAATAAAGCCTCAAGGAATCTCCACCTATAGTTTCCAGCACTTCTCTAGGATCAGCAAAGTTCTTATACGTTTTACTCATCTTTCTGCCATCGTCACCGGCCATAACTCCTGTGGTAATAACATTTTTAAAAGAGTGTGATTCAAATAAAGCTGTAGAAAGACGGTGCATCATGTTAAACCACGCTCTAACCTGAGCAATATATTCAATGATGTAGTCTCCGGGAAAGTTCTTCTCAAATTTGTCCTGATTTTCAAAAGGATAGTGTATTTGGGCATAAGGCATCGAGCCCGCCTCAAACCAAGAATCCAGTACTTCCGGTATTCTTTTGTATTCTTTACCTCCCTTTTCTATGGTTATTTCGTCAATGTAAGGCCTGTGTAAATCTTCGACTTTTTGTCCTGAGAGTTTTTCTAATTCTTCGATCGAACCAACTACTATAGTGTCTCCGTCGGCGGATCTCCATACCGGCATAGGCGTGGCCCAAAATCTTGATCTAGATATGCACCAGTCGGGAGCATTCTCTATCACTTGTTTAAAGCGGCCATGTTTTAAGTGCTCAGGAATCCAGTTTATATGCTCATTGTTTTCTAACATGCCCGGTTTTAGTTTTTTCATATCCACAAACCATGAGTTTTGGGCTTTCTGTATAAGCAAAGTATCGCACCTGTCATGGTAAGGAAATCTGTGTACTGTTCTTTCATTTCTAAACATTAAACCCCTATCTTCAAGGTCTTTGTTTATGGAAGCATTAGTATCAGAATAAAACATGCCCTCATATGGATTTTTTCCTGCATCTCCGGCTACAAACTTACCTTCCTCATCAAGACTAAGCATGATCTTTAAACCGTAATGATAGCCCATTTCAGTGTCTATCTCACCAAATCCGGGGGCCGAGTGAACAATGCCGGTACCTTCTTCCATACTGACCATGCCTTCGTATTCGTATACCTTGAAGTCTTTGTCTGTGGCAGCATAAAATTTGTATGGAGGTTCATATTCTAGATCCAGTAATTCTTTGCCCAAAAACTTATCCCGAATATTATGCTTCATACCTTTAAAAACTTCGGAAATAAGCTTTTCTGCCACTATGTAAACCTCTCCCACACTTTCTACTTTTGCATATTCTTCTTTGGGATCGATGACAAGTCCGCGGTTTGAAGGCATGGTCCATGGAGTGGTAGTCCAGGCCAAGATGTTATCGCCTTTAAACTTACCCCCGGTTAAAACCTTAAATTTAACGGTTATTGATGGGTCTTCCACATTTTTGTAGGTGTTATCCATTGCAATCTCAAAGTTAGAAACCGGAGTACCGCAAGTAGTACAAAAAAGTGAGGTGTAAACTCCTTCGTAAATGTATCCTTTATCGAAAAGCTGTTTAAACGCCCACATTACAGATTCCATATAATCTTTATCTGTAGTTTTGTAAGCGTTTTCCATGTCTACCCAGCGGGCAATCTTATCTATGTACCAAACCCACTCCTCAGAAGTTTCAGAGGTATACTTGTAGCATTCTTTAATGAATTTTTCTAAGCCGTATCCCTCAATATCCCGGCGTTTTTTTATACCAAGCTTTTTCTGTACGCTGTTTTCTACTGTCAGTCCATGCGCATCCCAGCCCCACACTCTTTCCACTCTCTTACCTTTCATGGTCCAGTATCTGGGAATCACATCTTTAGCAATTGAACTTAGAAGATGACCATAATGGGGAAGGCCAGAAATGAATGGAGGTCCGTCATAAAAAACATATAAATTGTCTTCAGCACGGCTCTCTACTGACTTTTCGAAAATATTATTCTTTTTCCAAAAGCTGAGAACTTTCTCCTCTATTTCAGGAATGCTCTTGCTTTCCGACACTTTAAACATGCTGGTATAATAGCAAAAAATTAATCTCTCTCATAGATTTTATCTTGTTGGGATTTTTGGTATTCAAAAAAACTATCAGCCTGATTTGCCCTCTTTACCAACACACTAACCACAAAAGCTCCTATAATGATAAGTAGTATTAGTAATAAGTAATATATTTTATTCATTTCCTTTTAGACCAAATGATTTCTTTGATACCAAGTTTAAAATTAACATATCGTGCCATGACAAACAATAAATCAGATAGTCTATTTACATACTTAATAGCCTCACTAGCAGTAAGCTTGTCCTTGCCGGCAGACTTTTTCAAAGCTACCAAACTCCTTTCCAGTCTTCTGGTCACTGATCTTGATAGCTGCAACCGGGCTGCGTGCCTTGAACCGCCAGGTATTATAAAGTTTTTTAGCTGAGGCAGACTCGCTGATAGCTGATCTATACGACTCTCTAATTCTTTTGTTTTCTCATCATAAGAAAATCCTTTATTAAAACCCGCCAGATCTGTCCCAATTTCAAATAAGTCATTTTGAAGGTCTAATATAATACGCTTAACTTTCTTATTTCGAATAGCATGAAGCATGCCCAGCGAGGAGTTTAATTCATCAAGATTACCCAACGCTTCTAGTAGCAAGTGGTTTTTATCAATGGGCGCGTTATTTATAGTGGTTTTACCGCCATCACCTTTTTTTGTGTATATGACCATGACCGCATTTAATCATTTAATACCTATAGTTCGCAAGTGCTAAACCCGCAACGTGTGCACTTGTAGCATTTTCCATCTTTATCTAAAACTATGTCGCAGTTGGGGCAGATCATTTTTTTCTCCCGGTAGTTTTGAGAGCCTCCAAACTCAAA
>CBFDCV010000042.1:0-2945 GCA_965603395.1 uncultured candidate division WWE3 bacterium
ATAGCCACTGTTACCGACGCATTTAGACTACGGGGTCAAAAGTTTTTCTCTCAGGCGGAAAATGATGACAAAGTGATTATTTTTCCCAAAGCACAAAGAGCTATTTTGTACAGACCTAACATAGATAAGGTAATCGAATCGGCTCCCATTAATATAAACGATCTGGAGGGCACAGTATCCCGTACTGAACTTGCACGGGATTCGGATGGGACCGCAATTGAAGAGGAAGTACTGGGAGAAGGAACCGGTGAAACCTCAGTGGTAGTTGAGGAAGATCCGGAAGAAATCGAACAAGAAAAACCTGCCAGGTTGGCCATTTATAACGGTACTCTTTTTATTGAGGGGTTAGCCACTAAAGTAGGTGCCTTTTTAGTAAAAGAAATACCCGGAAATGTCATCTCGGTAGAAATTCTTCAAAATGCTGATGAGGTCTACGAAGAAACTATTGTCATTGACGTAACACAAAAATATCATGCTGTGGCGGAACAAATCAGCAATACTCTATCAGGAAAAGTAGTGGAAACCCCAACAGACGTTGATTTCCCCGACGTAGACATAGTTGTTATTGCCGGTGTGGATATATCGGGCAAAGACCTTGAGTAAGCTTATAAGACCGCGCTATAACCGCCTCTAAGTGCTACAATAAATACAATGCTCCAAAAGCACATCTCAAACAATGCCTATAAAACCTTGTTCCTACACTTGCTATTCATTTGTTCGACCCTTTTAACCACTAGTTTCATCCACGTCCTTTTGTGGCGTTTAAAAAGTGACTTTGGTTTCATAGCCTATTTTGATTTGATGTATGGTCTTTCCATGCTGGTTGGCTACATATTCTCCGGTTTTTTGCTCTCCACCTTAAAATCGAAAAACGTCTTTAGACTTTCTTTTTTCATTTTGATCTTTATGTACGGGCTAATACTTTATCTAAGAGAGGACCTCATAAACCATTTAATTATTTTAGGTATCTTGCAAGGTATTGGATCCGGAATCTACTGGGGCACTTATAACCTACTACAAATACGGCTCACTAATGACGAAAATCGGGAACATTTTTTTGGCACACTAGCCGGATTATTTATGATCCTAGCCACAGTTTTACCTGCCCTGGCAGGTTTTCTCATCACGTACCTACCCACTGTGGTAGATATGGAGTTTGCCGGTTACTATATGCTTTATGCTCTATCTATATCAGTCCTTTTGATCATGGCCGGCTACGTAGAACTTCTACCTATCTATTCACTAAGGCATTTTAGAATTTCACAAGTACTAAACATAGCTAACAGCCGGAGGTTTAAATACTTCTCATTGTACGAACTCCTTTCCGGCTTTTCCGAAACCGCTACCAAGCTCCTACTAGTTGTTTTCACCTACCAGATACTCAAAAGCGAGTTTAGCATGGGCTTATACTCTGCTTTGTTCGGATTTATAAGCGCTATATACATTTATACTCTTGGCAAAAAAATCGACATTAAGAAAAGGTCGTTTTTCATTCTCATTGGTGCTTTTTTGATATTTTTCGGTAAGGTAGTCTTCATTGGTTTCCTTAACCTCAACTCGCTCATTATAGACAGAGTACTTTCTACTCTGGGAGGGCCTCTTTTTGGCTTTCCTGCTGCTGCCATCATCCTTTCTACTGTCGAAAGCAGAAGCAACTTTTTCATTGAAACAGAGTCTCAATATCTAGCGGCCAGAGAAATTGCCTTGGGATTCGGTAGGTTTTTTGGAGCTTTGTTTTTCATCATGTTTATTACTTATTATGGCAGTCAGAACCTAGTAATGATAAAGGTGTGGTTTCTTGTTGTATCAGTAGTGCCTGTAATACAGTGGTACTTTATTAAGCGTGTATAAATGTACTCAATTTTTTCATTTGACCTTTTACCCTGTTGACCACTACAATTGAAAATGTATGGCATATATTTGGCTTTTAATACTAGCAGGCGTAATTATAATTCCTATCATTTCAGGTACGGCTAAAGAGCTGGAAAGAAGGCTTGAAAAATCGGATGGAAACTCAGAATCAGACAAAAAAACAGGGCAAAAAAAGGAGGATTTAAAGTTTGCCGTTAAGCTTTTAACCTACGGCGTAGTCATCATATTCATCATCATAGTCATCATCATGGCAAAATTCATCAGTCAAATAATATATTCAAATTAGGCCGATTTAGATAACATCAAAGTCAACCACAAAATCGTCTCCAAGGCTTCTTTCATAGATATCCATGGTGTTTGCAGGTATGACTAACTGATAGCTCCCTACCTCCAGCGGTGTAGAAATGGTCATGATTTTATCGTTTACTTGTAGTGTGAAGTTAGTAAGCGGAAGCAGCTGTACTTTTGCTGATAAGTCCTCCTCTCTCATGGGAGATTTAAATATGACCTTAACACTTTCGCTGCTCTTCATTTCATAGTCATGGTTATCAAGATTTGTGCTAAGTATGCCGGGCTCGTCAGCCGTCAAAAACTCAAAGCGGAAGTTGCTTCCGGACGTGCCTGTCCTGAGTTCGTTATAATAACCTGACTCTATTTCCACCACGTACATGGTCACCGGCTCTAATTCAGGTGCGGGGCTTAATATAACCTTTTGCTGCCATACTTCTTGCCACTTTTTAGTATAACTATCAGCTGTGTCACTTGGGGCTCTCAACTCCGAGGTCATCTCTACCGACACACTTTCCCCGGTAACTTTATCGATCAGTCTAAACTTGCCAAGCACGTCCTGCAGATCAACCGCTTCATTAAAGTAAACCGTCACGGTTGTAGTTGGGTTTACATCAAAATTACTTTTTGCATATGAGGGCGAATCAACCTCTATGTGCACCACACCGAAACTATCATAATCAATAGGCTGCTCCTCTCTCTTCTCTACAGTGGGCAAAGTGGTAATTTTCGTAGATTGCGGTGTCTTAACCCCTATACCGGTAAAATAAACAACAAGATAATAA
>CBFDCV010000043.1:0-2854 GCA_965603395.1 uncultured candidate division WWE3 bacterium
TTCTATTCAATCTAGGTTGGATTATTTTACAGTAACGCTTTTGGCTAAATTTCTTGGTTTATCAGGATTAAAGCCCTGTAGTTTACCCATGTAATATCCCATTAATTGAAAAGGGATAACGTTGGCCAGGCAATCTAAGCCTCGCAGATTTGGCGTTTTTATAAATTTATCGAACAACTCATTGTCTTTTTTAGCTACACCAATAACATAACCTTTTCTAGCTTTTACTTCAGATATGGCATTAAGCATGTTATTTTTTTCCTCATCCTCTGAAACAATGCAAATAACGGGCATACCTTTTTCGATTAGGGCTATGACGCCATGTTTTAGTTCTCCGGCGGAAAATGCTTCGGCGTGTTTGTAGGAAGTTTCTTTGATTTTTAAAGCTCCTTCTTGAGCAATATAATAGTTTTGACCCCTTCCTAGCACAAAAATGTGCTCCTTTTTCACTAAAGTTTTAGAGATCTTCTCGACTTGAGAGAAAAATTCCGGTTTTAAAAATCTTTCTAACTTTTTCGAAACAATACGTAACTCCTCTTTGGTTTTTTTGAAGTTTCCGGCAAGAGAATTAGCCAATAAGTATCCCCAGGCCACCTTTCCCGTAAAGGCTTTAGTGGATACCACGCATATTTCCGGTCCAACCCTTAGGTAGTATTCCAAATCTGACTCTCTGGACATGGTAGATCCCATCATGTTCACCAAAGAAACTATCTTTGTGCCTTTTTTCTTAGCTGTGGCTATTGCTTCTAAAGAATCCGCTGTTTCCCCACTTTGGCTGAGAGATAAAAGAACGGACTTTTTGTTAAAAACACCTGCATAGCTGCCAACTTCATAAGATTTTAACCCCACAGCGTTAACGCCTGCTTGTTTTCTTAAAAAGTAGGCTACCTGTCCGGCCGCAAAGCTAGCTGTGCCAGCTCCCATGGTAAAAACCTGCCCACCTTCCCTAATTAGTTTTATAACCGGTTTTAACTCTTTCAAAGCATAGTTTGTGGCGTCAAGCACAGCGTTTTTCTGTTCGATTATCTCTTTTAACATAAAATGATCAAATCCTTCCTTGTCTATTTTATCTTGACCAAATTCCAACTCAACGGGTCTTTTGTGGATAACTTTTTTTGTCTGCAAATCGGTTAATTTGATGTTTTGGCCGTCAAAAACAACCATCTGCCCATCTTCCAGCACAATAACCCTGTTTGTCCGGTCCGAAAACGACAAAGTATCAGAAGAAAATATCCATTCCTTGTCTCCTACGCCAACTGTTAGCGGAGAGCCGTTTTTTATTGCTAGAACACTGTTTTTCTTGGTTAGTATAATGATAGTGTTTCTTCCCTTGAGCTTTTTGAAAGCCTTTATCAGTGCCTGTTCAAAACTTTTAGCGGATTTTTTATAATATTCAATTAGTTTTACAATTACTTCCGTATCTGTTTGGGTGTTAAATTTATAACCCTCACCTTCCAAAAAAGCTTTTAAATCAAGGAAGTTTTCCACAATCCCATTTTGAGCCAAAACAAAGGATCCGTCAGAAGAAAAGTGAGGATGAGCATTGGGTTTGGTAACTCCGCCGTGGGTAGCCCATCGGGTGTGTCCGATACCTGTTTTTGCTATGGTGGCAGTGTATTTTGGCTTTTCGTCTAAATCATTAGTAGTTTTATATGTTTTTATTCGATTATTTTGTAAAAGGGAAATTCCCCAAGAGTCATACCCTCGGTACTCCAACCTTTTAAGACCCCTGTGGATAACTTCAAAGGCATTTTTTTCTTCAGCTGAGGCATATCCGAAGATTCCGCACATTACTTATTATTAATCGGGTATGATAGAAAATCGTCACAAAAGAGAAAACCCCATCAGGTTTGTATTGATGGGGTTTGGGTTGCTCAAATTGAGCATCCGGAAGGTCTCTTAAGAGCCGCATCGACTACCTGATTTATTTTTTCGGCGACTTTCAAGACTAATCTATACGAACCTGCGAATTTGGCAATTTTATTAGCCTCTCTAAAACACCGGTTAGCTTGAAATAAATCACCGCTTTCCAAGAATCGATCACCTTCCTCCAACAAGCTCTCAACCTTCTCATTATTAACTTTCGCTATTTCGTCGACCACCACAGCCTCCTTGGCAAAATACTTGTATTATTATCTACGTCCGAGGGATTATACTCTATAACTTAAAATTTGACTATCTACGTTGCTTTAGTTCGAATATATAATGTCGCATGCGTTCACCATATTAAAAATAGGTTGCTATAGGCACAACCTTCACCTATTATTAATAAGATGAAACTGCCTCATCCCAAAAAGAAACATATTTTAATGGTGGCTTTTGCCGTAGTTTTGGTTTACACGCCCATTGTTTTATTAACATTTTTATTTTATCGATCACAAGGCAACATCAGTTCATTGAAAATGGGCTACTCAGAAGTAAAAGAAGCTCAGGAGAATTTTAAACAAAACTTATCCGAAGAACTTTTTAATGAACACCTATCTTTATTGGAAAAACAAAACCTGGAAAACGAATTGGTTAATTTGGAGGAAGAACTGGAAAGTATAAAAGAAACTCCTGAGGGAGGTTTGGTTGCCAGCATAAATGAGGTCTATGAATTGTACGAAGATTATGAAGCCAAGATAAAAAGAAATGAAAATGCCAAACTTAATGTTGAAGAAGCCACAGAGAAAATGAAGGAGTGGGGTCAAAAGATCATCGATCGGGAATTTGAAGACTTATTGGGAGAAATCGAGGGGTCTAATGAAAAGATGGATGAAGCTTACGCAGAGTATGTGGCCTCTTTACCACCACCACCACCCCCACCGTCAAAAGGTTACACATATACTACCGTTTCCACTGAAAAAGGAAGCCA
>CBFDCV010000044.1:0-2744 GCA_965603395.1 uncultured candidate division WWE3 bacterium
TCCAAAAACATGGGGCCTAAAGATGTGATCAAGCTTTTTGGTAAGGATCTTTTTAAAACTGCCTTAAAAGACATGGAAGGCATTGTTTTCAAAGAATTAGATAGGGAAATGGAGAAATTTATAAATCCTGAGGTTATTTTGGATTTTCTAAAAGGCGGAAGTGGTGGTTTTGACGCTGTGCTGGACTTTTTGGTGGAAAGGGAAATGGATGACGCATTGGGTAAAAAGCCTGATCTTACAGATGAACAAAGAACAGATTTAATGGATCGAATAAAAAAGAGTCTTAAGGATAAACTAAAGCAGGATGCAGAGTATTTAAAGAAAAACTGGGATCAAAGGTTGAAAGATTTGATGAACGAAGGGATCAAGGAGTCGGGGGATGGGATAAAACTTTTGGAGAAGCTGAGTCCCAAAGAAGAAGAAAAAAAGAAAGAAGAAGAAAAAACAGGTTCAGCAAGTGCAGGTGAAAACTACGCTTGTGCACCCGGTTATAAATGGGATCCTCAAAGCGGAAGAGGATGCATCCAGGCTAACTGCAATGATATTTCTGATGCCCACTGGAGCTATGAAGGATACTGTGTGTGCGGTTCTTCGGGGAGCGCGTTTGAAGATCCGGAAGATCCCAACAAAGAGTGTGCATACGGACCGGACAATGAGTCATGTCCCGGCTGTGTTTACGCCTGTGTAGATCTTGATGCAGAATGTCCTGATAAGCCGTAGATTTTCCTGTAATATATTTTTAATACTTATTTAATGGGAGGATTTATGTCTTTAACACCATCAGTTATGGTACCTTTGGGTACCAAGGCCCCGGATTTTAATTTACCTGCTGTTGATGGTAAGACCTATTCATTAGCTGATTTTCAAGATAAAAAAGTACTAGTGGTGGTATTCATGTGCAACCACTGTCCTTATGTGGTGCATATCATGGACGGTTTTATTAAACTAGTTAACGATTACAAGACCACTGATGTAGCTTTTATTGGTATAAATTCAAATGATGCTGATGCATACTCGGATGACAGTTTCGAAAAGATGCAGGAGTATGCCCAAGATGGTGAATACCCATTTGTTTACGCCTATGATGAATCTCAAGAGGTAGCAAAGGCGTATAAAGCAGCTTGCACACCGGATTTCTACGTTTTTGATAGTAACCGCAACCTTGTATATAGGGGGCAAGCGGACAATAGCCGTCCCGGAAGCGGTAAGGAGGTCACAGGCGCAGACTTGAGAGCTGCCATAGACGCCGTTTTAGAGGACAAGCCGGTTAGTCCTGAGCAAAAACCAAGTACAGGGTGCAATATAAAGTGGAAATGATCTAATCAAAAGCTTAGCTTGAAGCTTTATACATAGCAATTGAAGCTGACACGGCTAAATTAAGAGAATCCGTTTCTTCACTCTGCCTAATTTTTATGGTGGTGCCAAACTTGTCATACTCGGAATCCAAACCCCTTGTCTCATGGCCAAAAACTAAAGTATATAATGGATTAAACTTTGTGCCCTTTAACTTCTTATCCCCATCTAATTTAAAAAGAAAACAGTGGTGGAATTCAAACTGGTCAACATAGTCTTGAAAAGTGTCAAAGTGTTTAACCTTTATTTTAAATAAGGCTCCGGTGGTGGTGCTAATCACCTTTGGGTCAAAAATGTCAGCAGCAGGCCTAATTAAAGCCAAATCCCTGAATCCAAAAGCGGCCATGGATCTAACTACGGCCCCCACATTACCAAAATCACTGGGATTGACCAAAACAATGTGATTTGCAGTTGGGTCTAGCTCATCCTCGTATTTTTCGAACACAGCTGCCGCATAAGTATTTTTCTTAGCGGCAATTTTATCCACTAACTTATTGTTAAATTCGTACCTGATCTTGTTTTGCTGGCACAAAAATCTTATCTGCTTGGTTTCTTTAAAACGGTTAGCCTCATTTTTAAATAACACCTTTACTACTCTGGAAGGTTTAGCTCGAACCAGATCCAATACACAGTGGAATCCAAGGGCATATGTATAGGACATTTTTTTTAAATACTTTTTAATTCTTACGTCTCTCATATATAATAAAATTTACGAATATGATTAAAAACTTTTTTGTTTCTGCCCTCATTTTAATACTTTTAGGAACCTCTGTCTTTTTTGGTATCACCACATTTAAGTCTAAAGAAAAGGAAATAGAGCACGACGGTCTATTAAGGAAGTACAGGCTGCATGTACCAAGTGGGTATTTTGAAAAGGATTCGTATCCTTTGGTAGTTGCTTTACATGGTCATACTGAGAACGCCCGTACTATGGAAATTAGGACAGGGCTAAGCAGGAAGGCAGACCGGGACGGGTTTTTTGTAGTCTATCCTTATGGAGTGCAGGAAAAAACACTCGCACCTCGTTCCTGGAACAGTGAATTTTGCTGTGACTACGCGTTAAAACAAAATATTGATGATGTGGGCTTTGTGACTAAAGTCATTGATGAAGTGGCGGAAAAATATAATATCGATACCAAAAAAGTTTATGTAGTTGGATTTTCTAATGGTGGGATGTTGGCGTATCAGATGGCACTAAAAAAACCTGAAATATTTTCTGCTGTTGGAGTAGTAGCAGGCGCAGTTGGAGGTATGTATGAGGACGCTGAGGAATACGAATGGTTAGATCAGTCAGGGGTTCCCAAGCCCGTTATCATTTTTCACGGTAGAGAGGACATGGCAATCCCATTTGATGGAGGAAATGGCAATGATCAGGTTTTTGAATTTACAGC
>CBFDCV010000045.1:0-2635 GCA_965603395.1 uncultured candidate division WWE3 bacterium
CTCACCTTGTAATCACCTCACAGTAATCACCTCGCATTTTTACTAATATACTTTCGCATTCTATATTTTGTTTTATTCTCATCTTACTTTCTTGCTCATAAACGCACTCATAATTTTGTGATACTGATACATGCCCTGTAGTATGTTACTTTGCCTACCGCTTCTTCTTTCATAACACTTCTAATTTTTGCCCTTTTTTGCCTTTTTTACCTACCAACCTCTTATCATGTTTTTTATCAAAACTTATAAAATCTCTAATATTCTCCTTCTGACAAATTTTCTTACTTTTTTAAATATTCTACTTCTTCTAAAAATTGGGTAATAAACTACTTCAAATTGAGTACATTTTGTTGGCTTTTCTGTGTCTGGTTACTGCCTAATCTATAAGCAAATAGTCATTGTTCGCACTTTTTATCATCTTTACAACTGTTGACAACATTTTCAATACTTTATACCATAGTATTAAACCTGTTCTTTTCCCCAAACAACAATGTTTGAACAGGTTTTGCCAGACCTGCTAAATGAGTAAAGTTTCTGCCCAAAATTTAAACTCTGCCTTAAAAATCACCCAGGCAGCCAAACTACTTGGTATCTCTCGTTCCACACTTCTCAGACTAGAAGAAAGCGGTAAAATAAGCTCAAAAAGACTTTCCAACGGCTACAGAGTATTCGAAAATAGCGCCATACTAGAACTTAAAGGTCGTCTTGAGCTTGAAAAGCAATCAGAGTTATTATCCAAAATAGTTGTCAAATCAACCTCTGCAATCAGTCAACCAAAACCTGCTATAAAGCCTGTTATTACAACTAAAAAACCTGCTTTAACCCCTAGCCCAACCATTGATGAGGACATCGCTCCGGAGGGTGTTGAAATCGTACAACCTGCCTATGAACCTGCAAACTACCACCTCACTCACCTAGCACAAAGACCTCCCAAAGGACTAAACTTTGATTTCCTTATAAGAAACCTCATAAAGTCGACTATAGGACTGAGCTTGGTTACGGCACTGCTCATTACAGTATCGTTTCTAAAAGGTAACTTGTCTACTGTAGCTGATCTCTCAGGAGGTTTATCATTTGATATTTACAATAAGTATCGTAACAAACTGGATGAGAATGTTTTGGCCTACAAGCATGCTGGCAAAAATTGGCGATACGTATTTAACGTCCCGGTCCTTGGAAAGAAAGATCTTTTCATCGAAGAATTTTTACAGGTACAAGATGATATAACCGGATACTCGGATCTGGAGATCAGAGGCTACTCTAACCTACTGAGCGGCTTGTTCACTCCATCTATTAGCGGGGTACTGGAGATTGACCAAACTACCGAAGACACTCTGGAAGCTACTTTGGGATTAAAGGGTGATATCGTGGCTGAGAGCCTAAATAATGTTCGAATAGCTTTGGGTGTTATAGAGGGTGAAAATATAGCTTTAGGAACCATTACAGGCGATCACCTGTCTTCTGAGGTCAATTATGGGGGTGCCTTCAATTTTTCAGGTGAATGGCAGATCAATGGAGACGTAGTAACAGCCTCTGCCTATGATATCAACAAAATCGACAATCTGGACATAACCATCCTAGACAGTATAGATATCGAAGACGAGGGTATCGTTTTTTCCGATGGTGACAGCCTAGAAGCGGGTGGTCAATATTTATACTGGAATAAAATTAATAGAAGAATGGGCCTATTAACTGATAATCCGGCCGCTACTTTCTCTGTAGGCACTAATAGTGAGTTCCAAATTCAGGCTGATGGTGATGTGGTAATGGCTGACCACACTCTCATGGATCTATCAAACATACTTCACGACGATACTTCTATCCAAGGTCTCAGATTACCTATTTCTGCCACCCCATCCGCCATGACTGCTGCTGGCTCCGGCTATCTAGCTTACGACACAAATGTTGATGCCGTTGTGTTCTATGATGGCATATCATGGCAGAATATATCTTCTGCTGTCTCACTACAAGATGCTTATACTGCAGGTAATACTATTCAACTAAGTGCGGCTCAGGGTGACTTGTATATATATGATGATTCAGGGATAGACATGTTATTCCTAGAAGAAGGTACCGGGAATATTGGTATAGGCACTACCGCTCCTTCATATAAAGTGGATGTGAATGGTACTTTAAATACAACAGGATTCAGGATGCCAACCGGAGCCTCCCCCGGCTATTTATTTACCTCTGACGCTGACGGAGATGCTTCCTGGACTAGCCCTACTAGCTATTGGATTTTGGTTGGTAATGATTTGTATCCTGAAGATCCTGCAAACAACGTAGGCATTGGTAACTCAGCTCCTGCCTATAAGCTTGATGTTACCGGAGATATAAGGGTAGCTAATGGTTATGACATTATCTTAGGTGGTGAGGACTTGTTGGGAGAGCAAATCGGTGTTCGAACCTATACCGATCAGAGATATGTAGCTGATAATGATCCTCTGACCACCTCTCTAAATGCCCTTGATGTAGCTTTATACGATGTGGCTACTGGTACTTCTGGCCTTTGGAGAGATGAAGGAGCATACTACTATCCTTCTAATGCATCTGACTTTGCCATTATGGATACAGGAGGTAACGTAGGCATAGGAACAACAGCTCCTGCTTCTAAACTATCAGTAAGAGGAGATAT
>CBFDCV010000046.1:0-2031 GCA_965603395.1 uncultured candidate division WWE3 bacterium
AATTTTTCACTGCTCAATAAAAGTATGTACATTGTTTTTGAAGGGGTTGTGGGGACAGGTAAGTCCACACAGTCCAAAAAACTAACAGAATATCTCAAGAAAAAGCACAAAGGCAGAGAGGTTCTTCTTACTAGGGAACCGGGAGGAACGGAAATTGCTGATACTATAAGAAACGTGGTGCAGGGCATTGAATTTGACGAAGAAATGGAACACATTTGTGAAGCTTATTTATATGCTGCTTCCCGGGCACAATCACTAAGAAGTGTGGTAAAGCCGGTGTTGGATAAGGGAGGCATCGTAGTGGCTGATAGGAGTTTCCTTTCCTCCATGACTAATCAGGCTTTTGGCAGAGAGTTGGGTTTTGATAAAGTTTATAACATCAATAAAGAAGCCATTGAAGAAGTAATGCCTGATGTTGTTATTTACTTGGAGTACGACATTGATAAGGGAATGGAGCGGGCCTTCGATAAGCAGGGAGATAAATTTGAAAGAATGGACAAGGATGTTTATAGGTCATTTTACGGTAGAGTTTCTGACGGCTACGATTTTGCTAGTACGCACCCTGATTTCAGTGATACTTGGATTAATGTGGATGCCACAGGGACGGTAGATGAGGTTTTTGCTAAAATTCTTGAGGGTTTGGAGCCTTACTTTGAGTAGCTATGGAGCTACTCCTTTTTTCAGGAAACAGCCTGTTTTACAAAAGATGGATCGAAGAAGTTGAAAAAACTTTAAAACCCTTATTTGGTAAAACTCACAACAGTCAGAAAAGCTTTGTTTTACTTGAGCTTAAAGCTCTCTACAATAGTATTAAAGGTTTCATCGGATACGTTCATTTTGGATATGGTTAGGACATTTTGCTTATTAGGCATAGGGATGAAGATCAGGTCATTTCCTCTCCAGGAGTAACCCGACAACACTATAGCTCTTTGTCCGCTTATCGTCAGCTCAGTTTGGGTGCCGTCAGGAACTTTATTTTTCACAATGGCATACTCATCAGACAACTTCATTCTTTGATTTTCTATGAGGTCGTATGCATCTGTGCCGTAGTTATTATGTGAATAGAAAAACCCGATGGCGTCAGAGTTATCATTTTCAGCTAATGTGATCAAGGTTTTTGTATTATCTTGGGGAGGAGCAGGTACTACGCAGCACTGAGTATCCATTCCGCGTGGATACTCAAAACTAAATCCCAAAGCTTTATTTTGGTATGTTACGGTGGGAGAAAGTTCAGGCAAGTCTACATCGATCACCAGGGAGCTGAGTATCTGGTTTGTTCTGGATTTATAGATTTGCTCAAAACCAAGATCACCTTTATAAATTTGCATGACCTCATATACAAAATCATTAGCGGTAATGTACGTAATAAAGTAGTCACTGTTGCAGTCTGTAATGTCAAAACCCACTGCCTCCATCCGGGCTGTTGTCCTTTCTGTGGCTTGGGAAATGGTGGAAGTCTCCGGACAATATGACAAATACCAATCCCTTTTTGCATTAGCGGCTCTTTCCAAATCACTGGTTGCCAATCTTAAGGGCGTGACACGGAAAATATATCCTTTTACTAGGTTTTCTCCATCGGGATTTTCATCAGGAACTATGTTGGATGATCTAATTTCCACTAAAAACTCCTCGGCTGATAAGTTGCTCACAAAAAGACCATCTCCTTTAGGGTAATCAAATGAAAAACGGTATTTTTCACTGGAGTAAATTTCCCATTTTTCTACCTCAATAGGGCTTTCTTCCGTGATGATGATTTCTTGTCCTGGTAAAGTAGATCCGGTTTCCGAGCTAACAACATAAGCTTCTTTGGTTTTGTTATAGATGATGCGAACAAGAGCTATTAATATTATTGAGAAAATAAGAATCAGCGTACCTAGTGCAATAAGTTTGATTTTCTTATAGAACTTATCCCTTTTCTCCTCTATTTCTATTTCTTTAGGTGATTGTGGCTCAGAAGGTTGAGCAGCTTGGTTTGGTTGAGCAGTGTTTTCTTGGTTTTCCATAAATAGAATTTTACCAAATATATCAAGG